>CBIHOZ010000135.1:0-20027 GCA_966211525.1 uncultured Chitinophaga sp. | reverse complement strand
AATAGCGTACTTCATTATTTCAATTATTATAATAAACATCCCTTCTGTCAGTAAATATTGGCTGGCATCATTAAACGCGTCTGGCGGACTAGGGCTCATCACTACCTTTTGGGACAAGTACGTTGGAAAGGATGTGAAGTATAGAGCAAAACCTGTCGGATTTCCTTTGGCAATTTCGATCATCCTGGTAATACTATTGCTGCTTGCAATAATTTATAGTCACTAACATAACAGAAGGTTATTTTTCAAATAAAAAACTGACGAATGACAAGGAAAGAGATTCGAAAACTGGTAATCAAGAAACTAAATGAAGGAAAGAAGAGACAACAAGTTTTGACTGAGATATGCGAAGAGACACAAACCCCCGTTGCTGACGTTGCTGCAATCCTAACGTTTACTCCTTCAAAACGCGCAAAGAAAAAATATAAACTCGTTAATTCTCTTCTTCTTACCATTCTTATACTAACCGTTATATTAAAATTAATAATTGGTATTCCCTTTGTCCTCAAGAATGGCATACAATGGTTTCCTGTTTTACTCCTGATGCCATTAATAAACATCATACTTTGCTATGGAGTCGCTACCTATAGAGGCCGTATTTATAAGTGGGTCGCGATATACTCTGCAATATCATTGTTAAAATCACTCCCTGCATTTTTTACCGATGGTCTAGACTTTCTAGAAACAATTGACCTTGTTATCGTAGGACTCTTAATATTCCTCGGTCTCTATCTAAATCGGAAATTCACGGCAGGGTATAAGATTAAGAGAGAAGCCTATATAAACGATCTCGGCCAGAGAAGAGGAAGAGATGTTATATTCTTTAATGATTAGTAAAAGACATATGAAATACACTATTCTTTTCGCATTTATTCTTTGCAGTATATTCCAAGCGAAAGCATAGAGAGCTATACCTGCCTTAGTATATTGCAAAGAGATTTGGTCCCTTATATGCAATTAACTTATCACTTCCGATATATAAAAAGCTCATGGGGAATCTCCATTGAACTTACTGCAGAAGACTTAATCTATACCGAATGCCTAGACTGCAATAAAGTAACAGATAGAATCTATCTGAAAACATCAACAGCATTTAAAATTACCGAAGCAGAGAAGAGTTATGCAATGAAAGCAATTGTGAGAATGGCTTCGTTAATACACGACAATCTGAACCCTGAACAAAAAATAATCATTAACATCACCGGTATAGAATTAGCCGACACAGACCTCCAGGCAGAAGGCTTTTACTGTGCTATGCTCGGTTGGCTCTCGAAAAGATATAGTATACCAGCACCGCCTGTTGATATAACATTTAACAAGACGTTAAATAAATACAAATTTGTATTTTATTAGATTATCTATTTGAACTCTTTCCTCATGGGACTCTGGTCGCGCATATGGAGCAAACTAACAGGGAAGTCGGAATCACCGACCAATGATATACGTTTGGAAAGTATCAACGAGGATCAAGTCCTTGACGAGGAACAATACCGTAGGGAGTACAATAAAAAGTTATTTGAAGAATATCAAAGAGAAGCAGAAGCCAGACGCAATAGAACGGTAGATTTTGTCTGGTGCCTTGTCGGAAACATCGTTGATGAGCGAGTAGACGGTGCAACCCAACAAATAAGAAGAGGAACCAAGCACTTCTCACCTGGAACAAAGGTATACTGCTTTCCTCCGCAATGGGGTGACGGCTACGAAAAGATATATGTTATTGGAAGACCCCGCAAAAGTTCAAGATTCATCAAGGTCATCATTCACAGCGATTGGATAACAAACTGGCGCGTGCAGAAAGTATATTCTCAACACATTAAGCGAGAAATGATTTACAATAATGGCTGGGGTGAAACAGATGAATCTAAAAAGAAAGCGGAAACGTTGTTAACCTCTATCGCTAAATACCGAGACGGAAAGGGTTCATAGGTAGGCATCGAACAAAACCGCAGACTATGACGATACAATATCATTTGCTAACGTAAATGAAGCGCCCGTAACATGGTTTGCCAACAGATGATCGCGTAGCTTCTGTGAGATATAGATATTCTTGTTAAAATTTGAGATATAAAATAAATCATAATTGACAAAGGACGGCACAAAGGCGATCTGCTTCGATCTTAACGTATGACGTCTGTCCTCCGCCTCGTAGTACGCAAGAGTATCATCTTTACTTTTAAATCGGAGGTTAACGTTATAGCCTGAAACCGAAGAATAGAATACTGATCTTTTGTAGTCAACAAATTCTCTCAAGTCTGAAATCAAATGCAGGTATACATACTTATCATCGAATAGCTCCTTCTTGTGCTTAATCGTTGCCGGATAAAACTTGTGATTAACCAGAACAAAATCTTGCAGTAGTAATTGCATTCTTCTACTAATAAGTAAACCTGAAGTTGAAAGCATGGCCACACTCAGCAGATCAGTTAATTTTGCACGTGACATAACTTTAATTGCATTCAGGTTAGGCGTGCATGGCAATTCTACGCCATCATGATAAGACGTAATATAGATGCTGTCAGGAGCATCATAGTTATATACCTCAACCATCTCTTGCGCTTGCGGGTATTCCGGTCCCGTCTCGTCAGTTCCTGCAGCCTCGCCTAATATATAATACATATTATAGGATATTTTTAAGTCCAATTCATATTTTGTGCTTACGACAGGGCCACCGAAGCGGAAGACTCTGCGGAGACGTAAATTCTGGGAGAAAACTTATTGAACCATAAATCATGGAAGTAGCTTCATTCATAACATCTAACAAAAAAACATGTATTATTTTAGAAAATTACCTTTTGACCTATGATAAATTAATATTGAAACACAAAGATGAGGACGCTATTTACTTTATTGCAAAAGACACAGGTAGGAATGAAATTTATTACCATTTTGATAATAATGCGAGCCATGAATTAGCTTTTAATTTTGATTCGGTAGTTATTGATAAGATAAGTGAATACTTCAAGGGAAGAGAAATATTCTTAATTGACTTTTCCTTTAAAAGGGATGTTTTTTTTGAGGATTTTATTAATGATTTTATTCATTCTTTACAGATAAATGAGAAGAATGAAATGTATTGCGATATACTTTTGGATCATCCTCACAAGGGACTTTTCCGCCTGAATGAAGAAGGAAAGTTTATCCAATACTAGCGGTACATTTCTGCTAAACTTAGTGACCCATTTATCAATGAGTTTGTCAGCGATTTTAAATTAAATTTGATAATGATATGTGAAGGACCACCTCCGCCAAGCAATAAGGATGAGTTCATCCAAATTATTAATGCGCCCTAATCAAACTATAGTGTGTATCCTATCATCCTTACAATCGAGGTAATAACATGTGCTATTACCAATCATTTAAAAGGAAACGTTAACAACAACCCCATGAAACCCCTCCTCCCCATCCTCCTGCTCATAGCATCCCTGTCATGCTACGGACAGGCTACCCGCCAGACTACACATAAACCTAACTACGATTCCCTGCGAATCGTGTTGGAAGAAATGGTTTACAAAGACCAGAACATCCGCAGAATTCTTGTCGACTCCGTTGGACTCGATTCTCCGCATGCCGGTACCTATATTAAACAAATGCAACTGATTGATGCCGATAATCAAATCAAGCTAAAGGTAATTCTCGATAAGTACGGATGGATCGAACAAAGCAAGATCGGCAACAAAGCTGCTGAAGCTTTCTTCTATATCGTGCAGCATTCTGGTATAGAGCTCATGGAAAAATGGTTTCCGGAATTCAAAAGACTCGCCAGCATCGGTGAAGCTGATAAGACTGCCTGTGCCATGATGGAAGACAGACTGCTGATGTGGAAAGGTAAAAAACAGATCTACGGATCGCAGGCTTCAACCTTTGGCAAAGACAAGAAACTCGCCATCTGGCCAATCGAAGATCCTAAGAATGTAAACAAACGCAGAAAAGAAATGGGCTTCGAGTTAACAGTTGAAGACAATGCAAAACGACTGAACGCTATATACAACGAGAACGAAGAACTACCAACCAAAAAGTAGAGTTACCTTGTGGTTAGTACTAAGAACTTCAAGCAGACAAATAGAAAAGATGAGAGACACGCAAATAGACAATCTTGTTGCAGCCTTCACATTTCCGTATGATGAAATAACATACTATTTCCTTTGGGACAAGAAAAACAAAAAAGTAATTGAAATTTCCCTGTGGGATTACAATGACCACGAAGAAGGTATCTTAGAGAATGAAGAGATAGCGAATGCAATAACGAATACAGATAAAAATTATATCGACATTCCAAGAATTACGATTGACGAGCGGATACAGATGATGAGAGAATTCGCTGCAACCATTAAAGAAAGTTCTCTCCGTAGCGAGATTCATGAGCGGATTGAATCAATAGTACAATCAACGATTAAGTATGATATAAGTCATTTAAAAAAGAGATACTTAAACGGCATTGATATGGCCAGCCTGACGTACGATCTAAGTAACGAGGTTAATGAATCATGGCAAACATTCTTCCACAACAAGACTAAGGACGCAATCTATAAATGGTTCCAGTCAGAGAATTTATCCAGTGATATTATCTACGAAAAAGACACAAAGGAATAAACGCAAGAAATGCAAAACCAATTGAATGCACTCTATAGTCATGCTCCATCTATACACTATACCAGACGATCAACCCAAACCTAATAAAGGGAACACCCTCCCCTTTGCCGGTGAGCTTGACGAAACCACTTTCGAAAACCTGCAAGAAAAAGGTATCATCAGCGATCGGTTTGATGTATACTCAACCTTTCGATGGGGCACTGCGCTCATCAACCAAATGCGCGTCACCATCCAAAAGAAAAACATGACGAACGATGCCGATGTACAGAAACTGTTAACACTCTTCAACACCGCCCAACAGTCCGATAGCGGACTTATAGCTTACGGAGACTAGCCGATAACACTCCGCGTAAACATCTCTATATATCCAGGCTACAGGTATACTTCGCACTACACGATCCATACGTTACAAAGCGGCCTCTATAAAAATCTCCGCTACATCACGCGGCACTCCCGCAGAAAACAAAGTATCCAACCGATACACAAATCATTACACAGCTCGCGCTTAAAATTACCTTACAGGAAATATAAAACTGCCTGTAAGGTATAGCGTGTATCATGGTCACCGTAAAAAGTATACCGCTACAGCTGCCCACTCACGCGCGATTGGTAAACTTTATGCCACTCACTTGCCGGTACTGCGCGCTCGTTGCACCGAACAACGATTTCAAATACTGCTTCACCGACTGCGATATATCGTACAGCCCCGTGTTCTCGGCATACAGCAACGTATCGCGCGATATACGGGCGTTACTCAACGCCGTAATGGCGGCCAGCACAGCTTTGTTCCGCGCACGCAAATCGGTCAGCAAGCCGTGTTGAGTGCCGACACCTGCAGTTCACTCTCATTCGGCCTGTAATGCGCTTCTGCGGCCACCGTCTGCGTAAGCTTCGCGAAGTTATCAACGAGTGTATCAAAGCTCTGCTGCGATACCGATATACCGGCAGGCTCCGCAGGCGTGCCATCTTTGGCAGCAACCACGGCTACCTTTTTGCCGTTGCGCCTCCCTTGAATTTTAAAGTTTATAGAACTCGCATCGTCCAGCGTTAGTTTGCTGGCGTCTGTTGCGGCCAGCGCATTTACTACTTTAGTAGCGAGTTTCTTGAGTGGAGCAAAAGTAGTTTCGCGGTCGTTGGTAGCATTGTCGCAGGCAGTTTTAGCGGCCTTTACCGAATCCAGCACCGCGTGCGCATCGTCATGCAATTTGTTCAGTGACGCCAGTTTGATAGACTCTTTACTCGGATTGAACGCCAAAGTGGTGTTTACGTGTTTAGGTTGGCACGTGTTTACGTTCGTTTCTAAAAACTTAAACACATACGCACGCTTCTACCAACATACCAACATAAACACGTACCAACGTAAACACGTAGAAGGTCCGGGCTATACGATGCAAGTCCGGCATGCGCACGCCTACCCGCTTCGGGCTTTCCGCTTCTATCCCTATTGCGAGGTTGCGGTAAGGCAGCGTTACGACTTTAGGTATATATAGTATATCAGTTTGCTACGTGTGAGGCTCGTTATCATTAACCGTTGCGCGCTGCACTCCTTTCATTTCCGTGCCGATCTTTTTAAAGAAGTTTATCAGAAAGTATAGATGAGCTGCCATGTGCTCAAACTCCTGCGGAAGCGATTGGTGCTCATGCATAATATATACCTGGTATACTTCAATCAACGTTTCGCGATACTCTTCCGGTGAGGAGTAATCGAAAATGTCATCGAGGTATTTAACAGCATCCTCAGTAAGCATACTGTTTTGCGGAAGAAAAATACTTTTGCCTCTGCTATCATCCATAGTGCAATTCTTTTTATATCCTTGCAAAGGTATGATGCTTTAAAATGATGGATGGTCGCTAAAAATATAAGCTGTACTTATACTTCTATAGGTATAACTTATACTATTCCCAGACTAACTTCTATAACTATAAGCAGTACCTATACTTAAAGTTTTTTTTATGGAAATGATTAATTGTATTCAAGCTGTTTTGATCAGAAAGAAGATAAGCCAAAAGGAACTTGCAAGGCTGACGGGTAAATCTTTAAATTCGATCTCGTCTATGTGTACGAATAAATCGCAGCCTCATTTAAGGGACTTGAAGAGGATAGCTGACGTTTTGGATGTTGATATTAGGGAGTTGCTGATCTCCACCAAAAAATAAGCTCCGCACTGCCGCCTCGTGGCACTGCATAAAGTCTAGTAGATGTCTACATCCTAACTTAAGTAGCTTGTAATTAGGATAAACTCATCAGACATTTTTTTCGTCAGCTATTACAATCAACTTGCCATTTACACTCAAGACTTTAGCAATTGTTTCAATCATTTCTGCTTCTGTGTAAAATTTACCTAGATCAAAAAACGCTGTTAAATCATTTCCTTGAAAGACTTTGATCGTCTTGACAGAGTAAACTCCATCGGAAATGGCCTCTCGTTGTGAAAAAACTAGCACGCGATCCGGAAGTTTATCTATTAACTGTAAAGCCAATTCAAATCCAACAAAGAATGTTTCCAATTGTCTTTTCATGAAGTCTGGATAGCCATGCTTTTCGTCATTAAGCTTCAAGTACATCTTATTTTGGCGAAATTCAAGATTGCCCCAATAATGCTTAGCTTCTAATTGAAAATGATGAACAGCATCATTTCGCTCATCAAAGAATTGCTTTAATTGATTATCATATAAATCCTTCAGCTTCTTATATAGAGGATCATTAGTGATGTGTTTAGGATCTCCGTTATATGGGTCTTTCATGTTTGATAAAACTCTTCCTAGATAAACCTTATCTGCAGGTAAGCCTGTCTCGAAATATAGATATAGCAAATCTCCAATTCTATCCCAGTAATTATAGATACTTTGATATCCAAAATTCGCATACATTAAAAAGCGCCTATCTGCAAGATTTTGATGATACATGCCATTTGTAGACTTTGTATCTACTATAAACGGTCTAAGATAGTATAACACTCCCGTTACATATTTCAAATCCTTTGAAATAAAGTCAAGTTCATCGTGAATTTTGAAATCTGAATACGGCAATTGATGTATATTTCGTTTCCGTCTTAGAATATCGGACATAAAAGATGCAGTACTTTTCCCATCAAATTCCTTTTGACTTAAATTAAAGATCCCATTCTGAGTATATATATTAAATATTTGCTCATTGAATTCATTAAAATGATAGAGAGGGTGATTCATATCCAATGGTGATTGTATTTAAAGTAGAATATAAAAGATGTTATTTGCCGTGAGCTTCCAACTTATATTAACACTTTAGCTGAACTTCTGGGGCTTGCCGCAACTGGCGAAATTAAGAGTACTTAACTACAGATTGTTTCTTTGCATAACATCGAAGTATTTATTTGCTGAAATCCCAATTTTTGAAAGCTCCCGACTTAAAGCTTTCCCAAGCTCTTCTGTTTCTTTTAAAAGCGCCTTCTTCTGTAAGGAAATCGAGGAGTACTCCCCTGAAATAAAGTAATTCTTTAATATGGCGGGACAATTCGGTATCTCCTGAAGTATCTCGTTTTTTAATTCTATCAGTAGACTCTTTTCGTAATCCCTCAAATCTGCGGATAGTTTCTTCTCCAAGTTTTTCAAATCGCTCTTGTATGGTTTCTCTTCCTTCACTAACATCGTCAATAGCACTTCTTTCTTCATCTTCAAGGTCTCCAAATTCTGACCTAACTCGTTCTTGATCTCGCTCAAAATTTCTTGGTAATGACTCTGCGCTTTCTTCAAGTCGTCCAATAATTGTTTCTTCTTGTTTAATAAAGATTTCTTCGTCTCCAATTTTTCGTTCAATATCTCTTTTTCGTTCTGTAAAAGTTGATCCTGAGAGTCCATATCTGCTAAGTTCTGATTCAATTCCTGTAGTAAATTGTTTTTCTTCTCTGACCAAATCCTCTCTTTTTCTTTTATATCTGTTGACGATTTGCGGATATAGTCGAAGAATTCTTTCCTCCTCTTTACTAAGTTCTCTTTCGATGCAACCTCGCTTGCTTTTGTAGCGTTCATGTAATCCTTCAAACAGTCGAAGAATTCTTTCTTCCTTTGATTGAATTTTTGTTCTCTCTGTTTCAAGTTCACAATATGCTTCTTCGTCATACTTACTTTGTAGTCCTTGAAGTCGCTCGCTATCATTCTTTGCGTTATCCTCAACTCTTCGAATTTCAGATTTAAATGCGTGTTCAATGTCTCGGTATTGTTTTGAGTCCAAGCACTTTCCAATCGCGCGTATAAGGTTTCCAACTTGAGTTGATCTGCATCGGAAAGTTTCTTCAAAAAGCTCTCTTTGGATTTCATCAACAGATGATACTCCCTCTGAATTTCCTTTGGAAATTCGAAAATAGTCAGTGGTTGCTTGCTCATAGTTAAATATCCATTTAGTCCGTTCTGTTGTAGAAAATGCACGCTCTATATTTTCAGGTGAGTCTTTGGGTATCTTTACCTGTATGGTATTGATTCCAAGTCTTCTTATCTTTATTTTCTTTTCGTCATCTACACGATGCTTAACTACTATTTCAATGAATAGTATAGGTTCTTTCGCTTCATTAAAGAAAATAACATCAGGAACTATAAGTAAATTTTTCCCATTTGAATCATTCTGCGATCCCCATAGAATCTTACCGCTGTCGTCTTCGTAGAAAGCCCTCTCCACCTCAACGCTATGAGCATGAATAATTTCTGCCTGCTTAATTAGGTATGCTTTCCCTTCGTATCCGTCAGGTGGATATTTATATATAGCAGGTACTTTAATTTGTTTTATTCTAACCAGTATTTCTTTGGCTAACTTATGCCGATACGTTTCATCTGAATATGTACACTTTCCTTTATTGACAACATCCTTGGGATCATGCCTGAAGTAGGATATTCTATTTGCCATCTTGGACTTAACCGCCTGCATCTCTCTATTGCATCCCATGCAATAATATCCTTGTCTCCCACTTTTCGCATCCGAGATATGAATAGGAGAACCAGTTATATCATTTGCATAGACATTTTGAATATCGTCATTATCTTGAATTTGGACGTTCATAATTATATACCTTGTTCCTTTATCTGCGATTTATCCTATAGATCATCATCATCATACAGAAAGCTCTCTGCTGCAAAATCCCTATTAAAAGTTAGTCGAGCTGTTTCCAATTCCTTTTTAACAATACTCTTTAAATCAGCCAACAAAGCATTTTTGTTTGTTGGGATAACACTGCTCTCGGTTTTTTTTACAAATAACGAATAGGCTCTTAAGAAAGGATTCGAAAAGTGATAGGTATAGGAATCTTTGTCGTATCTAAGAATTTCACCCCTATCAGTCGTTGTTAATTCATCCAAATACTTCTTTAAGTTATTACCTGTATACTCGGGGTGATTCCTCTTAATTGCATTCAACACATCATGAAACGTTACTTGTTCTTTTGCAGGATGAGCAAGAATAGCATTGAGTATTTCTTTAGGACTTTCGTATTTTCTTTGATTCTTGATTCTAATGGCTAAATCATAAGTGGACTTTAATGTGTCAGAATATTCACTAATATAGTCTTCTATTGCGGCATCTAGTGCTTCTTTTCTAATAGATGTAATAGTCTTCTTCGTTTCCTCAACACCTTCAAGATCACAAATTATCAAAGAAAGTTGATGTGTAACCGCGGCTAACCCACTTGAATAAGTAGCAATTTTATCTATTGTATCTGGATCGAAAGATATTCTCAGCAATTTGGAGCCTTCATTGATTATTTTTTTAAGTTCAAATTCAGACATCAAAGGAACGAAGACTTCAGACACTCTATTCTTCATCTCTGGATCGTATTGAACAACCTCACGCGCTGTGTTAACAGCACCTATTGCGATTATTTTGGTTATAGGGAAGTCAACGGATGAATCCATAAAGACTTTCATGATTTGCGCCATTTGAGCCTTCTCTTTTTCCTCTATCTTATGGAAATCTTCGATCACCCAACAACAACTGGCAGCCCCCATATATTTAGCTAAAGTTTGTGGTGTTATTGGAATTTCAACAACTCGTTTGGAGGTAGTTTTGTGGGAATCAGAATCTTCAACCTTTAAGGATGCTTTTATACCAAAATAGCTTGCACCAAGACCTCCACTTGTCTTTCCTCCTTTATTACTTTCGACAACACTGTTATAGTAGGTATCGAGCTGATTAAATGCATCTATGATAATATTGTTTAAAGTCATGCCTTTTACACAGCGCGTAGTTACGCTATTCAACTTTTGATCCTTCAAAATATTGGATAGAATAGTTGTTTTGCCTGCACCTGTGTGCCCATAAATTATAATTTGCTTACCGGGGGTTCTAAGACCTCGCAGCAATTGCTTATTAACCGAAGTCCTCTCGATATAGGTGTAGAAAGCTGGTTGACTTGGTGTGAAAACTTCCTGAAGCTTATATTTTTTCATTGACTATTAACATCTAATTGTAGACAGAACTATTAACTCATCTAAAGATGATGGATGACAATTGAAAGTAAACATAATGTTTCCGAACCCGATATATTTCCTTCCGAACACATCAATATTGTTTCCGAAACAATCTTAAGAGAATATACTGCATTACTCAATTACAAATAAAAAGCCCATCCACCACTTCTTCCGAAGCGATAGATGGGCTCTACTCTGCTAATATATATAAATTATTTTTTGTTACTTCATTCTTCCGCTATAAATATCCAACTATATTTCAGCAATCATGGCTCGCACTTTTCTCCTACTCCTCTTAATATGCCCTTGGATGCAAGTAACGTCCTACGGCCAAGCAACACCGTGCGATTCTGTATATAGTGTAGTAGATGAAATGCCTAAGTTTGGAAAGGAAGATTTCGACCTGACGTTATACTTTGCAAAGCATGTGCAATTTGGCAGCTGTGGTCTTGATGAGATGCAGATATTAACCTGGACTATCGATCGTACCGGAAACATGATTAATATTGACGCTCCCTCTCTGGAAGGACAATGCAGGCAAAAGATCATTGAACAGCTTAAGGCGTTTCCCCGGTGGAAACCCGGCAGACTAAACGGAAAACCAGTCTGCGTAAAGATGAGTTTCAGAATGTGCATTAAAACCGGATAGCGAAAAGTAATCTCAGCCGCCCGGATATCTTCATACCCCCTAACAACTGCAACACACGCTGATTAAGATTGCCCGCGTGGGGATGCCGCATAGGTCCAATCATCTCCCGATTAAGTTAGCAGTGGCGACATGACGTGCGATTGATGTTTCTGACATCAAACTATATCTATAGTGGCACATCCGAGCAACGAATTTCCTGATTGTGATCCGCGAGATGAGTGAATTTGTCGGTGTACGATAGTTTGTTGGTAGGCAACGGGATACTATTCTTTATTCCAACCTCTTCTCCGTTGTTAACGTTTAGGAGAATTGAATATCACTACCTTTACGTATGCGAGACCATCTGTTTAGAAAGAGAATTTGGCTGATAGCGGCTATTATTGTTTTATCTGCATTTGTTGTTCCATCGCAGTTTCAGAAAGGTGGTATAGATTCGGATATCCTGTTTCTTATTCCCATCGTAAATCTCATTCTAGCCTATATCTATTTTTTACCGATGCAGGAATTGGCAGTCGTGGAAAGGACCATTCTTCCACCCTGTGTGTGGTTTGTCAATTATTTTATCATGACAACAATTACCGGAAAGATACTTAACACATTTGACTATGACTACGACATCAAAATCATGTTCTCACAGCAACTAACCATTGCAGTAAATCTATTGTATTTTATACTCCTTACATTTCCATTGATCGGGATGTTAAAACTATATTATACATTTCGGGGTGACTGGCAATAAGTTAATCGATGAAGACAATACTGCTCTGCCTCTTTGCTCTTGCATTTCTTTTCACAGGCTTGGCGATGACCAACAGGTGTCGTAAATTGATTTAAGAAACATATTACAGCATCGACAATCCATGACAAAGAAATATCTTGGTAAACTTTTGACATTAAAGTTTGAATACAGCAACGAGATTGTAAATTATTCTGGGTATTTACTTGACTACAATTACGATTGGGTACTCTTGAAATACAATAAAGTTGATTATGTAGTAGATGGCTATATTATTCTGAAAAATAAACATGTGCTTGAATTCAAACGAGATGAACGGGAGAGATTCACACAAAAAATTCTTGATCTTAAGGGGCAAAAACCTAAGGACAGCGAAAAAATTCCAATCAGTGATATAAAGACAATTCTCACCTATATATCTAACAAATTCGGAATCTTTCAATTCAATATGAAAGTCGACAGTACCAGCTGGCTCGGTAGTGTTAAGAAGATTGCCGGTTCTGATTTAAAAATAGATTACCTGACGCCACGCGCCACCTGGACAAACGACATGCCCTCCGTTTAAACTAGGGAACATAAGAACAATTGAATTCGATACTGACTATATCAACTCGTTAAAGTTAATTGCAAAAAGGAAACGTTGATCATCCTTTCGTTCGCTGCATGGACTTGCATAAATATAGATTGACACGCTACTGGTTTAAATTCAAAGGAAGCTTGCCAGACCTCCCTCCCGGCTTAACACGCGGCTGCGGAGTAACAGCATTTGATTATGCGGATGCAATTTCCATTGTACAACAAAAAGTATTTAAAGGAAAAGAGCTTCCCGAGATAAAAACCGAAATAGAAAATATAGACATTAGCACGCTGGATAAAGGACACGTGCTACCCAACATGAAAGACCCTACATTAAGAGGTGTTTGGTTTCCTAGAGGATATGAGTGAAAATAAAATAATGCAATTTCTACTATAGATGATACCTGAGAGAATACCCATTCAACGAATGGAAGATTACCATACTCACTTTTTAGGGAAGACAGAGGATGGCCGACAATTTTTTGGATACGAGACATTTGTATTTCCCCATGGAGCACCAGCGGCCAATTGGCAAAACCACCGAAAAGAGTATGTGGTATTATATATCTTTGACAAAGAGGGCAACCACATCAAAACAAATCACTGGTTTGCCGGTGTAACATTTCAGGCTGATCCATCGGCGATGAGAATGAAGTTAGATGAAATGATTGCTGAGTTAGGAAGATTTGAATTCTCGGATATAGAAGTAAAACCATTTCAAACAGTAATTGATGGAGTTGTGTTTGGTCTTGTTCCGGATGAAGAACATGAAACGGTTGAATTAGAACCGAGTTCGACCATATCTTTTCAAGAACCTTGGGACGGGGAATACTATACGGAGATGTATGAATACAAATTTCGATTAGATAATGGAATTACTAGCGGTTGAGCTCACCGGATTTATTTTACTTGTGTGGTCTCTTAAAGTACTTCTGACGTTCTCGAAAAAGCCAATTGCTGTTTTTAGTTTTAAAGATGCGAAGCATCGATTTAAAATTAAAAAACCGGGGCATTATTCAATCGGTGTACTGGGTGCGGGGTTCATTGAACATGACCAACGAGCAATCATCACGGTAACTTCTGAAGAGGGTCACGTATCAAATGCCCGTCACGCACTCTGTTACTTTCTTCTACTGCTACAATACGACATGGCGTTCATTGCTGGGGATTTTCAATACAACATGCCGGTAGATACACTATTAGCTTTGCCAACCTGAATCAAGTAGAGGTATACGGCTCTATGCTAGGATCATCGCCTATAGACCATAGTGAACTGAGAATATTAATTCATCGAAGTGCTAAACCTATTTATCAATTGGGTGCTATTGTCGCTCTAACTTTAGGGTTTGGATTGGTGCTATATGGTATATTCTTTAAAGGCCTATTCTAAAATCCAATTACACAAAGTCCACAAAGAAGGCGCAAAGGACACGAAGAATCTAAGGTAGTTGATTAATATAGCACAACGGATTCGCGAGGTTTGCCGATCCGCTTGAAATATATGCGTTCATAAATCGTTATAGGTATAATGTTCTTAAATTAGGGGTATCAGGTTTCAGTCGTTTTGAACACAAACGCAGATGAAAAGATTAATCATCATCGGAATACTGGCGTCTATTACAACTTTGTCTTTCGCGCAGGAAAAGCCGAAGTTGGTGGAGTACTATATGCGGCATGATCAGATTGGTTCTCCGTTGACACGATGGTATTGGCATTTGCGGAATGTACCTACAACGGTCTGGATGGAGACGTTGGAGTTGACTGACAACGGTAGGTTTGTTCACTATATGGCGTCATCGAGTCTGCCGAGTTGGGTATATGGAACGTGGCAAAAAGAGAACAACGTTATCAGGCTTCGGGCAGATTCTGTTTATAGCAGTTCAGTCAAGAAGGGGGCTATATATGAATTTATTGTGGTGAAAAGAAAACTCTACAATCAACCGGATCAATTGAATAGTAAGAGGTGGGTGATGAAGAGAGTGCATTAAATCCCATTGCACCCTGAAATGAAAATCCCATTGCACGGAGAACACAAAGAAGGCACAAAGTTTCACAAAGTATAATACAAAGAAATCTCTCCGGGTCCTTTGTGTCTTCTTCGAGAACTTTGTGTCCCTGGATTTATATATATCTGAAAGGAAACCCCTACCCTCCTATAAAAGCAAAACACCACTATACCCTTCCAACGAATAACTTTTAACGAATAACGATTAACGGCCAACAATCTCCACCAAAGCACAGAAAGCCTGCTCGATCGCACGCACATGTCGCTCACGATCCTGCTGACGTTTCGTTAGGGCTATAATTCCTTTCTGTTTGTGGACTTGTCCGAAAGTATAGTTGTCCTTTTTGAAGGCCAGACGATCGGCATCTATAATGGTTATGGCATAGCCTTCTATGGTAACGGAACTATGTCCTGCGGAATCGGTATGACTTGCTATATATGCATGAACTTTCTCGAAGCTTTGTCTCGAGAAGCAACTGGACGACTGCGGCATTTTTAATAACGTGTATATAAATCCAATGGCACAAAGGACACCGAGGAGACACAGAGGTTCACGGAGTTTCAAAATACCAAACTCTCTGCATAACACTCCGCACTCCGACAAGAGTTTGCGTGTCTATATCTATAGTTCTAAAAAGAATATATCTTTTTCAAATCCGCAAACATATTACCCATCTCCCATTACGGTTAACGGATAACAATTAACGGATAACGATCACATCACTTTTTCTTTCCCTGCAATTCCTGCTGAAGCTTTACGATCTGTAACGCGAGCTGATCGGACACCGATTGATTCCCTGCATTACCCTCCGGAAACTGGTTGGAGAAAAAAGCTTTGGCTGCCCATATTTCCAATACATCATCGGCAGCAACCGAGAAAGGTTGATACTGACGGTTGTCGGATACGGCAAGCAACTTTCCTTCGTCATCAGCAAAATTAAAAACGCGTTTGAAGACTATACCATCCTGTTTGGTTACCAGTATATATAGCTTACCGTTCTTGATATCGCCTACATCTTCAACATATTCTCCAAAAATTATACTACCGGGTTGCACGGGTAACATCGAATCTCCTTGTATCTCAAAGGCGCGATAGGTTTTATTCCTCGGCAGTACGGGTAAACTTATCTTCGGAAGATCTTTTACAAACTCAGGGTCCTGGTATCCGCCAAGGTATCCGGCAGAAGCCTTCTGTGATACCAGCTCTACATTTTCTTTATTATTAGAGTCTACTGTTATAGCAAGTACCTCTTTACCTTTTGACGGGGCAGCCTTCCGATCTTTCTCCGATACCTTGCTCAAATCCTGGCTAACCAACGCATCCAAGTTAACATTGAAGATCTTGGTTATGTCGAGCAGCGAAGACAACGGAGGGGTTGCACGCTCTTCTTCATAGGCGCCAATGGCGGCTTGTTTCAACCCGAGCTTTTCAGCAAGTTGTTTTTGTGTAAGTCCTTTCTGTGTACGAAGGAACTTGAGGTTTTTATTAACAGTTGCCATTATATATAAGGTACAAGTTTACGATTTACAAAGTACGATTTGAATAAACAAAAATCGAGTCTCATCAGATATAGTTTACCTGAAAAAACAAAACGCTGCTACTTACGATCGTCTTCGTTTTTACAACAACAACAACAACCCTGAAGGCCTCTCTCGCATAACCCTGCGAGAGAGGTTCAGGCAAACTACACACAACGTTTCATTGAGTATATAAGTCTGAATGGCAAAATCAGTTTAACTCCCTTTTTTCCTCAACGATGACACAAACCTAAAATAATTAGTCGAAATAAAAAACATTTAACTAATATTTTTAGTTATTTAGCGTCATGGAACGGAACATCATACACCTTGATCTGGACGCTTTCTTTGTGGCGGTCGAGCGCAAGAACAATCCGCGGCTGAACGGACTGCCTTTAATAGTAGGCGGAAGCAGTCGCAGGGGTGTGGTGGCTGCATGCAGCTACGAGGCGCGCCAGTTTGGTGTTCACTCGGCCATGCCGATGTATCTCGCGCTGCAGTTATGTCCGGATGCCAAAGTTATTTCAGGCGATATGGAGTCTTATAGTAAAGCCTCGCATGAAATAACCGAGATGATTGAAGAAGCTGCGCCTGCATTTGAGAAAGCTTCGATCGATGAATTCTATATAGATGCGAGTGGCATGGATAAATATTTCGGTGCTTATAAATGGGCCACTGAATTGCGCCACAAGATTATTAAAGAGAGCGGCCTGACGATATCGATGGGATTGTCTGTAAACAAACTCATCTCCAAAGTTGCTACCGGTGAATTTAAACCTAACGCGAACGCTCATATAGTGCCGGGTACTGAACAGGGATTTCTCGATCCGTTAACGGTAGATAAAATTCCGATGGTAGGCAAACAGACCACTACATTTCTCTATGATATGGGTGTGCGCACCATTGCTACGCTTCGCGAGATGCCGGTGAAATTCCTGGTGAGTGCGTTCGGTAAAAATGGAATATCGCTGTGGAATAAAGCGCAGGGTATAGATGATTCTCCGGTGGTTCCCTATAGCGAACAAAAGTCAATTTCTACCGAGAGTACATTTGATGAAGATACGATTGATGTAAAGCGACTGAAATCTATACTCATCGCGATGGTGGAAAAAGTTTCGTTCCAGTTGCGCAGTCAGATGAAACTTACTTCGTGTGTAACGGTAAAGATACGCTACTCCAACTTCGACACCGAAACGAAGCAGGTGCATATACCCTATACGTCATCTGACCACGTGTTGCTGCGCACCGTAACGCAGTTGTTTGACAAACTCTATAATAGAAGAATGCTGATCCGGTTGGTGGGCGTTCGGTTGAGCGGCCTGGTTCACGGCAATCATCAGATCAGCCTGTTTGATGATACCGCGGAGAGTATAAATCTCTATGAAGCAATTGACTATATCAAGCATCGACACGGGGTTGAAAAATTGATCCGCGCCACTACGCTCGATGTAAGCAGGCGCGTGCGGATGGAGATGAATATGTTTAAGGGGAAGTGACTTTTTTTAGAAGTAAGAAGTAAGAAGTCAGGAGTAAGAAGCCAGGAGTAAGAAGTAAGAATGTAGATAGAAAAAATATATAGCAGTTACCGAATAAAAAATTTTAAGGTTATGAGAAGAACATCAGCATTAAAGATCAGCAGCCCGGTAAAAGAATTATTCTTTATCATTGCGCCTCCGCGTCACATCATGAGTGATGTATCGGTATTGAAAGACGATGTACACTATCTGATCGGTCATGAATTTGATGACCGGTATTCCAAAGCACACATTTCTCTCTTTAAATATAGCGACACGCATGTTGATGATATTGTTCGTCATGTGGAAGCGAAAGCCGCGCAGTTCAAACCGTTCAATGTTTTCATCAAGAACCTGAATGTATTTTATAACGGCTCCAATCGTACTATTTACATGGATATTGTGAACAAGTACCCGGTGCGCGATATTTTTGAGAAGCTGATCAAGGAAGAATCCGGGTATACACCGCACATCACCATTGCCAAGAAATTATCTCCGGAAGATTTTCTGAAAGCATGGCCGTACCTGAAAGATTTTTCGTACAGCCAGCATTTTCTCTGCGATCGCATTACCGTATTGGCGCGCGCGGAGAACCGCTGGATACATTATAAGGATATTATGTTTGGAGAATATTAACTTGCAATGCCCCGTTGTATGATGACCCTCATATTTTTAACCGTTATTAGATTTTATTTAGATATGTCACCATTGCAAGTTCTCCAAACGCATTTTGGATACTCGTCCTTTCGGCTTGAGCAGGAAAATATCATTCAGAGCGTACTGCAAAAGAAGGATACGTTCGTGCTCATGCCAACAGGAGGAGGTAAATCATTGTGTTACCAGGTGCCCGCGCTTATGCTGGATGGTATCACGATTGTTATCTCACCGTTGATCGCGCTTATGAAAGACCAGGTTGATGCCTTGCGTCTCAACGGTGTACAAGCCGCGTACCTGAATTCAACACAATCATCCTTCGAACAGGATGCTATTCTTGACAAAGCACGTTCGAAAGAACTGAAGCTGCTATACCTGGCTCCTGAAAAATTATTGCGGCAGGAAGAGATTACAGCACTGCCGAAAAATCAGCCTTCGAAATTTACCCCTACTCCGTTTTTCAATACGATACTTTCGCTGAATGTCTGTCTCATTGCCATTGATGAAGCACATTGTATATCGCATTGGGGACATGACTTTCGTCCGGAGTATCTGATGCTCGCACAGTTGAAGCGCGCGCTTCCGGCGGTACCCGTAATCGCACTCACGGCCACTGCGGACAATCTTACGCGAAGAGATATAGTGGAGAAACTGGCGTTGAAAGACCCGGCTATATTTGTATCCAGTTTTAATCGCGCAAACATTCGCTATACTGTTGAACCGAAAGCTGGTGCTACAGATAAACTGTTTGATTTCTTAACGAAGCGTAAGAATGAATCGGGTATTATATACTGTCTTTCTCGCGCATCTACGGAAACACTGGCCAGCAATTTAAAGGCTAACGGATTTGATGCACTCCCCTACCACGCTGGTCTGGAACGTGAACAGCGTGCGCGACACCAGGAGATGTTTTTGCGTGATGAGGTAAAGATCATGGTAGCGACCATTGCCTTTGGTATGGGCATCGATAAATCGAACGTGCGCTATGTGGTTCACATGGATCTTCCTAAAAATATAGAGAGCTATTACCAGGAAACAGGTCGTGCCGGTAGAGATGGTCTTGATAGTGAGGCGTTGATGTTCTACTCGTACGGTGACGTAACGAAACTGAAATATTTTGCCGAGGTAGAAGGAAATCAGGAGCAAACGAACATTGCCTTTCGCAAGCTCGATCAGATGGAGATGTATGGAGACTTGTCATCATGCCGCCGAAAATATTTACTGAACTACTTCGATGAGCCTGCTGACGACTATTGTGGCAACTGCGATTCCTGTCTCGCACAGGTTGAGCGTGTGGATGGTACCATTGCAGCACAGAAAGTATTATCAGCTGTATCGCGTTTACAGGAAAGA
>CBIHOZ010000134.1:0-20243 GCA_966211525.1 uncultured Chitinophaga sp. | reverse complement strand
GACCATACAATTGGCGGAACACGCAAAGCAACTCGCCAAATATACCGACCTGCGTATACTGCCGATCTACGGAGGTATAGGCCCGAAAACGCAAATAGAAAATATTCAGCAAGGCGTTGATATACTGATATCCACTCCGGGGCGCTTCACCGAACTTTACCTGCGGGGTGAGATTCCGGTGAAGCAATTTAAAATGCTTGTGCTCGATGAAGCGGATCGTATGATGGACATGGGGTTTATGCCACAGCTTCGTAAAATTTTTGAAGTGATTCCGCACAAGCGCCAAAACCTTTTGTTCTCCGCTACATTTCCGGAGAAGGTTGAACGACTCTCGGGTGAATTTCTTGAGTTTCCGGTAAAGGTTGAAATAACACCACAAGCTACACCAGCCCGGCAGGTAGAGCAGGAGTTGTATCATGTACCCAACATTAAAACGAAGATCAACTTTATAGAATACCTGCTAAAGAACAGAGAAGACTTTAACCGTGTGATGATCTTTACCCGCACGAAAGAGAATGCGGAAAATGTTTTCAGATTTATAGAGCGTAAAGATCTCGGTGCAGTGCGTGTGATCCACTCTAACAAAGGACAGAACAGCCGTATCAATGCTATCAATGAATTTAAGGAAGGTAAGTTGCGTGTGCTGGTGTCTACCGATGTTACTGCGCGCGGTATAGATGTTAACAAAGTATCGCACGTTATTAATTTCGATGTGCCTATACTATATGAAGACTACGTCCATCGTATCGGCAGAACAGGGCGCGCGTTTCAGGATGGTAAAGCCATTACGTTTGTAAATCGTGCTGAAGAGTATCACATCGAGAAAATAGAAAAACTGATACGTGAGAAGATCACGGTAAAGGAAATTCCGGAAGAAGTATTTGTTGAGAAAACATCTTTCGAAGAAAAGCAGGCTATCAATAAGTCTATCGATGACCAGAAGCGAAGAGACGATCCTACCTTTAAAGGTGCATTTCACGAGAAGAAAGATGCAAAGCGCATCGAAGCAAAAAAGCGGGAAGACAAAGCCAGAGTTGGCAAACAGAAAGTAAAAAATAAACGTGATGACCGGAAGCGACCGGATATAAATCCGGCAGACAGGAAGAAGCCTGGTAAGAAGCGATAGCGATAATGATGTATATATTGCTGAGCTATAGAGCCTGGGTTGTCACTGGTATATACGGTTTGCTGTTCTGCGCAGGAGCAAGCATGGCACAAGTTGCAAACAATGCTATTCAGGATGGATCACGACTGGTGCTTGATGCGCCCTATACGGAATCATCTACCGATCATGCTACTGTTGAGTGGGATTGTATCAACAAATCACTCAAGGCGCTTACGCATAAATGTCTTATCTATCACAATGATCAGTGGTTTACATTTAACGTCACACAGTCCGGCAAATATTATCTGAACATAACTTCAAAACGTTGTCGCGATTCAAAGGGTATTCAGGCCATTATACTACAAGGCAACCCGTGCGCTACGCAGCAATATAAGGTATTGAAATGTATAGCAAAGATAGAACGCGATGATGCCTTTATAGAATTGGATTCGCTGGCCGCAGGCAACGACTACTTTGTAAACATCGATGGTTTTCTCGGAGACTTTTGCGAGTTTGGAATTCAATTCAGTTCAAGCCCGAAAGGATTCTTGTATACGTCCAATAATCTTGATATGCTATCTCTCAAGGCTGAGGTTTCCGGTAGAGTTGTTGATCTGCATTGGACAGCCTCGGAGTCATTACTACAAAAACTGGAGCGGTTTGAAGTATATCGCAAGCGCAAGAGCGAAGCCGCTATACCGGTTGCCGCATTTGGGCCTGCGTTGAATACGGCAGGAAAGTATATTACAAATTATTCGGTAACAGATCTACTGACAATGGCTGGTATATATACTTACGAAGTTGTAGCCATTTATAAAGATAGCGAGTTGAAAGAAGTGCTGGATCGCGAAACAGTTTCATTCAAACCTTCCGCAACGCTGGATCCCTTTCTTCATATTTCATTGGACTATAAAACCGGAACAAAAGTTCAACTGATGCTGATTGATGAAATGCACGATGTTGTCTTAAAACAGAACACTTTTGTGTTTGATGCCAAACGCGATCAGCAACAAAAGATCTACATTGGCGATTATCTCGACAAAGGAATCAATCACTTCCTCGTTGTATCCACTAACTTGAAAACTTTCGAGAAACGTGTTTATAAATTCCCCGCGGCAAATAGATAAACAGGCGGGCTGTTGTCTCACAGCTAGAAGCTAATTCACTGCCGCTAAAAAGTGTGTGCTCCCGACACATGTAAAAATTTTTCATCGCTGCACGAAAGTGTTTAACTTGGTTGAATTACAAACCCCAACTACAACCATGAAATTGCGAACGTTACAAGGAGTGTTATGCCTGGCTTGCTGCCTGTGGTTTGCCCAGACAACAGCACAAAACATTTCCATTATTCCGGCTCCGGTAAGTATACGGCAGGAGACGGGTCACTTTCTCTTTACCAGCAATACAACGGTAGGTATACCCGCCAAACAACCGGAAGTGGCACGCATCGCCCAATACCTGGTTGACAAAGTAAAACCTGCTACCGGGTATACATTAACAGTGTCAGAATCAGGCACCGCACATATCTTATTTCGGTTGAACGCAAAACCCGATGCGCGCCTGGGACAGGAAGGCTATACATTGCACACAGCAGCCGGTAAAACAGAGATCACCGCCAATACACCGGCCGGTATATTTTACGGTGTACAAACCTTGCTGCAGCTTTTGCCTCCTGAAATAGAATCTTCATCGCTGGTAAAAGATGTTGAATGGAAAACGCCTGCTGTAACTATAACCGATTATCCGCGCTTTGCCTGGCGTGGACAAATGTTTGATGTGAGCCGCCACTTCTTTACAAAAGAATATGTAAAGAAGTATATAGATCGCATGGCGAAGTATAAGATGAATCGCTTCCACTGGCACCTTACGGATGACAACGGCTGGCGTATAGAAATAAAAAGTCTGCCACGCTTAACATCGGTTGGCGCCTGGCGTGTGCCGCGTGTAGGAACGTTTGGATCCAACGATGCTCCCAAAGCTGGTGAAGCTGCAACTTATGGAGGCTTCTATACACAACAGGATATAAAGGAAATTGTGCAGTATGCCAAAGACCGGTATATAGAAGTGCTTCCTGAAATTGATGTGCCTGGTCATAGTATGGCAGCACTTGCTTCGTATCCGGAACTCTCGGTTACAAACGATACTACTTTGCGCGTAAATCCGGGATCGAATTTTTCAACGTGGTTTGGCAACGGCAAATTCGAAATGCACCTCGACAATACACTCGATCCTACCGATGAAAAAGTATATCAGTTCCTCGATAAAGTATTTACTGAAGTAGCTGCGCTGTTCCCGTTTGAATATATACACATGGGTGGTGATGAATGTTACAAAGGTTTTTGGGAACGTGATAAAAACGTACAGGCCTTCATGAAGAAAAATAACCTGAAGAATGGTGAAGAACTGCAATCATACTTTGTGAAACGTGTTGGTAAGATCATTCAGAACAAGAAAAAGAAAATGATCGGGTGGGACGAGATATTAGAAGGCGGTATAGCACCGGGTGCTGCTGTAATGAGCTGGCGCGGTACAAAAGGCGGTATAGAAGCAGCACATTTGAAACATCCGGTGGTGATGAGTCCTGCACCTATATATTATCTGGATATGTACCAGGGCGAACGATCAATCGAGCCTCCGGTATATGGCAGTTCGCGGTTAAAAGAAGTATATACTTTTGACCTGGTTCCGGCCGAGATGGATTCCACGTATGTGCTGGGCGCACAAGGTAACTTGTGGACGGAGCAGGTACCCACCGAAGCACATGCCGAGTATATGATATACCCGCGCGCACTTGCTATGGCGGAATCTTTCTGGACACCCGAGAAACAAAAAGACTGGCCAAACTTTGTAACACGCGTAGAGGAACATTTTAAGCGTATGGATGAAGCGCGTATAAACTATGCACCCAGTATGTATGATCCGATTATTACCGTAAAGAAAAATTCGCAGGGTAAAATAATGGTCGACCTGGCTTCAGAAGTTCCTGGGCTCGATATCTTTTATACCGTTGACAATACCATTCCGAATCGATATTCACCTCGCTATAGTGCAGCGTTTGAATTTCCTGCAGGAGCCGATAACCTGCGTGTTATCTCCTACCGGAAAGGCGAAGCAACTGGAAGATTGATTACGTTGAAGACTGAAGATCTTGAAAAAAGAATAAAGAAGTAATCATAAATACAAATCCGAACTATAAATTGCCCGGACATTTACACTCCGGGCAATTTCATTTTTATATGAGCAAAAAATCAATTTCAGAGATCGTTGTAACGAAACAAGACATAAGTATTGACAGTAGTCATTTTAACTTGCCGGTGCCCTTGCAAGCTTTAAAAGATATACTCGGCATTCCGGCAGTAATTACCGCAAAGTATAACACGGTATATATCTGGCATGATCTGGGTATACGGGCATACTCCAATGATAAAGTAATGGTCCAGGCCATCGGACTGCATTTTCAAAAAAGCGGGAGCTATAAGTTTTCACCGGAATCGCTTTATACCGGTACATTTAAAATCGGAGAAGAAGACTATACTGCTGCTATTCAAGCTCGGCGAGAAGACAAAGACGATGACTCGGTGGAAATTGACATGGGTGTGAATCACTTGTTTGTCGACCTGAACGATTCAGGTGAAGTTTCTGCAATTGAAATATCGGAAGTGAAGCCACCGGAACCTATAGAAGATGCCGATCGGTATAAATTCACGCCCATTACCGGTGAAAGGATTGAGTTCAGAGACTTCAATTTTAAGCTGGCTGTTATACAGGTTTTGATGTATGAAAAGGAATTGCTGCGGCCGGCATTCGATATATTTGAATTTGCCAAGCGATATAAAGAACGCGAGATAAATGTAGATAGTGAAGGTTACGATATTATCCCGGAAGTAAGGGAGTATTTTGAAAAACTGGAGATAGATAAGAAATATGCCGATGAGATAACGGAAATCATACAAGATGGCGGTAATGATATATACATGAACATGATTGCCTTTTGGAGTGGCGAAGATGATGTGTTCAACATTCGTTCATTCGAAGATGTTGTCCATTTCAAGAACCTGAAGAAGATCGAACTGTTCTATGATGAAAATATAGATGCCATCCGTAAAGATCTGGGCCCAAAAGGTATAGACGTAGAGTTGTACTGAGCAGTAGCGCGTGCTTACAGCAGTCGTATAGGCCTGCTGTAAGCATGGCTAATTGTTAGGCAGCGGCCATTTCGGTAGCTTTTACTACTTCGGTGGCAAACTTGGTTACCTTCACTACTTCACCGTTCGCGTTGAAAATTGGATTGTAGATAGCGTTAAGCCACACAGTTTTGCCCGATGCTGTTGTTCTTCTGAACACACCTTTGGTCGGTTTGCCGGCGGCCAGATCTCTCCAGAAAATTCTATACTCGTCTGATACCAGTATATCCTTAGGGACAAATTTACGGTGATGCTGACCCGCTATATCTTCCATGCGATACCCCATTGTCTGGAGGAAATTTTCGTTGGCGGTAAGTACAGTTCCATGCGGAGTAAACTCAATAATTGCCATGGTCGCATTGATGCCCTCAATCACCCCTTTACTTTCTGCCATCATTTCTTGTTCAAGCGTTATGTCGGTAGCAAATTTCACAACCTTTATAACATTTCCGGCGGCATTGAGTATAGGGTTGTAAATTGCATTGAGCCATTTTATTTTGCCGTCCTGCGACAACCGCTTGAAAACACCTTTAATGGATTCTCCTGAAGCAAGCCGGTTCCAGAAAGTTTTATAATCGTCTGAATGAAGTATATCATTCGGAACAAACTTCCGGTGATGTATACCGGCAATATCATTAAGTCTGTAACCCATGGTCTTTAAAAAGATGGCATTCGCATTGAGCACATGTCCATCCGGGGTAAATTCAATGGTTGCCATGGTAGCATTTATACCATTAAGAATGCTCATCATCTCTGCGGAGGCTTTACTCAGGGCGTCACTCTTTCGTTGCATCTCTTCCTGAGTAGCCTGTAATTCTTCCATGCTCTGCCGCATTTCTTCTTCCTGTGCTCGCAGTTCCTCTGCCTGGTGCTGGCTTGCACCCAGTAGTGAAAGAATACGATCGCTCTCTTTAACATTTTTTATACTGGCCGCTATATTTTCAGAAAGTTTCCTGATAAAGCCGATCTTATGTTCCGAAAATTCCTCGAACGAGGCGAGTTCAAGCACACCAAATATTTTGTCATTGATTAACAGAGGCGATAGCAGCACAGATTTGGGTGTTGCCTGCCCTAGCCCGGACGTTATCTTGATATAGTTTGCTGGTGTTTCTTTCAGGTATATAATTTCTTTTTCAAGCACACATTGTCCAACAAGGCCATCGCCTAGTCCAACACGCATATCGAGATGTTTTTTTCGATCGTATGCATAACATGCAATCATTTGAAGACATTCGCCATCCGAAGAATCATTTTCAAGCATGAACAACGCTCCCTGGTTCGCATTTATATATTTAACAAGGTTCGTGAGTATATCATCAGCGAGATTTTTCATGTCAAGCGAGTCCTTATTGCGGAGGATGTCGCCAAATTTAGCAAGTCCGACATTTACCCAGCTACGCTCTTTTTCTTCCTGTGATAGTCGCGCCAAATGGTTCTTGATAGAGAACAGAGACTCGCCAAGCTCACTGCCGCGAAGATCTTCCGATACTTCTATGGACAGATTTCCTTTCTCAACTTCTTTGATAAACTCAGCGGCCTTCCGGGCTTGATCAATCTGATTTTGAAGTCCTTTGCGTACTTCGTTAAGTGTTTCTTTTTGATGAAATAATAACTTCATGGTATAGGGTTGTCTTGTGGATTTCTTTACTGTTTAAACATCGTAAGTCAACTATTGTTTTAACAATCGTGCTTCAACTTTTTCTGATGCTAAATACCAGCTTTTCAAACCGAGAAACCATTATACAAACGTTAGAAACTTACGCGGTGCTTTTTGAATATATTATTCTGCAGCGCTATAGCGGCGATACGTGCTTTACTTATGGGCACTAGGTGTTTCCCTTAGAAAAGGACTATAACTTGACCATGAACAATAAGGGTGGCGATTATTTCTTGTCGCATTTTACCTGTATTATGTCGTGTTTACACTTGGCGTTGTTAGCGTAATAAATATAGGTTTGTAAAGAAGTATATACTTATATAGTAATTTACACTATGAAAAGTACCAAGCCATTAACAATTGATGAATATATAGCTGGCTTCCCGCGGGATATTCAGCAGGCTTTGAAGTCCATACGGATGACAATTCGCAAGGCGGCACCACAGGCCGAGGAAGCAATAAAGTATGCGATGCCTACATTTACCCAGAACGGTAATCTGATTCATTTCGCTGCCTATAAAAATCACATCGGTATATATCCGGTACCGCGTAATGATGAGGCATTTAAAAAATCACTGGCAGTATATGAAGGTGAGAAAAGTACCATGCGGATTCCACTGGATGCGCCACTGCCGTTAACGTTGATTAGTCAGATTGTAAAGTATAATGTGAATCGGAATCTGCAGTCGGTTAAAGGCAAATAGATATAGTGCCGGTCTTTAAAATTTCGAACTACTGCTATTGTATATTGCTTTCACGTATCTTGAACCGCTATTCTTAAAGTCATCGTATCCGTCAATAAGTATAGCACAGCCTTTTTGACCGATATGTTTTTTAACAAGTGTAAATATATTCTCCGCTCCCATCGGATCAATACCCAGAAGATCAAAAATTATTTTATCAGACCATGAAAGTGAGCAAAGCACGCTTAGCATTTTTCTAGATGTACCTGCAAGCTCAATAATTTTTGTTTTAGGTTTAATATAGGCTATATCGTAAATCTCATTTGGTAGTAAGCTGTTAGGATTACCCGCGTTTTTGATATACTCCTTTACAGTGAGTCTTATAAAAAACCTTTGCCAAGCGTTTTCTACAATGGGCGTAGCAAGCCTAAACGGCTCATTGACGAAGATTTTATTGTTAGATTCTCTGTTTAAAAATGTACTAACAAGACGATCACGCAAATGAACAAAATGAGGCCCATTATCGATATCAATGATGAGAATTTCACCCTGTTGTATAGTGAATGGTGGAATAAAGAAATTATCTACTGTAAAACCTGCGGAACGTACCATCTTACAAGGCATACGAAGGTTGCCGCTCAATAACATAAGTTTGAGCAATCTTGTCATGAAGTGAACGCTTGCGCGAGTCGGAGACTAATACAATAGCATCAACAATAGTAATTAAACCACTTACAAAGTTCATGATCTGAAGGGACTTGAACTGGCCAGTGTATTGAGAGTATTCCATAAACCCGTCAACATCCTGAAATTCCGGATTGAGATATATACTAACGGTAAATGCAAGTGTTACCAGCGATGGTACGATATGAAAGATGTTTCGCAGAAGTATTTCCTGGAGTCCGGCTTTTTCAAATTGGGCATCCACCACCCTGAGCCTTAGAGCCATTTTACCCAGTGTAGCGCCATATATATACTCCATAACTGGCTTGTATGCCAGCGACAATAAAGTAATAACTGCAAGCAATAACGCATTTTTAGACGAGGTTGCATTGTAGTACATTAACCCCACCGATACAGGCGCTAACACTAAACCATCAATAAACATAGCGCCAAACCGAACCCAAAAACCTCCGTAGACAACGGTATTCGGATCAATTGTAGTATGGGATTGAGGTGCATCGAGGATTTCCATTGAGTAGCAGTTAAATTTTGAGTTTCCAAACTAAAGATACTTCTCCGAAACGAACTTACTAATAATACATCATTAAATTTTTAGGACAGTCATGTTATGACATTCGTGATCTTGAATATAGGTCTTTTTCGTTATCAGACTTGAGCGCATTTATTCCCCTCTCAAATGATCAACCGGATTAGCAAGGGCTGTTTTTATGGTTTGAAATCCGGAAACGGTTAACACAATAATCATAATAACAGCTACCGGTATTAGCGCCAGCCATGCCGTTAATTGAATTCGCTCCGGATAATTTGACAGCCACTCAGTCGCCAGTATATAAATGAGCGGGGTGGCAAGTATAGATGCCATTGCGATCAGTCTTACGTTGGTTTTCGAAAGCAATATCGTTACGCCTACTACAGAAGCACCCAAAACTTTGCGAATGCTGATTTCTTTCAGGCGTGAATTCATTTCAAAAAGTGTCATGCCTAAAATTCCGAGGCAGGCAACAACTATCGCTATACCGGCAAACAGTGTGAATATTTTTTGAAAGTATACTTCGCTTTTGAATTGGCGATCATAATATTCATCGAGAAAGAAATAGTCGAACGGCCTGTCCGGGAAAAGTTCTTTCCATGTGTTTTCAATTTGTGATAGCGACTCTTCGGGCTTACTGCCTTCGTTTAATCGAACCGAGAAATATACCTGCTGAAAGGTAGCATAGTTGTGAAATAGTATGGTCGGATATACTTCTTTCTTGGTGGCTTCATGACGATAATCTTTGATCACACCAATGATGCGACATTTCAAAGGTTCATTGAATGCATCAAAGTATATCTCCTGGTTGAGTGCCTCTGTTGCCGATGTAAATCCAAGCTGACGGATCGCACGTTCGTTTAAAATTACAGACGACCAGTTAGCGGTTTCCCACGGAGCCGTTCCGTTAAAGTTTGCCGGAACTTCAAACGAGTTGCCAGCGACCAAGCCGATATTATACGTGTCAATAAAATCGGAACTTACAAAGAGGGTTTTATATACTGCCGGGTCGTATGGATCGCCTATATTTCGTTTGATCAGGTTCACGTAATTGAATCCTATCTCCGAGCCTGGTATAGCGGATGAACTTGCCAATGACCGGACAGTGGGATATTGAAGTAATTTGTTCTGAAACGTTTCAAACTCACCATACTTCGTAGTCAACTCCTGGTTAGAGTATGCTGTGGGATTTCGAATAGCCACTACCGTTTCAAGTTCTATACCTTTGTTGATCACCTTCATGTAATCAAGCTGTTGCTGCACAGTCATGACAAATGCAACAAGAATAATGGAGACTGTGAATTGAAAAACTACGAGTGTTTGCCGTACCCTATTGCCAGCCCTATATTTGCTTACGCTGCCTTTTAGTGCGGCAACGGGATCAAACTTCAATAGAAATATTGCCGGGTATATTCCGGCAATGATTGATCCGAGCATAAATACGAATGCTGCAGTTGTCCATACAAAGGGTTGATCCAGTGAAATGCGTTGAAGCTGAACTCCGGTGAGATCGCTGTAGTAAGGAGCAAACACAACGATAATGACAACGGAGAGGATAAGCGCCCCAAATGTGAGACAACTGTACTCGGTAAGGTATTGTGCAGCCAGGTTTAGTTTGCCGGAACCGATGACTCTTCTTACACTAAATTCTTTTGTGCGAGACACAAACCTGGATGTTTCAAGATTAATATAGTTTATCCATACAATGAGCAGTATAATAAATCCAACACTGCCGAGCAGGTAAAGTAATTCCTTGTTTCCGTTTGCTTCAAGTTCGTCTTTGCAGTGCGATGACAAATGAATATCTGTAATAGGTTGCAGATATACTTCGGTGTCTTTAATAAGTTTATTCTCCTTTTCAAGTTGGTGTAGCAGTCGATTCAGTTTTCGCTCGATGGCGTCAGGCTGTATCTTTTCAGAGAACGTTACATAGGTCGTCAGTCGTCCTTCACCCCACAGATCTACGGATGCTTCGGGACGATTGTCATTAATTTGCTGAATTATAGTTGCATGGAAATGCGCGTTCTCGGGAATGTCCTTTATTACACCTCGTATCGTAAACTGCCCACCCTCCGAGTGATCGTCTATTCTGTCGAGCACCTGGCCGACGGCATCTTTATCTCCGAATAATTTTTTAGCTACGGTTTCAGAAATTACAATGCTATTCGGCTCTTTCATAGCAGTGGTTGCGTTACCATGGAGAAGCAGCGAAGGGAACACAGTGAAGAAAGCAGAATCAGAGCTGAGCCAGCCACCCGTTTCGTTATATATCTTGCCCTGATAGCGGAATAGAAAACCGGTGTTGGCAGGAATCTTATAGAAACCCGTTACACTTTGTACTTCCGGAAAATTCTGCTTCAACAGCATCCGTACTCCCGGAAAAGTCTTGGCTGACGTTTCTACCAATGCACCATTCTCATAACGTTTCAGGCCAATGCGGTATATATACTCTTTGTTGGTATGGAATTGATCGAAGCTTAATTGGAAGCTGATATAGTGTGCGATAAGCAGGAAAGCCGATATACCTATAGCAAGTCCTGTAACATTGATGAGTGTAAAAAATTTGCTTCGTGTGAGATGGCGGAGGGCCACTTTCAGATGGGTTGTTAGCATGGCACAAGGGGTTTGGGAAAACTAATATACAGCAAATATGGACGTGTTCTGTCTCCAAATACCAACTAGACAAACCTGATTATCCACTTTTTGTATCACTAGCCTTGCATGCAGACGTTGCATCCATTGTGTCAATCCTTTAGTGGCATAGTGCCTATTTTAATTCCGGCATAGTTGAAGAAATCTTTTAACAAGTTATACTTCCCAATGCAATCATCACCGATCGTGATGTTTTCCGAGCTTACTCGGCTTTGTTGGCAGCTAAAACAGATCTCTATATACTCCAGCACTTCGCCCTGTGGCCCCATGAACAAAATGGCATTGTGAGGATCATAGCAGCCAGTCCCTTCGCCAAGTAAAGTTTTTCCGCGATATGCTACGTTATATAGTATATCTGTCAATGAGTCAATCTTTGCATTGTTTAATGTAACCATTTCTTTTACTTGTGACGCGTTGAGTGTGTGATTTTCCACAGGCAAGTACCCAGTAAAAGTTGTATCCGAACTTGTAACAAAAGAGATGAGACGAATGTCTGTAGTGACGTTGAACGGAGGAATTTTTAGACGCTGTTCTCTTGAAAATGTATTTCTATACGCACAGAAATAGTTGTCTTTATCTTCGTGTTCAATTTCCCATTGGCGCTTCTCCCATTCCTTTCGCTCTTTGCGGGTAAATCGCTTTTCTGCACAAGATGAGTCGAGCATGATCACAACGAAAATAATCACATACAGTCGTAGGTTCAACATCGTTTTTTATCGGCAAGATGTCCAAAGTACTTTCAAGGTGAGTATTACTTCCCTCCCAGCTTCTGCCTTCGGTTGTTTCGGATCAATGCTACTATATAGCCTCCTAACACAGACAAGAGCAAATATATAGGAAACGCCCACGTTAGTGTTGTAAGAAGACCACGCAGAAAATCTCCGGGGCCATTAAGTGCATATTCAGATGAACGTTGTGCGAACTTCACAATATGGAAGATCAGAAGGATGGCTAGTATTATTGACGAGTATTTGAAGAACTGCTTTTTCATTATGCAACTTATAAATCGATGCAAAGCTAATATGAAAAATGCACTTTAAATGAATAAAGTTGATCCTGTCAACTAACGTAGGCTATGCTGATAGTAAACCCTAGCCACCCGTTATGAAGCGATGATAGCTATCAATTTTATTACGTAAACGCTCGGCCAGGTATTTATTTCCATCTTTTAATTCTCTCAGTATAATTTCCGCTTCCTCAATATACTTCAGTTTTTTGTCGTTGCTCCAGTAGTATGGAGGTTCGTAGAGGTTTACAATTCGGTCGGCCAGCTTTACGGCCCAGATTTCTTTAGGCTGCTCTTTGATTCTCTTAAGACTATCGAGCATCTTTTCAAGACGATCTTCTATTTTATCATTTTTAGATAACGCGAGAACACCGTCAGCAACGTGTTGTCCGAAGAGTTCTTTTACTTTGATATAGGTGAAAGGAGTGTCTTCAATAGTGTCGTGGAGAATGGCGCATTTGATAGCCAGGTCTGCGTTCATATCTTCGCTATGTTGAATAGCGTTTAGTATCTCGAATGCTACACTGCCGATGTGATTTATATATTCAATCTTCTCGCCATCGTTAGGTCCTCCGTATTTCTGACCATCATGTAATTTCGAAGCAAGTTGCCAGATGTTCTGGACTTCGTCTATTGACCAGGGTTGTTTCATATACTGTAGTTATATAGGCTATGTTAAAGACCAAAAAGCTTATGCAGCCACTTGTATCGGTGATTGACTGCTATGTCAAGCATGAGTATTTAAAGGTCGCGTATTGATCCCTATATGCATAGTCTTTAAATGTTTTGCTAGACTTCTGCTTTAGTTTTTCGTCAACCACATGGTCTTTAAAGTTGTAATGCCTTTTGTTCATGAAGCCGACACTCTTTATTGTGGGATGTTCTATGAGTGGTGTTAGATCTCCACTTAAAACATTGGTGCCAACAAATCGGAAGTCTACAAGAGATGGAAAATGCTGAAGAAATTCCAGATTGTCTAAATCGCCACATGCATTCAGACACAATACTTTTAGGTTAACCAGTTCTAGCAGTTCATTACTAATTTTGAGTTTCCTGGATCGATCGATGTGTAAGAATTCCAAAGACTCTTTCAAAGAGGATATACCAGAGTAATCTTCGATTTTAAAACAACAATGCAACTCAAGCCTTTTTAACGCTCTGAGTCGTTCTATACCGCGAAAGTTTTTGAAGTTCGACCAGTTTAATTCAAGGTATAAAAGTTTATCTGCTTCTGTAAAACATTCGAACCCTTGCTTATTGTGAAGGTGCCAGATTATTGAATACTCAATATCAGCTAAAGAAGTAGAATCAAACTTATTTTTTTTAAGATCTAAGTGAAGTTGCTTTTCTTTCTCGATTTGATCAAACCAAATTGTGTTATATCGCCAATCCATAAGATGTATTTAATTTTTTACTGTGCAGTTTGTTTCAATGAGGTGTGACTGCAGTTGAATTTATCTGCTTTGATTTATCGGGAAGTTCAGTTGAATAGCGACTAATTAAAATGTAGCAAAGAAGGATATTTCTGATTCAATCAAATTTCCCCGGAATTGAGCCGGCTCACAGCTATGGTTGATAATATTCATCACTTTCTTTATGTATAGATAATCCTCTGAAGTCTTTTCTATTGGTGATGGGTTAAATATACCAAACAGCACATCTATATCTGCTATAGTTTTGTCTGGTGATACTTTTAATACAATTAAGTATCCTTTCCGGGGATCGCGCACTGGAGCGTTTTCTTTCACATAGCGACCGAATATGAGATGTATGTCGTTTTCTTTTGATTCTATATATCCCTTACCTTTATTGTCCAGTTCATTTGCAATGCGCTGCTGGTCTGATAAAAAATTTTTCCCCCATTTTTTCTCAACTTCTCCCAGCATCAATCTATAGAAACACTCTTCCTCATTAGGGAATCGAAGGCACGTACCATTATCATAAACGGCATCTTTTATTCCGTATTCAATTTCGAGGAGTTTTCTAAGTGTTAGAGTAGATTTCACAATGAGCCTGGGAAAGTAAATAGTATTAGCTGCGATCAGTTGTTTTGCTTCCTTTTCTCCTGAGCTGCATCCGTCTATTTCAATTCTTTGGCAGTTTGCTTTTATAGCGAATAGGAATATCAACTGTATTGAAACAAATAATTTTATCCGGATTGTCATGTTAGGTGCTCGCTGGAACTAATATGAAGAAATTTTAAGGAATAGTCAACAATACTATAGATGTATAGCGAATTGGCAAGTTTAAGAACTTGAAGGCAGAGATTACTTCACTTCAATCCCAAAGTTAAAATTATAAACAGTAGATCCAGTTTCCAGCGGTCGCCAATCATTGTCATAATCGAGACGAATCCAGCTGGCCGGTGTAATATATTGATCAGTGAACGCAGCCTTGTATTGAATGTACTTGTTTTGGTCGTTCGAGTTGAAGGCTTTGAATTGATCACCGGTGTAGTAGCCCAAAAACTCGATAGCAACGAAAATACCATCGGATGGAAAGGGTATATTGAACGAATCAATGTCGAATACAATGTCGGTTTGTTTCTCTGAAATTTCTTGTGTGATGTCGTGCGTCAGTACCTCTTCGCCCGGACTGCGATCAAATGCGTTCCGTTTATATAGCTTAAGCCTCACCAATAACTTGTAGTACTTTGGCTTTTTACTGTAAATCCAGGATACTTTTGAGAGCTTAAAAAATGTCTTTGATAAGTGAGCATTCAACCGCCCGGTGTTATCAATATACAGAGCTGCTGCAATAGCACCTGTGTAAGCGCCTGTCCGGTTTTTATTATACAGTCCTAGTAAAGTTGTGTGTTGTCTTTGTTCCTTTGAAGAAACAATAACTTCTGGAAGCTGCATGGGTTCTTCTTCCAGCAAAATGGTGTCTGATAAAGACGAGCAATGATATATACTTTTCCTATAGCCGATGGCTGACATTGTTAGTGAATCGGCACTGTTGCATGAGATCGTAAATTCTCCAGAGAGATTTGTGTACGTCCCGTTATTACTATTTCTGATGGCGACCGATGCGAATTTTACAGGTTGATAGTCGATGGCGGAAACTACAGTCTTTTTGATTGTCAGATTTTGCGCGAATCCTGTTAGCGCGGTGAAATATAAAAGAGAGGGCAAGATATACTTCCTGCCCGTAAAAAAACCTGAGATTAATAGCAACATGGCCCGCATGTTGTCTCGGATTTTACCTTGATCCATAGTCGATAAGTTGTTACGGTTTGACAAACTGTTCCGTTTTGATAGGCAACAAGTTCGCCAGTTTCTTTGCCCCAGAACTTGGCCTCTGCCGGTTGTGTGAGGCAAACAGTAAAAATAACGATTAGTGCAGATGTGCTGAGATACTTGATGTACTTTTTCATTTACTCTTGTTTTTAGATGTTTGGAAAATATTTGAAACAAGAATAGATGACTTGCCGGAAAGTATATTTCCGTTTGCCGTTAGCCTCATTTTTCCGGTATATACTTAATCACGGATGAGTGCATATCTTAGCTCTTTGCGTGAATATTTAATTTGATGTCCTTTTCTCCTTAAATCACTAATCATTTTGCGGGCTGTTCTTTCGGTGCATTCAAATTTATTTGTTAGGTCGTAAGGCGATGATAATTGTCCTTTTTGAATGATTTCAAGTAAATAATCAAGCCGCTGTGAGTAAGTATAGAAGTCCATATATACCTTAACGTTTGTATGAATTTATGAAGCGTCAGGTATATATTTAGAATACGTGATTAGAATATTTATACGTAGGTAATGATGCACCATGTATATACCAGGATGTGGTATTCGTCACAGGCAATTGTATCTCTTTATCTTGTATTAAAAAAAATCTGCTAGTGCCTGCTTGTTGTCCGGTTCCTTAGGTCGGGGATTAATCCCCGACCTGTTGATGTTGGCACGTTTTGGCTCGCAGCGCTTTAGCTGCACGAGCTAATTCGTAAAGCTGATGTATCTGATGACGGGTATTTATATATAGGTTAAGCCGCTCCGACGAAGGCGATGTAGTGCGTACCTCGTTGGCCAGGAACTCAAAGAAGAGTTCGCCTAGAAATTCGTATGTATCTAAACCTACTGAAAGCTCACTTAAGTTTTCTATTATTTCATGTTGGTTAGTATATGAAGATGCAATTTCGAGTTCGCCTCCTGTTGTAGAAGACAGGACTTTCTTTCTCCTGTTGTAAGATTGTTTCTTTTTTGCCATAACCCGTGAGTTAGTGGGTATAAAGTAAGCGCTTTGTGGCTGATGTTTATATGTCCGAAATGGATATATGAAATTAGGTTGTGATGGTATTCTGTAATTTTAAAAGTTTATTGTCTAATCTATTCTCGATATTTAGATTGATGGTGGCTATAAGAGTTTAAATTGCTTTATTAAATGTAACGCTCCATGATTAGTGAACGACTTTCCTTTTGGGCACCTATTTTTTAGTTCGATGCTTATCTCTCGACCAAGGCTAATGATGAAGTTAGTTGTTGCAAAAAAACGAAGCATGTTTTCCTTAGGGTAATTATTCAATTCTATAAGTAGAGGATCGACTTTCCACAATGACGTATACTTTTTGATTTTTTTGAAGTACAATTCTTGGTTTTTATAAGGGAACCAACATGCATATAGATGTTTATAGTTAACGTCATTTCTAATCGTGGATAGCCAATTCCCGTTTATGCTAAGAAATCTTAAGTTTTTAACTAATTCAGACAGTTTTAATGAAGGCAGTTGATAGTCAGGTGAGGTGTTATTTAATATAATACTGTTGCTTATGAGGGAGAGTTTTTCGGATACCAATTTCCATAAAGCTCCATGAGATCCGGTGTCTGTTATATTTTGTTTACTTAATTGAATCTCGCTATTAGAGTTGCTATAGTCGCAGAGATAAAATCCGTTGTTTATAGATGCGCCATTTTTGCATCCGTAAATATCTGCGACTTTTTCAATCTTATTCGTCATTGCCGAATCAAGTTGAGTGAGACTAAATCCCAGAATTCGTAGAATAAAATGTGCTGCATAAAAGGAAGAGTAATAGTTTTTGATAACGTCCCATCCAATAGATTTCTCTGGCAAGATTGTTTTTTGGTTGTCAACCATTGATTCAATTGCGGAGGACATAAATCTATTACAGTCTTGTGATATCGGCTTTAGAAACACACTTCTATCGCTCGTTTGTATAGTGAAAGAAGTTGGAGTAATTTGATTAGGTATTGAGTAATCTGCGCCTGTCTCTAGCCATTTGCTAAATGGAACACTAGTATTAACTGTTGTGGCATTAATGCCTTTTGCCCAATAAGGTCTTAGTGCATCATTTAGAGAAACCATAGGATTTATAGAGTAAAAGTGTCGTTTAAACGATCAATAAAGTAATCTGATAGCTCCTTGTATGATAGACCTGGGTTTTTGATTTTCGAGTCCTTTATTTCAGCGAATACTGGTTTCAGCACCTCATCAAACGCCTCTTCCGTATAGCCTCCATACTTTGTCTTAACCCGTTGCGCTATATGAGGGAAGAATGCACAAACAGCTTTGAAAATAACTGTCTTAGTAATACTATTGGATAATTTCTTTTTCTTAAGAAACTTGTTGAACGACATTAGATACTTTGAAGTAATTTCATAGACTTCTTGAGGCTCCCTGTTGGAGACAACTTTTAAAATTGGTTTAAACGCCGTATAGAAAATCGGTCTTGATATTTTATTAGGTGCCTTAGTGGAAGAAGTTGTTAGTCCGAGCAGTGGACTTGCGGACTCTTCATGGAAGAAGGTGAAAATTTCGTTTAAAGTTTTCTCAGTATCACTTTCATATTCGGCTAGGCTTTTTATATCGAATAAGAGCTCATTTGGTACCGGCTTTTGTTTGGTATTAATATCTATAAAAATCCTAGATTCATCTCTTTTTGAAAGCCCGTTATAGATTACAACAGGAACTCGAATATTAGAATGAGCCAAGGAAAAGCCATATACTCTATGTTGACCGTCAAGTATAAGAAAACTTTTTGGATGTTCTTGAAACTGAAGTGTTTTCCCTCCTGTAATAGTGAGATTGGCCTGAGGTTGAGCCGATAAGATAATGGCAGTTGGAATTGTGCCTAAGCCGTTATCTATATATTCTGCAATTTGAGTCGCTCGTTCTTTATTCAGAACTCTCTGGAAACCTTTTTTAGGATCATCCTCTCGGGTAGTAACAAAACAAGTTCTGGCTAATAAGTCTGACGGCATTGTAAGACTATAAAAACGATGGCTTCCTTGAGTTATTAGGTTAATGGCAAAACTGTGAAGCTTGCTTTTTGGAGGCATATTTAATGTGATTTGAGTTGGCGAAAATCTAATTATTTTTCTTTTAAATTCCTGGCAACAAACTTTATTGGGACTCAGACTTCACAATGACGTATGGTTATATATATAGTAACTATACTTATTCCGATGACCACTTAATAACTCAACATTATATTCCTATATTTAATCCTACTATATATAGGATTGCCCTCTTTGAAGCATCTTACTCAAAGATATAAATATTTTGACTAAATCATAGTTTATTACCTATGCTATAAGCCCACATAAAAATCGTGATCTTTGTGGAGCTCTGAATGTCTCAATGACTCCGAGGTATAGGAAGGGCCATATACCCTGACGATCAGTTCGGAGAATAGGATAAATTTTAACGATTCTTTGGCAAGCCGGCAATGGTGGCAGAGCTCAACTTTCTTACTCCTTACTTCTGGCTTCTTGCTCCCTTACTTCTGCTTCGCCTCTTCTTCCAACTTATGAAGCTTACGATCCACCCGAATCAAGAACACGACAAAGCCGGTAAGAACTACTACCAGGCCAGCTACTACAGTATATATCTTTCCATCGCGTCTTAATGTGTCAGCCATTTCAACGGGAGCGTTGTCTTGAGCGAAGACTTGTAAGGAGCAGGTCAGTAAAATGAATGTAAGAAGTGCAATGCTATATTTCATGGTGCAGTCGGGTTAGCGTACGTAGACGGAAGAGTATAGTTTTAAACCACCAGCCTGTCATGATAAAGGCGATGATAGCAGTATATATTACGAGCTTCATGTTGTGCGCTGTGTCGAACAAACGAAACGTTGGGTTGTCGCCACTGCCGGGATGAAGCGAATCTGTCATGCGTGGAAGTATATAGATCAACGGTATAAATATGCTGAACGCAAAAATGTTGTAAACGGCACTTAGTCGGGCTCGTTGTGTTTCGTCTTGCAAGCCGCCACGCAATACAAAGTACGCAGCGTATATCATGAGCCCGATAGCGGTGTTGTTTAGTTTAGGATCAGTCGTCCAGAACGTGCCCCACGTAGCGTTGGCCCATAGGGAACCCGTTATAAGTCCGAGTATGCCGAACAGAAATCCCACCTGCGTAGCAACAATAGCATGGTCGTCATCTTCAAGCGCAGATGAGCGCAGGTATCGAATCGAATACCAGACCGAGTACGCAAACTGGAACATCATGGTAAACCACATTGGCACGTGAAAGTAATTCAGACGTATACTTTCATTGAGTATATGCAGTCGCGGCACCGGAAGCAGAAAGCCGGCAATCACAGTATAATACAGCAACACCAGCGTCAATATCTTCCACCACGATAATTGGTAGGACTTCATTACATCATTATTTGGGTAAACAATATTAGGACACGATCGGGTAATTTGCCAATAGTATCTTTTTAAGAAGTAAGAAGTAAGAAGTAAGAAGTAAGAAGTAAGAAGTAAGAAGTAAGA
>CBIHOZ010000133.1:0-20291 GCA_966211525.1 uncultured Chitinophaga sp. | reverse complement strand
TCAAAGGATAATCGAACTTTTAAGAGCAAAGAACAAAACTATTATTCTAATCGCACATCGCTTATCTACTGTGGTATCTGCAGACAAAATCGTTGTCGTTGAGGCCGGAAAGGTTGTTGAAGAGGGCGCACACAATGAGCTTATTGCAGCAAAAAACAAATATTTCAATCTGTGGAGACAGCAGTTTCCAATGCTTATGACAATACCGCAACTACTACGCACGGAATGACGAATAGAGAATTCACCGAGAACTATTTTAAAAGGGAACTTTCATCGGTGCATTTTGGAAGTTAGGCTATTGCATTTTAATTTAAAGCTGTCACGTTCTAGATTGAAGCTACCGTATTCTAAATTGTAGCAACCTCATTGTAAATTGTGCGGCAGCCTTTAGAATACTGCTAGCTCCATTTTAATTTGGACCAACTGCAGCAATGAAACTCATTATATGAATGGGAATGTGGAAATTGAAACTCGTTCTTAAGAAATGAATTTTCCGTTGTGTGCTCTTGCATTTTCATAGCCGATTCGCACAGCAATTATTTAGTCAGGTTTTCTCGGAAAACGGTATTGTTGATTTTTAATTTTAAAAGAAATGGAGAAACAAAAAAATCAGATCCTGGCCTGCGAATCTTTAGAGAAGCGCCAGATGAAACCATCCAAAACGTAGTGCGTGATCTGAGGCAGAACCAATAAAGGTACAATCACCGAGAGTATAAATGGATTGTCCAGGGGAGCATGCGCTGTGAAGAATGGAAATATGTCCGGATGATCTTTCCATACCAGGATGTCCCATAAAGTTTCTTCGAAATAGGCCAGCCCCAGCAGTATAACCATAAAGATAGCGATGCCCTTCAACCCAAATGAAAAGGTTGGTGCTTTCTTTTCTCCATGAATCCAGATAAGTCCCATATAGGGTATACCGTGTGCTACAACATTGAGCAGCGTAAAAATGAGGTCGCCCTGGAAGGTGATAATGCCCACATACCAGGATAGGTATGTTCCCAGCATGATCATATTCTTGGGTATATTGAATAACCTGTTCTGATAGCCGACCCACGCTTCCTTAAGTATATAGATGAGGATGATCCCGGCAAATATACCTTGCAATATATCGGAAGCGATGATGGATTCCAGTGAAATAAAATCACCCTGTACAAACCAGCTTAATTTGGAGGTGAGGTGCAGGTGCCAGTATAAAAGCGGATATAGCGTAGCATTATAGATGGCTATCGTGTCGATCGTGCGGAATACTTTTGATGCCGTCTCTTTACGCGAATAAAACCGGATGAAACCATATTGCTGCCGCACAAAATGGAATGCTGCTACGTAGGCGAGTATTCTCCAGAACAACATGGAGTCATAAAAGTGCAGGCCTGAACCGATAATGAATGCTATGGCCGGAATGGTGATCAAAAGACTTTTATATTTTACGAATGTAGGCTTGTCCCAATACAAACGGAAGAGCGTGCTATAGACGTGGCTGACATCGATGCACAACACCAGCAATACCCACCAGAAACTGGAAACTTCATGACTTGTAAAGTAATCCTGAAATAGGAATATGACGGCTACCGGCAGGAGCGAGGGCGCCAGTATTAATCCGATTTCTTTTTTCGGATCGCCAAGCCAGGGTTGCTTCATTACCATATACCTATATTTCAGATGTCATTTGTTTATGAAATCAGTTATGATGTTTTTAATATAGCATGCTCCAGTATACTGCGAATGGCGGTGTGACCGCGGTAGAATGCCTCTTCAAAAATAGAGACACCGCTCATGTCGGAATGGGCAAAGTATATTTTGTCTTGTAAAGGTGTAGCTGCTTGCAGCCGTGTTGCTCCGGTGATGAATCCGGGTGCGGGTTTAATCATGCCGTGCCCCCATACCCAGGCATCAAACTGTTTGATATGGTTTTCAATTTGTTTATGTGGTTTGCCAAGATCCTGCAGCGCTATATTTCGCCAGTCTTCGATGGTAGAACGGTAAGCCTGCTCGCGGAGCTTTTTGATATCGTTACCCAACAGGGGTTTATAATACGTTACAACGTTATGGCTACCGTGAAATCCGATCTGCTGATGTGTAGCATTAACGTAGCCGAGGGAATCACTTCCATAAATAACATTGTCCCAGCAAAGTCGTTCGCCCTTGCGTTCTTCCAGCGTAGCATCGAGTGTGATGTTGGCGACCATCCAAGGTGCGTATTGAAATGCAGTGTAGTCCAGTGCACGATTAAGCTCCGGTTTCAACAAACGCTGATTAATAAACTGCGGTGTTGCCATGACGGCAGCGTGCGCGGTAATTTGTTTGGTTCTCTTTTCGGTGGCATCGAAATATAGCACCGATACACCGGAGGCTGTTGTCTCAACGGAGTATACTAATGTGTTCGTTTTTATTTGAGACACCAGGTCTTTTCGCAATTGTTTTACGAGCCAGTAATTTCCTTCCGGCCAGGTGAGCATTGTGTCGGAAGTTGCATTGGCTGCTTTACCTTTTCGGGAAGCGAAGTAATGTATACCGGCCCATGCTGATGTGTCGGCTGATGAAGAACCAAAGTCGTCAGCACAACAGTAATTTACATACCATTGCAAATACGGTGATTTGAAATTGTTTTGTATCAGGAATTGCTCCATCGAAATAGAATCCAGTGCACGGTATTTTTGATCCTGCGAGGAATGATCAACCGGTATAGCAAATGCTTCCCGTCCATCACTTCCTCTTTGATTTTTATAATCATGCATCAGCGCCAGGAAGCGTTCAATTTCCTGGCGATCTTTTTCCGGTACGCCTTCGCGCGGAGTAATGCCTTCCTGCCAGAAGTTATTAATATATAGTCTTTCTTTCGGATCAAAACAGAGATGATACTCGTTGTATACGGGCAGTCCGTTTTCATAACCGGTTATGACGTTGGCTTCCTGCAGAAAAGCCGTGAGTTCCGGATCATTGTTGCCAGGTAACGGCAGGTAATGAGCGCCCCACGGATAGGCAGATATAGCATTGCTGCCTGCTATAGCATTACCTCCGGTGTCGTTACCGAGTTCAAGGAGTATAAAATTGCCGGTATATTTCTTCAGGTAACGCGCTGCTGATAGTCCGGATATACCACCGCCAACAATCACAACGTCTGCGCTACTGGTTTCCGAAGGCTTATCAAATCTGCCGGTGCGCAGCATGTGCCCTAATTGTGCGTTCGGTCCAACGAGTGTTGACGGATATGTCGCAGGTGTTGTGCACGATTGCAAGGCTGATAATAGCAGCGATGAGCCGGCTGCTGCCTGCATGGAATGCATTACAAATTTTCTGCGCGAGATCATCGTGTATAATCAGCCCATTCTTTTTCAAAGGTATTCACCAAAACCTGATTGTTCAGTGTGTTGTATGGACTTTCTGCTACACGCATGTCCGGAGGAAAATTTTCCATTTGCCGGATGGTTTCCTCATTTACAAAACGCAGATCTTTTGGAAGGTTAAAATGTTGCGACAGACCTTCTTTGTATCCCAACACAAATCCCCATTCTCCAAAGGATGGGACATAGCAATGATAGGGCGTGGTAAGAAAGCCGGTTTGACGCAGCGTAGAATCAATGATCCAGAAAGAATTTTTAGCTACGAACGGTGAGGTCGATTGAATAACGAGACATCCCTTTGGTGCCAGTATTCGGTATAGCTCGCGGTAGAAAGAAACAGTATATAATTTACCGAGCGAGTAGTTGGATGGATCCGGAAAATCGACCACGATAAAATCAAATGTCTTTTGATGTTCACGAATCCACACAAAAGCATCGGTGTTGATCACGCGTACTTTTGGAGATGTGAGTGACTGGTTGTTGAGTTTCATCAACGCGGTGTTGGACTGAAACAGATCGGTCATCACTTTATCAAGATCAACCAGGGTAATCGTTTCAACGGAACTATATTTGAGTATCTCGCGAACGGCCATACCATCACCACCACCCAGAACCAGCACATGCTTAGGCTCTTTCATTTGAGCGAGACCGGGGTGAACAAGCGCTTCGTGGTATCGATACTCGTCTGCGGAGCTGAACTGTAAATTTCCATTCAGAAATAAACGCCAGTCCATAACACTGCGCGTCAACACAATGCGCTGGTATGGACTTGATCTTGCATATACTACCTTGTCAGGATACGTAAGCGATTCGGCAAGCGCGGTTAGTTTTTCAGAGAGTATAAATCCGGCAGCAAGCAGGAGCAGGCAGAATATAGCAGACCATTTCAACCGGCGATAACTTCTGATTTCGTCTTTGAATTTATAGGCTACGATCCAGGCAACGACAACATTCAGAAACCCAAAGAAGAATGATGTGCGCAGGAGCCCAAGATAAGGTATAAACAAGAGCGGAAACAGGAGGGAAGCAAACAGCGCACCGATATAGTCGAACGTAAAGATTCGTGAAACGAGATCGCTGAATTCAATACGATCTTTCAGAATGCGCATGAGCAACGGCAGCTCCAGTCCTACAAGTGTACCGGTAAGAATTACCAGCGTGTATAGAATTACTCTGAAATATACTACCTGTTCAAACAGTATAAAGAGTATACCGGCACTGAATCCGCCCACCATGCCCACGAGCAGTTCGATGCTGATAAACCAACTGAGTAAATTTGATTTCAGGAACCGCGAAAGATAGGAACCTATACCCATGGCGAACAAGTATGTGCCAATGATGGTGGAGAACTGGGTAACGGAGTCGCCTAGCAGATAGCTGGCCAACGTACCGGCTACCAGTTCATAGATCAATCCGCAGGTGGCTACTACAAATACAGATATGAGCAGCAGCCATTGAAAACTACCGGCTTTACTTTCCTGTTTATACATGAACGCAGCTTAGCTATGAATAGCCGAACCTATAATGATGCCCATGGCGATCATAAACGCACCGGCAACAATAGCGAGTGCTATATTGTTTTTCTCGATGATCTCTTTCCAGAGATTTTCCGGAGTGATCTTCTCAAATATCCAGAAGCATACGCCAAGTATGACAATGCCCACCAGTGAAAAGACGATCGATGCGAGTACATATTTCCATTCCATAGTATATAGTTTATAGTTGGTTATTTGTGATAAAAGTATCCTCTGCCGTGACTGCGTGTAGCGCTGCGTTCGTGCGTGGTTTTGGTAGCGTTTAGCCAACGCCAGCCAACCATGTTCGAGTAAACATAAAAACTGATTAACACGGCCGAGAAGCCGAGGTAATATTTAAGTCCTTTCAGTTCGTCCCAATGCATAGGTGTATATTATTCTTCAGTTGCATACGGTGAATAGTCGCTGTCTTCCCAGCGCTTTGCTTCCATGAAATGCCTGCGGATAAAAAATACCACAGGGAAGATGGCGAGCAGCACGAGGATAACAATAAAGTTCGACAGGGAGGAGACATCGCGCACCAACCGGATCGAAAAAGATTGATAGGAGACACTGAACTCCGGGTATATATTGATGTGGTAACGTCCTTCCGGAATCTCCGATAAGAACGCTTCACCGCGCGTAGAGCCTTCGCTCCACGACTCGCCATCTTCATAGCCCGAATAGTACTCTATATCTTTTGAAAAGTTATACTCAATGCCGGTAGTCTCGTTGATCAAAGCAAAGTCGGCATAGAACCAGTCGTTCACCAGCGGAGCATAGATGTCGATAGCAACGCTTTTGGTTCCGCCTTTAAGATCAAACGGAGCGGACACAAAGAATTTCTGATCTTTTAGTTCGCTCTGGTTAAAGGTACCGCTGAAAACTACTTCTTCTTTGGCGGTATTGTTAAAGTAAAACTGTAGTATGATGATCAGCAACAGCATGACCAGCGATACCTTTATCAACGTACCTTCTTTGAATGAAGTAACAACCGGCTGCGTATAGCCGCGTCCTTCTTTCTTCGGAAGTTTGTCTACCGGTATATTAAATGCAGCAGCTACTTCCTGAGGCGAACAATATTCTCCTTTGCACCACAAAACGCTGTCGCCATTCTTTTCGAGCGTTGTCATATAGGGCGGAGCTATATATTCATGGTTGGTTGTTGATTCGGTAAGGTCTACCACGTCAAAGAAAAATTCTCCGCGCGCATATATTACTTCTGCCTTATACTTCTGGTATAGCCGATAGAAACTTTCTTCATAGTAAAATTCCATGTCGAGATTGTCCTTGGGGGCAGCTTCGACAGGCCACACGAAATTCCAGTTGCCGCTATATTCGGACAGGAAAGCATAACCATGCATGGGATTAAAGAGCAGGTATTCGCGCCACTTGTAATGATATCTGGTTTCCTGTTTTACCACGAATCCCATGACTTCATATACAACACCATCAAATTTACCTTTGGCTCCGATGGGTATAGCGGGTTCGGCTTTAAAGTTAAATAGGTTACGGTCGCTGTTCCACTTTCCCAAACGCAAATAGTACTGACATGAACTACAGGTCATGGCGAGTGTCATGGCTTTGCCGCGAACAGTATTAACCGAGCCGCAGTTGAGACAGGTTATTGTATGGTTACTTCCACTCATCCCAGGTAAGTATATTTTTGAGATTAAGTTTTTCCAATGTTACTTTTTCTCCGGCAAGCACATGTCTTTCGTTCTTTTTGATCGTGAAGAATGCAGTTTGTCCACTGGCGTTGCTCGCCTGGATAAGGAAGAAACCGGGGTAAAATAAATTCCACGGACCAATCTCTCCGGTATAGCTTATGCCTTCGCACTTCTCTACATATTCACCCCGCAACGTAACGTTGTTGGCAAGTATTACTTTCTTGCCGGCATGCAGTTGTGTAAGATCATTTTTTACTTCTACCCAGGGAGCTGCGAACAACGCGAAGCTTCCAAATGACTCAGCGATCCAGAGACACTTTCCGCCATCGTATAGAGTGCACCAGAAATTTTTGTAATCGTTTCGCAGTTGAAGGCGAAGTCTCCCGATAACGGTGAAGTTATATTCTTTATATACCCCGGTGGTCCCTATTTGCAAAAAGCTCCAGTCATCCGGAATGCGGGTAGCCTTGGGTTTCTCTGATCCCGTTACAGCATCAGCGACAATCTCATGGCATACATGGCAGGTGATCAGTGATGCGCTGTCCAGTTGTACTTTGTGAATCGCGCTGCAAGCCGGACAACTATAAACTGTATTTTGTTTCACGGTTAGCGATTGATGATTTGTTCAAACAGAATATCGGCATTGAAAAAAATACGGACGGCTTTGTATAGCCCTTCCGTTGTAGCGCGATTGTCTTTGAGGAAATTGGACAGAAAAACATCAAACGTTATGTACTGCTGCTCCGGCCAGGTGTGAATGGAGAGATGTGATTCAGTAAGACAAACCACCCCCGTATAACCACCGCCCGGAAAGTTATGATATACTTCGCCAACCTTGCTGAGCTGGAAAGCTTCTATCTGATCGTTGATAAAATCCTGAAAAGCGTGATAGTCGCCAAGCTTGGCGATATCGGGAACGGAAAAGTTCGCGACAATGTGAAGACCGGGTATAGACGCTTGCGTCATAGCCGGAGTTTTTACAGGTACAGAATAGGAAGTGTTCAAGTGAACAACGTTTTGGTAAGGTTACTAATTTTTTGCGAACTGTTCAAATTATACGCCAATCCCGTAAGGGGTTGATACTCTTGTTACTTGAGACATGCGTTTTCCGGAATACAGACACTTTATTCCCAGCGTAATACTAAAGCTGCTGTGTTTGACGAAGTGCGGACTGTGTTCATCGAAAAAATTTTAACAGCCCCCGACCGTGAACCAACTTTCCGGTACATTAAATTTAAACAACTATGAAAACCAAAATTGCTTTCAGTATTATTCTTTTAGGATTGTTCATGGGCGGATGTATTGTAAAATCGCTGCATCCGTTTTACAAGGAGGGTGACGTGTTTTTCAAAGAAGACCTGGTGGGTGCGTGGCGGGATCAGAAAAATGGTAAATGGCAGATCGTGCCTTTTGAAAAAAAGAATGCATACGCCATTACGCTCACATCAGACGAGGGCGCAGCGGCAACCTTTATCGCTCATCTCTTTTCGCTGAACAATAGTATATATCTTGACTTTATTCCCGAAGAGCAGGAGGGAAAGCAGGTCGACTTGTTTGCGTTCCACCTTATACCTTCCCATTCACTGGCGCGAATACACATTATGGACAGCAAACATCTGAGCATTGAGTGGCTGAACGAGGAATGGCTCGCAGAGCTGTTTGAGCAGAACAAGATCCGCATACAACACGAAGTTGTTTATGATGGAGAAGTAAAGGATGAGAACAAGATGTATATTCTTACGGCCTCAACGGATGAATTGCAGAAATTTATTTTGAAGTATGGAGACGATCCAAATGCCTTCACCGGTAAATCGGAAGTAGTCATGAATCTTAATCGCCTTTACTAAATGGCTCTATCTGTCATGAGAATTGTCCGGAGCACTTGGCTGCAACATTTGCTGTTCTGGACAATTTGTTTTTACATTCTGCTCCAGTTGTTTGCCAGCTCCAGCCGGTTGCTGCCGATCGACTATATCTATACCGTTATCTTTATGTTGACCCTGATGCTGCCGGTATATATCAATTTGCTGTTTTGGATACCACTGTATCTGCAGCGGGGTAACTATATAGTCTATGGCGCACTGGTACTGGCAACGTTGGGAGTCGGTACATACTTTAATTTGATATTATTTGATAAGCTGATCGATTATGTATTGCCAGGCTATTATTTTATATCGTACTACGAGTTTACGGATCTGCTTAAATTCTTTGTAACGTTTATAATGACCACCTCGCTGTTGAAGCTGTCCAAAGAGTGGATTCAATTGAACGAGACCAGGGAGCGCATGCAGCAGCTTGAAAAAGAGAAACTCACCGCAGAGCTGCGCGCGTTGATGAATCAGGTAAACCCTCATTTTCTTTTTAATAGTCTTACGGTGCTATATTCGCTCGCACTTCGAAAAGCAAGTGAAACTCCGGAGGCGATCATTAAGCTGTCTGATATACTGCGGTATGTTATTTATGAATCCAATGCGATGTATGTGCCGCTGCAGTCGGAAGTGAAAGTGCTGAACGACTATATTCATTTGCAGCGGTATCGCATCGGTTCAGAAGCGGCTATACATTTTGATGTTTCGCTGGAAGACGATGTATCAATCGCACCGATGATCTTATTGCAACTTGTAGAAAACAGTTTTAAACACGGTATAAAAGGCGATACCGGAAATACATTTATCAACATGCACCTGAGAGCAGACCGTCACCATGTTCAATTTGTGATCGAGAATAACAAAGGACAAGGGGAGGAGTTTGATAAAAACCAGGTGAAGGGCATAGGTCTGCAAAATATACGCGAGCGTGTGCGATTGCTATATGGCGATCGGGGTATATTTGAAGTAACGGAAACCGGGAGCACATTCCGGGTAAATTTGCGCATCAGTCCGGAGGAAACAACCAAACCACTTGCTGACCGAAGATGAAGATTACATGCATGATTGTGGAAGATGAGCCGGCATCACAGGACATCCTGAAACACTATATAGCTGATGTTCCGGACCTGGTATTGACGCGTGTATGTAACCACGCACTGGATGCGAATGAAGTATTGGCAAAAGAGTCAGTGCAGGTTATGTTCCTGGATGTAAACATGCCGAAGCTTTCCGGTATAAATTTTTACAAGAGTCTGCAACGGCCACCGCTTGTAATTTTTACAACAGCCTATCCCGAGTATGCTATAGATGGTTTTGAAGTAGATGCCGTTGATTACCTGGTGAAGCCGTTTCCGTTTGAGCGATTTTTGCGAGCCGTAAATAAACTTCGTGAAAAATTACAGGCGCCATCCACACCATCATCCGGTAACTATATATTGTTGAATGCTGACAAGAAACTGTATAAAGTCAAACACACTGATATACATTTCGTGGAAGCTTTTGGTGATTACATAAAAGTACATTTGCACGACCAGGTAATCATTGTACACGAAACCATGCAAGGCATGCAGCAGCAATTACCGGAGAATTTATTCGCTCGCGTACATAAATCGTTTATCATAGCCCTCGATCATTTTCAATACATTGATGGGAATACAGTGATTGTGGGGTCTAGGAGGGTACCGATCGGACAAATGTATAAGAATGATTTTTTGAAACGCATCTGAAAGAGTTTCTAGCGGCTGGTTGCTGGCTGCTAGTTTGGGTAGAGGTGAGGCCTCAATGATTTTTTGTATCACGATTTTAATCCATTATGCGAAGTACGCAGTGGAACCTAGAAGGTTCATCAAGTATATTCCTTTGTGTAACTCTGGGCTTCTCTGTGACCTCTGTGGTGTTGGATTTCTTTTTTTTCGATTAACGAACAACTTCCGTCATCCGCTCTATCCACGCGCTATACATCTTCCCCGAAGGATGCAAGCCGTCAGTTGCCACGAGGTTAGGTTCCATGAGTCCCTTGCGGGAGATGTCGGTGATGTATATATACTTTGCGCCCAGCTTTTGTGCGATTGATTTGTTTACGGCATTGAAGGCATCTATACCTGCACTGATGGTTTGCTGTTTTTCTTTGCCGAAAGGTGTATAGCCGTAATCGGGTATTGATACAACGAATACGCGTGACTTATCGTCACCCGCCAAGGCAATCGCGGTGCGCAGCAGTTCTTCAAATTCAGGTGCATAGCTTTCGGCAGATTTACCCTGGTAGTAGTTGTTAACACCAATGAGTAATGACACTAATGTATATTCCGGTTTAAGCTTTGCTTTTTCAATGGCGTGTTTCAGATCATCGGTACGCCAGCCGGTAGTAGCAATGATCTGCGGATCGGAGCAGGGTACACCTTTCTTCCGCAACGCATCCGCCAACTGCACAGGCCAGCGTTCCTGTACGGCTACACTTTCACCAATGGTATAGGAATCGCCCAGCGCCAGAAATTTTAAGGTTTCGTGTTGTGCCATGCCTTGTGTCGAAAGGAATATGAATATCACGATAAACTTTCTCATACTCAAGTTATCACTGGTGTCTCACGATCTATACGTATAAAAAAGAAAGAGGATGACACGGGCCATCCTCTTTCAATATCACGAAGAGCAGCGAATTATGCCGCAGCAGTTTTCTTTCTGTTCTTCATATAAATTACCAGTCCGGTAAATGCTACTACCAGTATGATCGGTATGATCAGCGTAACATTAATGATCTCAGGACCGGCTGCGCGTTTAGCTTCTTCGATAAGGGCAGTCTTATTAGTTTCTGATATACCTGCAGGAAGTTTACTTTCAACAAGTTCCTGGTAGTATCCACCCATAAAGATCAGGTATACTGAAACGGCAAACATCCCGGCACCACCCATAAAGTTAAGACCTACGGCACCAGTCTTTGGCAGGTTCTCGGCTACAAAACCAATCATGGTTGGCCAGAAGTAACAAACGCCCATACCAAAAACAAGAGCACCTACGAAGATCATGTTACCGGTACTGTGACCGAGTAAATATAGTCCTGCGACAGAAAGTATAGCTGAGATCAGCAACACACCTTGTGGCGAGAAGCGGTGTACCACGGGCTCAGCAAGGCCACGTCCTACCACCATAACACCCGTTGTGAGTGTAAGTATCAATATAGCGTTGTCCGTTACACTCTTCAGCAGTACATCGATCCATTGGCCGGTAAATAACTCGGTGATGGCCGTACCAAACATACAAATGATCATAAAGAGGAAGAGCGGAGTAAATACAGCTTTGTACATGTCACCGGTTGATACACCGGAAGCAACACGCTCTGTAACCGGAAATTTCAGGCGAGAGAAAAGGAAACCATAGAGCAACGTAGGTATAATCATGGTTGCTACCTGGATCTGCCATCCCAAACCGATCTTGTTGAAGAAGAATACGATGAGTGTACCGATAACAATACCCCCCGGGAACCACAAGTGAAAGTGATTGAGTTTGGTTGTTTTGTTTTCGGAGTAAATGGTTGCCACAAGTGGGTTACACGCAGCTTCTACGGTACCATTCGCTATACCAACCAACAAGGTTGACAGGAACAACGACCAGTAGCCTGTTGCAAAAATAGTAAGTACTATACCGAGTAAGTGAAATACGAATGCGATGAGCAGCAAACGCTTCATGCCGATTATGTCCACTACCATTCCTCCGATGATCACCGCCAGCGGAAATCCCCAGAATGCAGTTGCTGTAATAACCCCCAATTGTGCACCATCCAGGTTAAAGATTTTGCCGAGTTCACCCAAAATTCCTGCCCGGATACCAAAAGACAGTGATGTTACCAGCAATGCGAGACAGCTTGCCCAAAAGAGCCGAGAGCGATCTATAGATTGTTCCATGTAGTATAGGTTTAAGTTTCGAAGCCATGAATATGAATGGAAAATTTTTATCCTGCAACACTAATCACACGAGGAAAAAATATTTTACATCGATTGCAATGTACAATAAATATGGGTAATCTTATGGTCGTATTGACTATAATGAACGCCATAACCTATCACGCGGGCGGGCGCTATGACTCCAAAAGTCTGACAACCTCATTAAAAAAATCAGAACTCTCTGCTGAACAGTGCTAGACATAAAGTGGGCTTAAAAACTATAGGTATAATTTTGCCACATCCAAACTGAAAGCCTGCTGAAAACAATTAACGATCGACTGTTTCTGATAACGCTTAACCAATAACGTATAACGATTAAAAATGCGAAGGGTCAGTTGTATTAACTGGTCATCATGTCTTTATGTCTTTTTACCTGCTGTTACCAGCAATATTATGTTCCTCTTTAGTCTAACGTATTCTTTTGTATAGTCTATTTGTGTTCGTAGTGTTTCCTCCAGCCATAATTATTACTGTACCACCAGTATCGAACTTTTCCTCCGATACTAAATAGTCATTTTTTCGATATAGTCGTACCTGTCTATTTTCAAACCACCAAAGTATTGGCAAAATTGGAACTACATAAAAGAACCTTCGCTTGTAGTAACACTTGTCATCTTTAAAATGTCCTTTTATTATTTTTTCATTAATTAAACTGTCACCGTCAATTAGTTGAGCAAGTAATTTATTGTTTTGGGTTTCTTGAATTGTTACAAGAAGTCCTGTTTTTCCTGCAATGTAGTTTTTGTCAATTGTCTGCCATAATTGATTTTTAGATGCGTATTCATTGTCAACCGAGTCACAGTCGTTCTCATATGCACCAAATATTTCTGTCCGGTTACTGATTGTATTTGTAACTTCTTTAAATGGACTACAACTTTTGAGAAAAATTGTCGAGACTACTGTCGCAATACAAATAAACTTCATGCTGTTTATAACTTTATTTGAGTCCGCGTCCTTCTCGAATAATATTGCTGGTAATGTCTAGCTATGAGGCGTGGCGTCACACCGAAATATAAAAATTAATTATTCAAGGTGCCGCCATGACTTATAGCTTTGGCAGCAGTATTTTTCTTTATGTACTCCTTATAAAATCTTGCCTTTCTCCAATTGCTGTAATGGCTTCTATAACCTCATTTTGTGAACGGTCAGTATTCCACCCGAGTCTTGAAAGCTCAAGCCGAACTTCTTGTTCGCTTTTTCCTTTTACGGATAACTTGTAACGGATAAAACGATTAACGTGTAAGAACAACGATCACCTCTCCACCTGAGGGATCGTAACATGGACGGTAGTTTCCCTGCCAAAGGAAGAAGTAATTTCAATGTTGCCTTTCAACTTGGCGATGGTTTCTTTTACAGTATAAAGACCGAGCCCGGCACCGCGACTCATTTCTGTGCCCCGATAAAACATGTTGAATATTTTCGGCATCACGTCATCGCGTATACCGATACCGTTGTCTTGTATGGTTACAACGGCATTGTCGTGTGTGGTGTATACCTTAACGGTAACGTACGATTTTTTCTTGCTGTCACTATACGAAATCGCATTTGACAGCAGGTTCGTAAAAATTATACTGATGCGGCCGTGATCTGAATAGAAGGGAACATCGCCTTTAACAGATATACTCTTCTTTATCCGGTTGTCTTTGTCAAGATAGTCCAGTTTACTAAGGCATGTTTCTATAATGGACGACCAATCGATTTCATCGATCTGTACTTCGCTTCGGGCATTTTTATAGTATTCGAGTATTTCACTCAACGTGTCATCCAGTTTCATAATGCTGGTTGCCATCATGCCGTGAAGCGAATTAAGAATGGTATAGTCTCGTTGATCCGTTGTTAAACTCAACAATCCCATTACCGATGCGAGCGGACCGCGCAGGTTATGCGATACACTATATACAAAGCTGTCCAGCTCTCTATTTACTTTCAGCAGCTCTACATTCTGCCGCTTCAGGGCGAGTCTCGCTTTGTTTTTCAGTCTTTCTATCTTGCGTTTCTTTACTGCATTAACAATGGCAGTAGGCAGTCGCGATAAATTTGACTTCAATATATAGTCATCGGCACCATCGTGAAGACAGGTAACGGCATACTCTTCCGACACGGTACCCGTAACAAGAATAAAGGGTACATGGCGCGCTTCCTGTAAACATATTTTTAATGCTTCACGCGAATTGAAACCCGGAAGACCGTGGTCGGAGAGAACAACATCAGGTTTAAACATTCTGATCGCGTCATTAAACTCTTCGCGCGTATCAACACACTGGTATGTAAAAGCCAGATTTTCTTTGCGCAGAACGTGTTCAATTATACTAACATCATCGAGGTTGTCCTCCAGCATGAGGATCTTCAGCTCTTTTTTATCATCCATAACCACAATGTTTTATTGAAATACAACTTCATAGAGGCCGATCAAGGATGGAATTACTTTATTCAAGATAATAAATTATAATTATTAATGGTAATTTAGGAGAGCCTTTTTGCAAATGACGCGACTTCGTTATTTGATACCGGAGTTAATAATTCAACAACATGATAGTCTGTTTTGTGTTCTATAGTATACAGACGCCACGTTAGGACAAGGATAAAAAATAACTTCAGTAAGAATAAATAATGATTACATGAGAACGGAACGCCTGGTCACAGCAGTTCATGAGCTTTCGCTTGCGCGCGGTCTGGATACGGTTATGAGAATTTGTTCGAAGTGCTGCGCGGCAACTTACCGGAGCAGATGGTGCTACATTTGTTTTGCGTGATAAAGACAAAAGTTATTATGCAGATGAAGACGCGATCGGTCCGCTGTGGAAAGGAAAACGTTTTCCGTTGAGTACATGCATCAGCGGATGGGCTATTCTGAACAGGAAAGCTGTTGCTATAGAAGATATATACCTGGACGATCGCATTCCGCATGATGCCTATCGAACTACATTTGTGAAGAGTCTGGTAATGGTTCCGATACGAACAACGGAGCCTATAGGCGCCATTGGAAATTACTGGGCCGAAAAACATTTGCCTACGGAAGATGAAATTGAAGGACTTGTTGTCATTTTCGCGGGCAGGGAGTAGCAACTGCTGAAGAAAACGGTGGATATGAACAAGAATGTAGAAGAAGCCTGTCATACTTTCGATGAACAACGGAAGCATCGTAATGTAATTTTTCAGATATCGTCTTTGCCGGGAATTCAGGCTGATCCATGCTGATCAAACAGGTGTGGATCAATCTTATTTCCAATGCTGTTAAATATACCCGCAGGAAAGAAACCGCTGTCATCGAGATCGGCTTCCATGAAAAAGAAAACTATATAGTGTATTATGTAAAAGACAACGGTGCAGGTTTCGGCAGGGAGTATGCTCAAAAACTATTCGGCGTATTTCAGTGGATGCATACACAAAAAGACTTCGAAGGCATTGGTATAGGGCTGTCTATCGTTAACAGGATTGTTGAAAAACACGGCGGTAAAACGTGGGCCAAAGCAAAAGTAGACGAAGGGGCGCAGTTCTATTTTTCACTTCCTGCGTAATGCAAAGTATAGCTGCCGAGTAAGCCAGTATAATTCTACATTCTTCTGTCCGAGAGGTGTATATACGAGTGAGGTTGTCCTTTCTAAAAAATACACGGTGCACACACATTGTCCGATACTATATTCACATTAGTAGGAGATTAAAGGTGGATTAAGAAACGATAAGAATCGCTGTTCGTTTATGGGACTTTCTTGTAATCAAAATCTAACCCAGGATATAATTCTTATTTAGTATTTTAATACGATGTAACCATTTTTAATTTGTCGATCATAGACTAGCTTGCAGCGTAATTGTTCGTAGCTACATAGAATTGTGCTTAGTGCTTACAACTGTTTGCTGTATTTAGCGGACCGGATTGTAAGCAGGAGCGCAGGAAAGTTAGATTGGGTTGTGTCTCCACCATACACGCCATCAATAGTCTAAAGAACAGGGTATTGTTAGGAAAGAAGTAAAGGGAGTCATTAAATCAAAAACGCAATATGTTTTATCGCAAAAGAGTAGTATTGATTGACAGAGATGCACAGTTTCAGGATGTACTGAAATATGTACTCGGCTCAATTGATAAAATCCTTATTGTTAATCAGTATACAGAGTGTGCGGATGCATTGAAAACGATGGATCGCGACCAGCCGGATATATATATCATGGGGATTGATTTCATTTTTCTGAAAGGTCCCGAGTTCATCAGCAAAGTAAAAAAGAAAAATCCCCGCATTGATATCCTGGTGATATCAGACTATACCGATCAGGATATTGTGCTGAATGTTATCGGCAGTGGTGCAACGGGTTTTCTGCTCAAGCAAAATTGTCTTCCGCGATTACAGGAATCCATCGAGTGTCTCCTGAAAGGTGGTGCACCACTGGATCCATTTATAGCCCGCATCATTATCAGTGCGCATCATACAGGCGACAGCTCACCGCTGAGCAACCAGGAAACAACGGTGTTGAAACTAATGATGAAGGGATTGACATCGCGGATGATTGCCAGTGAGTTGGGTATAGCAAAAGATACTTCGAAGACACACATCAAGAATATATATAAGAAGCTTGAAGTTAACTCACGCGCGCAGGCAGTGTCTAAAGCAATTACTAACAAGCTCGTGCCTTCCAACATTCTTCCCAAACTAGCGTGGTACTTTTATTATGCCACAGGCATGGTTCTGGAAGAGATCGTGTCAATCTCTTTGGTGTCAGAGTTTTAAGTAATTTAATTAACGTAAGATGGGTGATTTTATATCACCCTTTATAATTTTCCCGGCAGCGCGCTAATTTTTGGGAAACAGCCCGTTATCCATCATTTTATAGGGCATCTTGTGTAAAACATCCGCATAACATTCTAATCGCCCGTACCTCCGTTCAGCCTTTCAAAGTATATTGAATAAGTATAAAATAACCCCTTTGGTGTTATGTTTTGTATTTACTCATCTCACCTTTGGGTTATAAAGTGTGTATTTTCTGTACATGATCTGTAGGTTAACATTGCCGGCATAAATTAACCTAAATGAACATGAAAAGAATTTTACTCGCGTGCTTCGCAGCAGTGCTTGTAATGGTCTCTTCGGGGACTGTGTTAGCACAGGAACGGATTTCGGGTAAGGTGATTTCCGCAGAAGAAGGATCACCTTTGCCAGGCGTCAATGTAGTTGTAAAAGGTACAACCAATGGTACCGTAACAGATGCAGAAGGAAACTATACACTTACCGCTCCTTCTGATGGAACACTGATCTTTACTTTTATCGGACTCGCCACACAGGAGGTCGCCATTGGTGGCCGCACTACGGTTGATGTTCAACTCGCGCAGGATGCACAGCAACTGAATGAAGTTGTTGTTACAGCCCTCGGTATTGTGCGTAGCAAAAATGAATTACCCTACGCTGCACAGGAAGTACGCGGTGAAGATATAAGCCGTGCCCGCAGTTCCAACTTCGTAACTTCTTTATCAGGTAGAGTAGCCGGTGTTGATGTAAAGACTAACAACAACATGGGTGGATCTGTAAACGTGGTGATCCGCGGGTATAAATCTATCATGAATAACAACCAGGCTTTGTTTGTAATTGATGGTATACCAGTATCCAACGCCAACAACAATACCGTTAACCAACGCAACGGTGCAGCTGGTGTTGACTATGGTAACGCAGCTGCCGATATCAACCCGGATAACATTGAGTCAGTGAACATATTGAAAGGTGCAGCAGCATCTGCGCTATATGGTTCGCGTGCGGCTAACGGTGTGGTGATGATCACTACCAAGAAAGGACGCAAGAACAGCTTTGATGTTGTATTGAACACGGGTGTTGTAGTAGGTAAGATTGACAAGAGTACATTTGCCCGCTATCAGAAAGAATATGGCGGAGGGTATAGATTGACTTTCCAGCCGAATGAGACATACCAGGATGGTTCATTGCCAGTACCTCAGTTTACTGCCGATGCATCATATGGTCCTAAGTTCGATAATCAGTTAGTATATAACTGGGATGCATTCGATCCGAAGCACCCGAACTACCACAGAGCAACAACGTGGAGAGCAGCAGACAACGGTCCTGAAACATTTTATGAGACGGCTGTACAATCAAACCAAAGCATTTTAGTGAGCGGAGGTAATGATAAAGCTGTATTCAAAGTGGGTTATACCCGCAGTGATGAAACCGGTGTGTTGCCCAACAGTACATTGGACAAGAACATGTTCAACTTCTCTACTTCGTATGACTTTACTGAGAAGCTGACGATCAGTGCTTCGGCTAACTTCTCACACATTGAAGGTGTCGGTCGTTACGGAACAGGCTATAGCTCTGCCAACCCTAACCAGGTATTTCGCCAGTGGTGGGCTACACACGTTGATATGCAGGAGCAGAAAGATGCATACTTCCGCAATCGCCAGAACATAACCTGGAACTGGAACTCAGCACGTACAGGTCCTATATATATGGACAATTCGTACTGGACTCGCTACGAGAACTTCAACAACGACTCACGTGATAACTACTTCGGTTATATAGCTGCTAACTATAAAGTAAACAGCTGGCTGGAAATAATGGGACGTGCCGCTGTTAACAAAACAGTTGATCTTCAGGAAGAACGTGTAGCGGTTGGAAGTTCCGCGGTAGCGCGTTACGAACGATTCGACAGAACATTCACAGAGTCAAACTATGACCTGATGTTGAACTTCAAGAAAGCAATCTCCGATGATATATCTTTCAGCGGTATACTTGGTGGTAACATACGCCGTAGTGAAATGAACTCGATACGCGGTCTCACCAGCGGTGGTTTGGCGGTGCCAGGTCTCTACGCATTGTCGAACTCACGCACGCCTATGAGTCCTCCAACGGAAGTAACTGAACGCATTGGTGTGGATGGTATATTTGCAAGCGCAAACTTTGGCTATAAGGAAATGATATTCCTTGACCTTGCCGGCAGACGCGATCAGTCTACTACACTTCCTTCCAACAACAATACATTCTATTATCCTTCAGTAGCGGGTAGCTTTGTATTCTCGAAGCTGTTGGATGTATCGTGGTTGAACGAAGCGAAAGTACGAACCAACTATGCACAGGTAGGTAACGATGCACCTCCGTTGAGTGTATATAATGTATATGACAAGCCTACTGCGATCGGTGCTGTGCCATTCTTCTCATTGCCGAATATCAAGAACAATCCTGACCTGAAACCTGAAAGAACAAACAGTATAGAAGTTGGTTTGGAAGCTGACTTCCTGGATGAACGTGTAGGTTTCGATTTCACCTGGTATAAATCAAGTACATTCGATCAGATCCTTCCTGTAACCGTAAGTGCTGCTACCGGATATACCGGTAAATATGTAAATGCAGGTGAAGTTGAAAACAAAGGTATAGAGATCTCTGCATTTGTAGTTCCGGTAAGAACAAGCGACTTCTCATGGACGATGAACCTGAACTACTATCGTAACCGTAACGAAGTAGTTAGTCTTTATAGCGAAGGTGGTAACCCTGTATTGAATGTACCGATCAGTGTGAACGGTGTTGCATTCCAGGGTGGTGTAACGTTGAACGCTGCAGTAGGTCAGCCATACGGCGTTATCCGCGGTACAAACTATACTTACCTCAATGGCCAGCGTGTTGTTAACGCAAAAGGATACTATCAGCCAACGGCAAGCTCTGCCGAGATCATCGGTGATCCGAACCCGTCATGGTTAGGTGGTGTAGGTAACACATTGAAGTATAAAAATCTTAGCCTGAGCTTCCTCGTAGATGTTCGTCATGGCGGAGATATATTCTCATTGGACATGTGGTACGGTGATGGCAGCGGTCTTTATGAAGAGACAGCAGGCTTGAACGATAAAGGAAATCCGAAACGTAATCCGGTAGCTGAAGGTGGTGGTGTATTGCTGCCAGGTGTTAAAGCTGACGGAACGCCGAACAATGTATATGCCGAGAACTTCGATGGTAGTGGTAACACAGCATAT
>CBIHOZ010000132.1:0-20360 GCA_966211525.1 uncultured Chitinophaga sp. | reverse complement strand
GTCATCCGTGGAAGGAGACCATCACCATTATTGGCGAAAAACTGGCCGCAGCTGTCAATGCTGATTTACCGGAAATCTTTAAACAATTCTGATCAACTATATATACCTGCTATGTCCGGGAGTCTACTGGTGTTTCGCCAGGTCGGAGAGGGAGTTGCCGGAAAGGATCTTCAGCGTTTCATCGCGTACCTGCCCGAAGAGACGGTTGATGGAGCATTCGTGCTCGTTGGTACACATGCCGCACGATTCATAAAAGTTCAGTGAAACACACGGAAGCATCGCTACAGCACCATCAATAATACGGATGATCTCAATGATGCGAATGCTATCGGCACTGCGCTTCAGGTAGTAGCCACCGCCTTTACCCTTTTTGCTGCCCAGCACGCCCGCGTTTTTAAGATCAAGAAGTATAACCTCCAGGAATTTTTTCGGAATGCGTTTGGTCTCTGCGATTTCGCTAATGGTAACAGAATCTTTCTGTTGGTCTTTATCGGCTAAATACAGTAATGCGTGTAACGCGTATTGACATTTTTTCGACAGCATAGTATCGTTCTTTTTGAACAAGCAGGTTGCTGGCTTCTTACGGCCGGCAGATTAGTATATTCTGCAAAGGTATTGATTTCAATTCATAACGCTATACCTTTTACGGGCATGCAAAAGGCTTCCTGCGGGGAAGCCTTTCGCGGAGGATAAGCAAATCTTTCCCGAAACGTTACGATGGTTTTAATATATAGGTCCATATCGGACAACTAACATGGTTTACCAGGTCTTCGGCAATACTGCCGGCAAAGAAGTGGGCAAGGCCTTTGCGTCCGTGTGTTGCCATGGCTATCATATCAGCATTAATGTCGTTGGTGAAGCGCATAATGCCGTTTTCTTCTGTAGTATCATTGATGATGTTGAGTGTATAATCAGTAAGACCGTAGTACCGGATATAGTCGTTGAGCGATGCCTGTATCTTACGTTCATCTGCCGCGTGAATGGTGGTGTTTACATGCAATACATGCAGGTGCGCTCCCAGAAAATTCTGAAGTTCCTTGATCCGGTTTATGAAATCCTGCTGGTGCAGATCCGGCTCCACCGGAAGTACAATGTTCTTGATAGACTTCAAACTAACAGGCGATTTTACAGACAGCACCGGTACATGTGACGAGCGTACTATTTTTTCGGTGGTGGAGCCTACAAAGAACTCTTTTAAACCACTCGCACCATGTGTACCCATTACCACCAGGTCTATAGCATGATCGTCTATAAACTGACGGATGGTGTCTGTTACGGGACCGTGATCAGTATAAAAGCCAACAGTCAGTTCGTCCAGGTTATGCGAGTGTATCATTTCATCGAAGCTCTTGCGGGCATCGTTCTCGAGTTCTTCAATAACCGTGGAGTTAAATGCATAAGGCTGTGCTACAAAAGATGTTTCGTAGGCAGGTACAAACTCGATCGCGTGCAATACCATTACTTCACCTTGATGGATGGCGGCAATTTCTGTCGCTAACTCAAATGCCTGAACGGCTGTAGTGGAGAAGTCGCAGGGAACAAGAATTTTTTTCATGGGGTTTGAAGGTTGCTGTTAAATGAAACTGCAAAATTCAGAATTACCTATTCAGGCATGCCTGGTCTGTTGTGAGACCCTACTGTTACAAAGTATCAGAATGTTATAGAGTACTTTTCTGCACAACAAAATTCATGGAATTGTTGTTCATGTGCTCCGCCAAATGTTACTGCATGCTTTGGCATTTTAAGACAGCAGGTATAAAAAAACGGCTGATCGAACCCGACCAGCCGTAGAAACCATATAACCCAAAATCTATTTTTCTTCTATTTCTTCTTTTGTTTTGCCTTTGTTTTCATTTGGTCGTAGCGCAACAAACCTTCTATATAGTAGTAATCGGCATATACCAGCGGTACATCTATTTCTGATTTGGCAGGTTTATGTCCTACACTATGCATCAGCACAAAGTAATTGTTGGACCCCGGTTTGGCGAGGTATGCCGGTGAACTGAGGCTGGACAACATCTGCTCGGCTGCCGCTATATATGCTTTACCGTTTTTGGTATACCCGCCAAGTTCGAGCAATGCAGATGCAGCGATAGCACCCGCAGAAGCATCGCGCTCTTCATTCGGTATACCGGGTGCGTTAAAATCCCAGTATGGAATTTTATCAGCCGGCAGGTTCTTATGATTCAAATAGAAGTCTGCGATCTTAACCGCCTGCTCCAGGTATTTCTTGTCTTTTGTCTCGCGATACATCACCGTATAGCCATATAGTCCCCAGGCCTGCCCGCGCGCCCATGCTGATTCATCGGCATAACCCTGGTGTGTTACACGCGCCAGTACATTACCCGTAAGCGTATCATAGTCCACAACGTGATAGCTACTGTTATCAGCTCTGAAATGATTCTTCAGCGTAGTGTTGGCATGTGTAACGGCAATCTTGTAAAAGCTTGAATCACCGGATACACGCGTGGCCCAGAACAGAAGCTCGAGGTTCATCATGTTATCGATAATTACCGGGAACTGCCACTTGCCATGATCCCACGAACGGATACATCCTGTCTTCTCGTTGAAGCGCGTGCAAAGTGAACGTGCGCCTTGCAGGAGTATATCTTTATAGGCCGGATCGTTAGTAAGCCTGTAGCCGTTACCGAATGAACAGAAAAGCATAAAGCCCAGGTCGTGCGTGCGCGTGTTCAGCTTTTCTTTTTCAAGTCCGGCTGTCCAGCGCCTGGCAGCAGCTTCCCATTTCTTGTCACCGGTATATTCATACATATACCACAGGTTTCCCGGATAGAAGCCGCTGGTCCAATTGGAAGAACCCGTGCCGTGAAAACTTCCATCGGCTTTGGTACTTCTCGGAAAAGCCAGCGGGTCTTTGTATGACTCAAGACTCAGGCTGAGTTGTTCTTTTGCTTTATCAAGATTACTTCGTGCATCCAGCTTCGCTTTGATCACAAACGCACATAGTGCCAGTGCGGCTATACCTATATATACTATATTTCTGCTCCTTCTTATCATACCCGTTTTTGCTATTGAGGATAACCGTCATTTTGTGGTTTAAGATTTTGATTCAAATCAATTTCGATCTGCGGCACCGGAAATACGTTATGGTACTCCTGCACGTTGGTTATACCTTTAGCCTGCAGCGTTGATACCAGTCGGCCAGTACGCACAAGATCATACCAGCGGTGTCCTTCGAAGCAAAGTTCCAGACGTCTTTCCTGTAGTACAGCTTCCCTGAACTCGTCTTTCGTCAGATTTTCAAGATCAGGCAAACCTGCTCTTTCGCGAATGGAATTGATAGCATCGTATGCCTCCTGTGTTGGTGTATCGCTAACTTCGTTGGAAGCCTCTGCAAAAATCAGGAGTACTTCTGCAAAACGTATGTGGGGAAAATTGTTATCCGATTGATTGGCTGTAACAGCATCACTATCAATCCATTTGTTGCAATAGTACTTTCCATCCGTACCTTTTACAAAAAATACCGGTAAACGTTTGTCGGTAGGGGCAAAGCTGTTGTATATATCTTCCGTAGGTTGAAAAGAACCAAAGCCACGCCCTGCTATAGTATTATTCTCTTGCGCCCAGAAGGCAATCAGGTTACTTCCTTGTCCTGAAGGGCCGCTTATAAACTGTGCATCGAAAATAGCTTCTTTACCGAACTCGTTCGGAATAGCAAATACATCCGTTAAATTTTCCCAAAGCCCATAACCAAACTCTGGTGCCATTACTTCTTTTGCTTTTTCAGCAGCCTTTGCGTAATCCTTTAAAGTAAGATACACTAATGATAAATATGATTTGGCTGCCCCTTTTGTAGCGCGTCCCCGATCAGCTCCGGTATAGGATATAGGTAGAATACTTTCTGCATCCTGAAAATCTTTAATAATTTGCTGGTACACTACATCAACTTCTTCACGTTCAGGGTATGTAACTTCTGTCAGTGACGTAGTTTCTTTTAAAACCAAAGGCACTTTTCCAAATAATCGTACAAGGTGGAAGTAGTAAAAGCCACGAAGAAACTTTGCTTCTGCTATAAGCCTTCCTTTAAGTGTTTCGTCCATTTGAATTAATGGCACACGTTCTATTACCGCGTTACACCGCGTTATACCTAAATAGAAATTTTGCCAGGTTTCACGAAGAATTGAATTCTGTGGTGTATGCGTATATTGATCCAGTTGAACACGGTCGTTATTATTTAATAGAGGGCTTACATCATCTGTTGTGACATCGCCCAGAATATTGAAATTACGATTGGTGTCTCCATTTGTTTTGTTGGCTGCATAGGCCGCTGTTACAGCTGTAATGGCATCACTTCTTGTTTTGTAAAAATTTTCCGAAGAGATGAATGACTTGGGATTTTCTTCCAGTATATCGCATGCTCCCATTATACAGGCAACGATAGTATATATATAGATTTTTGTCTTCATACGTAATAGTCGGTTTTACGTTTTTAAATTAGAATCCAATGTTTAATCCTACCATATAGGTTTTGGCTTTTGGATAGCTGCCATAGTCAATACCCATGCTTAGGTTGTCTTGACCGAAACGGCTTACTTCCGGATCGTATCCTGAATAGTCAGTTATCGTCAGCAAGTTCTGTCCACTGATGTATAGCTTGGCGCTGGATATTTTAATTCGTTCCATCCATGAAGAAGGAAAATTATAGGCGAGCTGAATATTACGCATTCGTATATATGAGCCGTCTTCTACTTGCCTGCTGGTAACCTGGTATGGAGCACCGGTAGATGTTGCTCTTGGTATTTCGTTGCTTGGATTCTCGGGAGTCCAACGATCCAATGTAACTGCAGACTGGTTGCTTATGCCCGTCATAGACTCCAGTTCATAGCGGTTGATATTGTATATACTATTGCCTTGGGAGCCTACAAAGAAGATATTCAGATCGAAGCCTTTATAGGAGAAGTTGTTTGTAAACCCGAATATATATTTGGGCTGCGCTTGTCCTAAAATAGTTCGATCGCTGGAATTGATAACCCCATCAGGAGTCAGGTCTTTATACCTGCGATCTCCTGGTTTTGCGGTTTTCTGAGCAGAAGCATCTATCTCCGCCTGATTTTGGAAAATACCATCCGTTACCAATCCATAAAATATACCCAATGGTTCACCTACGCGCAGAATGCCGGAGTTTGCAAGCTGCAAGTGTCCACTCGCACCCCCTGCAGGCACATCACCTTTGACGTTTCCAAGGTCTATAATTTCGTTTTGGTTTGCCCCGATATTAAAATTTGTAGTCCATCGGAGTTCTTTGTCAATGTTTACGGTGCTGATGCTGAATTCAATCCCTTTGTTTTGTACGCGACCAACATTCTGTAGCGATGTATTTACGCCTGATGTTATTGGTAATGGAACGTTGTATAGCAAGTCACTTGTTTTCTTATGATACCAGTCTGCAGTTATAATAATGCGATCATTAAAAAGGCCCAAGTCCAATCCTATATCAAACTGCGCTGTTGATTCCCACATTAACCCGGGATTTGCAATTCGATTTTTTGCGTAGCCAACCGTAAATGCACCGCCAAAATTATAGTTTTGAGTGCTCATGGAACTTATCGATTGATAGTTACCAATCCCTTGGTTCCCCGTGATTCCATAACTTGTTCGTAATTTCAGATCACTTATCTGTCTGATGTCTGCCATAAAAGGTTCATTGGCAATTCTCCATGCAACTGACCCCGAAGGGAAGAAAGCGTTTTTATTACCTGCGCCGAATCTGGAAGATCCATCTATACGCGTTGTAAGCGTAACCAGGTATTTGCCATCAAGATCGTAATTAACACGACCAATATAGGAGCGTAGTGCCGACTCGGCTATATTTGACGTACTTGGGTTTGTTTGCTGCGCTGTAACGAGGCTGTTGTCCTGAAGAATGTCATTCGCAAAATTCTGTGCGCTGGCCCTGTATTCTTCGAGTGTGGTAGATTGTAATGTATAGCCTAATAATACGTTGAACTTGTGTCGGTCGTTAATGGAAGTCTGGTAGTGCAATGTATTTTCATTCAGCCAATCTATCGTCTGATTTGAATTGATATAGGCCGATCCGTTTGTGCCCACCGATGCATATACAGTTCTTGGCTGATAGTAATTTACTTTATAGTAGTTGATATTAGCTCCCAATAGTACTTTAACACTTAATCCTTTTGCCAGCGTGTATTCTCCCGTTACATTTCCCAACAGGCGAGTGTTGGCTGCCCGATTTTTGGTTTCATTTGCATACGCAACAGGATTGCTGATTTTAATGGCGCCCGCGCGATTGTCTATAGTATATGTTCCATCAGGATTATATACCGGAACAGTTGGCGAGAAATTCAACGCTGCATATACAACACCAGCACTGTTACCTCCATCCGTATCGGATGTTATCGCGTTGTTAACGGAATGAGCTATAGTCAGGCTATTACTCAGCTTAAGCTTGTCGGTAACTTTTCTATCCAGGTTAAGTCTGAATGATGTACGCTTATAGTTGGAGTTGATAATAATACCATCCTGGTTAAATATATTTCCGGACACGGAGTATTGTGTCTTGTCATCACCTCCCGACAGTGTAAGTTGATAGTTTGACATAGGTGCAGACCTGAATATTTCGTCTTGCCAATCCGTTCCCTCACCGAGAGCAGCGATTTGTTCATCCGTGAATGCAGGAGCTTTTGGAAATCCAGGTTTTCCTACATTGTCTGCATTAACATTGGCAATGCCTTCATTAACAAGTTTTGCAAGTTCTGTAGCATTTAGCATATCAAGTTTTTTTCGTACTTCCTGCACACCATAATAACTTTCAAAAAGTATACTTGGTTTTCCGGCTTTGCCTCTTCGCGTAGTAATAATTACAACGCCATTGGCGCCACGCGATCCATATATAGCGGTTGCTGAGGCGTCCTTTAGAATTTCTATTGATTCAATGTCGTTGGGACTTATGGTAGGTCCGTTCTCATTTATAATAGGATACCCATCAATTACATATAGGGGCTCGTTTTCTCCCTGTATAGAGTTGCCACCACGAATACGAATGGATACGCCGCCACCGGGTGCATTAGAGGTTTGCGTTACCAGTACACCTGCAGCGCGCCCTTGCAATGCTTGAGACAATGAAGCCACCGGGACCGCCTTGATTTCTTTTGCTGACACAGATGAGATGGATCCGGTAAAGTCACTTTTCTTCTGCGTACCATACCCCACCACTACCACTTCATCAAGTTGTGATATATCAGCATCCATTGTCATGTTGATGACGGTTTGATTGTTGATATCGGTTTCCAGTGTTTTCATGCCGATGAAGGAGAACACCAGCGTGCCGGTAGGAGGGGCATCAAGACTATATTTACCATCGGCATCTGTAACGGTACCGGTACTGGTTCCTTTCACCAATACATTTACTCCGGGTAGAGGAGAGTTATCGGATGATGTTACCGTTCCGGTAACTACAACATTCTGTGCCTGTATATATAAGGGCACAGTCATCGCTACAAAGGTGAGACCTAACAGCCACACTCTTCGGCAGTACAGTAAATTTCTAAGCATAAATAATTGAGGTTTGGGTAAATTAATTGTGTTAAATCAATCGCTTACATAATAAGAGTTATAAGGGTTGCACGAGAAACATAACAGCCGCGGCATGCTCCGGGCAGTCATAGGTTATGACGTACTTCACACGATTGTTCCCTGACGGTTATCATAGAAAAAAATAAGCCGTGCATGAAAACGATGTCACGATATACGTTGTCACGTATTTGCTCTTTTCATAAATCTTCGTTTTATTTACTTAACAAAATATAAGGAAATGGGTAAGGAATATCTTGGTGAGTTTGAAGAGCTGATCTTAACCATGGTTGGAGCGCTGCAGGAAGATGCGTACGGTGCCGCCATAACTGAAGAAATTGAAAAGCGACTGAAGCGTGAAGTTAATCTCAGTGCCGTGCACGTTACCCTATATCGCCTCGAAGACAAAGGGTATATCAAATCAAAAGTAGGCGGTGCAACAAACGAGCGGGGCGGAAGACGGAAACGTATATATACGATCACCAGCGGGGGCCTTGCGATGTTACGCAATATGAAAGAGGCACGCCTGGAGTTATGGAAGATGATTCCGCAATTAAAAATGTCAGGACAATGAAGGAAGCCAAACCTGCGTGGGCATGGCGCATGCTAAGTATACTTTGCCCGGACTACCTGCTCGAAGAAATTGAAGGTGATCTGTTGCAACGCTTTCATAAAGATACCCGGTTACTGGGCGAACGAAAGGCAAGAAGAAGGTTGGTGTGGAATATAATTCGTTACTGTCGTCCCGGTATTCTGTTCAGACATAAGTTCTCGATTGATCTAATCCCTATCTATATGCTTGCCAATTATTTCAAAGTTGCTTCGCGCGTTATGGTGCGCAATAAAAGCTTTTCAGTTATTAATATACTCGGTCTCACGATGGGCCTCACAGGTGCTCTGTTATTGTTTTTGTGGATCGGCAAGGAATTTACTTACGATGAGTTCCATGCTAACAAAGCCAGCATCTACAAAGCGTGGAACCGCGCGCGTGTAGACGGTGCGTTGCAATGCTGGGACAGGACACCGCGTGTGCTGGCGCCTACGGTAACGCAAGATTACGCTGCCGTTGAACGTGCCGTTAGCTACGCTGATTACAACACTGCGTTTCTCTTTACAAAAGGTGATGTGAAATTGATGAAGAACAACGGTGCCTTTACGGATCCGCAGTTTCTGACGATGTTCTCATTTCCACTCGTAAAAGGTGATCCGTTAAAAGCGTTAAGCAATCCGAATTCAATTGTACTCACCGAAGATTTTGCCCGCGAATTGTTCGGTGACAAAGAAGCGTTTGGCGAAGTGATTACAATATGGGAAGAGAATAACAGTTTTGATTTCACCATTACGGGTATCCTGAAAGATTTACCGGCTAATACAACATTCGATTTTCAATACCTGATTCCATTTCACTTCCTCGAAAGTATAGGAGAGAAAGATACTTACTGGGGAAACAACTCAGTTGATACCTATATACAGCTAAAAGCCGGTACAGATATAGGCAGGTTTAACGAAGAGATCAAAAACATAGCGCGCAAACATACTTCCAATGAACACAACACGGAAGTGTTTTTATACCCGCTTAGTAAAATGCGGCTCTACTCTCGGTTTGATAATGGCGTGCCCGCAGGCGGACGTATTGAAGTAGTGCGCTTGCTGGGTATTCTGGGTATATGTCTCATTGTTATAGCGTGTATCAATTTTATAAACCTCAGCACAGCACGTGCACAGAAGCGTTCGCGTGAAGTGGGCGTTCGAAAAGTTACCGGTGCGCATCGGTACTCGCTGGTGGTTCAATTTCTGTGTGAGTCCGTGCTCATAACAGCATTGGCGGGTATACTGTCCGTTGTACTGGTAATGTTTTTTCTGCCGGCCTTCAGTAACCTGGTGGAGCAAAAGCTTACCCTCGACTATACCAATATAGCCGTGTGGGGAGCCATTGGTATGGGCATTCTAACGGTAGGTATACTGGCCGGAAGTTATCCTGCATTTTACCTTTCTTCATTCAATCCGGTACGGGTATTGAAAGGCTCTCCGTTGGTTGGCGCCAATCGAAACTTCTTTCGCAAGGTACTGGTGATATTCCAGTTTTCGTTTGCCATGACACTCATCATTGCTACACTGGTAGTGCAGGAGCAGATCGAATATGCACAGCATCGCGATGCCGGCTATTCGCGCGAGAATATGATATACCAGTATATAACAGGCGACCTTGATAAAAATTACCAGGCCTATAAGAATGAGTTGCTGCAATCAGGTATAGCGGTGTCGGTAACAAAAACAAGTTCTCCGATCACAGAGGTATGGAGTAATTCGTGGGAGTTTGGCTGGAACGGAAAAGACCCGCAAAGTAAAATTGTAGTAGATCGTTTTTATACAGATGAAGATATTGTTAATACCGCGGGTCTCACACTGGTTGCCGGAAGAGATATGGACCTGGATAAATATCCTACGGATTCAACTGCATTGTTACTGAATGAAGCTGCGGTAAAGGCAATGGGTTTTGATAATCCGATAGGAGAACTTATTACGGACAGCGGTACCGAGTGGCATGTAGTAGGCGTAGTAAAGGATTTTTTATTGCGCTCGCCTTTCCAGAAAGTAAAGCCCATGGTATTGCAGGGAAGCAAAGGTTGGTTTTCGGTAATTCATATCCGATTGAATCACAACCGGCCGTTACACGAAAACGTGGCCGCTCTGGAGAAACTATATATGAAATACAACCCGGTATATCCGTTCGACTATAATTTTGTCGATGATGTATACAAGAACAAGTTTGTTGACCAGGAGAAAACGCAAACCATTACCACCATCTTTACATCGCTTGCTATTTTTATATCATGCCTTGGTTTGTTGGGACTCTCAACTTATATTATTGAATCGCGTGTTAAAGAAATCGGAATTCGCAAAATACTGGGCGCTTCGGTTGCAAATATAGCGCGGCTGTTATCGAAGGATTCCATGCGAATGATTATCGTAGGTATATTGCTGGGATGTCCTTCCGCCTGGTGGGGACTTAATCAATGGTTGATGTCATTCGAGTATCGCACCACGATAAAGCTTTGGATATTTCTCGTGGCAGCAGCAGCTATTATATTTATTGCTGGTCTCACCATCGTGGTACAAGTTATAAGGGCTGCACACGCCAACCCGGTTCGGAGCTTAAAGCAGGAGTAAAGACTGCTTTGCACCAGCCGTATCCTATAGCATATGAAAAAAGAAGCACATCTATAGTCGGATGTGCTCTTCTTTTATTGTTTCTTTTTGCCAGAATATCAGAACGTTATATATAGTTCATATTTCTAATGTCAAATTAATATCCCTTCCGGATACCATGACTGCAGTTCCTCCGTTAAATTCATAACAGTCTTGTGACTTTCTTCTTTTACATCCATCCAACGGATGCACGGTGAATACTTCGGATACTATATGTAATCCGGAAGCACGAACACGGAGGTATGTTTTTTTAACAGCGGCATAATATGTCTTTGATTCAGAAACTAACATCTTTAAACCGTGGCTTGCTGTATGGTGCAGCAGGCGTAACGGCGTTGCTGGTTGCCCGAGCCGTGTATAAAGAAGCTACTAAATATAGCTTGAAAGATAAGGTTGTGCTGATAACCGGTGGTTCGAGAGGACTCGGCCTGGTGATGGCGCGTATGCTCGCAGCAAAAGGAGCGAGACTTGCTATATGTGGTCGCAATGCAGAGTCGCTGGAAAAAGCAAAAGAAGAGCTTGAAGCAGCCGGTGCAGAAGCTATAGCGGTGAAAGCTGATGTAACGCACGTAACCGAAGTAAACCGGTTGATCGCGAAAGTTATCCGCCACTACGGTGTTATAGATATACTGATCAACAACGCAGGTATAATTCAGGTTGCACCGCAGGAAGCTACTGAAGTAAAGGATTATAAAGAGGCTATGCAGACAAATTTCTGGGGACCTCTTTACACTATATTTGCCGTTCTTCCACACATGCGCAGCCAGGGCGGTGGCAGAATTGTAAATATAACTTCTATAGGCGGTAAAGTAGCCGTACCACATTTACTTCCCTATACCGCCAGTAAATTTGCGCTGGTAGGTCTTTCGGAAGGATTACATGCGAGCCTGAAAGAAAATAATATACTTGTTACAACGGTGGTGCCTGCGTTGATGCGGACTGGAAGTACAGGAAACATAAAGGTGAAAGGCGACCATGAAAAGGAGTATGCATGGTTTAAAGTATCAAGCTCGTCTGCATTGCTTTCGGTGAAAGCCGAAACAGCTGCGTCCAGTATAATCAAGTCCATTGAATATGGGCGGTCTGAAGCAACGATTGGTCTTACAGCAAAGCTTGCTACGATCATACAGGGACTCGCGCCCGGTTTTGTAAGCGAAGCAATGGCTATGGTTGAGCGTTTGTTGCCTCAACCTGGTGACAATTATACCGAAGTAAAAACCGGCTACGAGAGCGAGTCAGCGCTGTCTGCTGCACTTGGTAAACGTACTGCCGATGCTGCTCTGAAAAATAATGAAACATAGTCTGTCTTGGCATGATAATTTAGTTAGTATTCAATCCATTAAAATTTACAACCATGCTTACATTTGAACCGGAACAAGGCTATACCGAGGTGTTTGAGCCAAACTATAACACCATGTCGTTAATGGTAGAAGCAAAAACAGCGTGTAACGAGGTTTACCTGAAGACTGGCGCCAACGCCAACCGCACTTACAATATGCGTTTCTGCCGTGCCGCTACCGCAGAAGAAGTTGAAAGATATACCGCGCTGAAATATAGCTCACCATACTTTCCGTATAGCTCGTACAAGCAGCGACTTACTTCGCCTGAAAAACCAGCATACAAACAACATATATTTGCCTGATAGCAGGCAGCGCTTTGCGTTATATTAATTGTCGCAGCATTTCCTGGAGAAATATAGTAACCGTAATTTCTCCAGGTAATTTGCTGCTGATACTTTGTTAAACCTCTCCACGCAGTTTCCGCTCATTCGCACAGCAGTCAGACTTGTGTCACGTACCAGTTTGATAACTTTTTCAATCTCCTCATTCCGAAAAAACTTCAGGGATTTCATAACTATATATTTATAGTTTATATACTCACGGCTCAAAGCTCACGACTCGAAGCTGCTATTTAAAGCTTACGGAAGAGTTCGAAGCCGTTGAATAGTCTCCGCTTTCACCACCCGTTGTCTGATTAATTTGATCGCGTTCCATACGCGAAGGAGCGTGTTCAGATCGTACACGACCTTGTGCTTCGGTCTTATCACTCGGCTCCATAATTTTGCGCGTACTCTTCGCTGTACTTTCATCAGGCATAAGCTTCGACTTCAATACATTCAGTTTCGCTTTCGCTCCGGATATAACACTGCTTTCTCCGTTCATAAGTGCTTCGTAACCATCCTTCGCTACATCTTCAGCCGTAGCTAGTTTCTCTTCCTTATATGTCACCGTATTTTCAGCGTGTGCTTTATGGAAGAAATCGGTGTCCGTTGCACCCGGCAACAATACGGTTACCGTTATATTGGTATCTTTTAATTCATTTGCCAGCGCTTCTCCAAACGATACTACAAAAGCTTTGGTAGCAGCATATATAGATAGCAATGGTATAGGCATTTTACCAGCTTCAGATCCTAACTGCATTATCTTTCCACGGTTGTTTGCCATCATATCGGTTAGGAAATATTTAGTGAGCGATATAAGTGATACAATGTTGAGTTGTATAATATCCAAACTCCGCTCCAGTTCAATATCTATAAAATTACCCCACTCACCCTGGCCTGCATCGTTAATAAGAAATTCTACTTCGATGCCCTTTTGCTTTACCGCATCGTATATTTCACTTGCTGCATTCGGATTAAAAAGATCTTTTACAAGGGGTATAATATCTACAGTACTCTGTTGTCCTAATTCATCAGCAACCTGCTGAAGTCTTTCTTCACTTCTCGACACGAGAACCAGGTTATACCCGTCACGGGCAAACAGCTTTGCCAGCTCGTAACCTATACCGCTTGTAGCGCCTGTAATTAAAGCGTATGTCTGTTTTTTGTTTGTTGCTTTCATGCTGATCCAATTTTTTAGTGAGGTGGAATAAAATAGTGCCCGTTGCATGCTGCGTTTCTTCAAGTGTGGAATAGTATTTGATTTTCAGAACTATAGCATTTGGACACTCGACCTGCGCTGTCTCAGCGCAGCATGTGGTTTTATAAGTATATATTTTAATCGGAGATATATTGAATGAACACAAGTCATCCTACACAACACTTCTATGAAGCATTTACCGGAGAGGAAGCCGCTTTACACGAACTTACACTTGATGCACTCGGCACTCCGTATACACGCATCGATAATCACGTTGATGCCGAACAGAAATCCATCCGGTTCTATGTGAAAGAGAAGAACCATCACTTTGAAGATATGAAAGTGAATATTGTAGACCGCTGTTTAAAGAACAAAGATCTGAATTCGAAGTTTGAATCACGGTTAGGAGATTATCAGAAGATATTGTTATGATGATGCATGCACTATATATACGGAAGGTGTAGTAGTATGAGACATGTTAGTGTGGAATGCCATGATAGTTGTGTACCGGTATAGGCAACGGGTTACCCATCGCATATACTCCGGCAATTGTAGAAGGAAGGGAATAATTTTTACGCGAATGGAGAAAAACAAAAATGCGTATGTGGAAAAAACTAGCTGGAGTGGCACTTATGGCAACTGTGATGGTTGCAGGTGCATGTGATGATGACGATGATGGTGACAACCGCGATCTATCACAACAAGACAAGAACTTTATTACGATGGCTTCTTATGGAAATCGTGCTGAAGTAGAGTTGGGTGCGTTGGCGGCATCAAAGGGAAATTCAGACGCGGTAAGAATGTATGGAAACATGATGGTAGACGAACATGAAGATGCACTGGATGACCTTGAAGATATAGCTGATGATTTCGATGCCGATTTTCCTACGGGCCTGGATGCTGAGCACCAGGAGAAAAAGGAAATGCTGATGGCTTTATCCGGATATTCGTTTGATACAGCCTATATGCATAGCCAGGTAGTAGACCATGAGAAAACAGAAGCACTGTTCGAAACAGAAGTGGCAAGCGGCAAAGAGCAGCGTTTAAAAGATTATGCGAATAATATGTTGCCGCACATTCGCATGCATCTTCATAAAGCTGATAGTATCCTAACTGTACTTGAAGATGATAATGGCGACTAGGATCATTACAACAGTTGTATAACTATATATTAAGGGTATAACTATATATAACTATGCTCGATCAAAATTCAGGCGAACTCAATGCCGTCCAACTTCCGCCGGCAACCGGGTCAAGTGTTATTAATATAAGTTTTGGTGAACGGATAGCATCCGTATTAGGAGGTTTAGCGCTGGCATCGCTGGCCATGCGAAATTTGAAGCAGCCGAAAAATATAGCGATGCTTTTGAGTGGTGGCTACCTCGTAGTGCGCGGAGCAACGGGGTATTGTGCACTCAATACAAGGTTGCAAAGAAATACCATATACAAGCGCGCATCGGCTATTCAGATTTCCAATGTACTGACGATTAACAGGCCGCGCTCTGAAGTATATGCCTTCTGGCGCAAACTTGAAAATCTGCCGCGCTTCATGAAACACCTCGCAGATGTTACGCAGATCGATGAGACGCGTTCACATTGGACAGCCGCCATGCCGCGTGGCCTCGGGCGGATTTCCTGGGAAGCAGAAATTACAGACGATCGGCCGGATGAATATATAGCCTGGCAATCACTTCCCGGCAGTCTCATTGATAATGCAGGCTCCGTTGTGTTCAGAGACGCAGCTGGTATAGAAGGTACGGAAGTTAGGGCTGTTATATCGTACAGGCTACCCGCCGGGGATGCTGGTGCCCTGGCTGCTAAACTTATCAACCCGGTAGCAGAACAATTAATCCGTAAAGATCTGCTTCGGTTTAAAACTATTCTGGAGACTGGTAAAGTGCCGGAAGAAGATAAATATTCCGGACAGCTTAAAGATAAGACGCGCACCAAGATATCGCGGATGAAACGCCATGAGGATGCTATTTTAAAGCGAAGCCATTAAGTAAACAGTTAGTCGTATATATTTTAGTCATAGATAATATAGCTATGCCGCTATAGAGCAAGATTTGCCCTGCAAGTCTTCTCTATAGCGTTTTTGTTTATGGATATACGATACCGGGAACATTGAATTTCTGTGAGGCATCATCAATCACCAACACCCAGTCATCACCATCACGCGGTGGCGAAAATGTTTTTACACCGGTGCCCTTCACAGGTTTGGCGGCTATAGCGTTACCAGTTCGCGGATCAAACCACGATACATTTTTCACTGCACCTTTTATTTTGCTAATATCAATCTTTACCGGTTTGTTCTGCGGCAGGTAAATCATGGCGTAAGTTCCGTTCGCATCACGTGTAGCGGCTACGAGGTCAGTATAATTATGCCCTGCATCGTGTATCATTTGCTGATCTGCAATACGCGAGAAATACGGACGCGACAACATCAGGTTTTTAAGGTATTGCATTTGTCCCGCAGCTTCTGCGCGGGCGGCTTGTTGCCAGGGTATCAATGTGTCAGCGGTGTTGATGGGCGGGTATAGATCAGTATTGAGAAACTGCCATACATGATGATGCCCATACGTAACACCACAACCACCGGCAAATATACCTCTGTATATTCTCGCGCGAACATCGTAAGCATGAAAGTATCCGCGGCTGCGTGTCCATTTGCCATCCCACGGGTTTACCGGGTGATCTTCATAACAAGGCTCCATGTCCAATACAGGTTTCTGTGGTTTTAGAGCCAGATCACGTTTCACCCAGTCCCATGCCGGTGTCTCACGCGCACCATGTCCCGATTGAAATGTGTTCATGTCCAGCCACGGTTCTTCGTGTATATATTGAGACGAAGAAGCTTCACCGCCCCATGGATGATACGTTATGAAAGCATCTTTGCCCAATACACTTTCAATACCATTTGCCATGGCGCGCCATATAGCGCGATCATCATACTGTTTATGAACGCCTTCGCGTGACGAAGTATATATTGCCGGCCGATCGCCACCCAGTATCCAGAGTACATTCCATTGATTGGCATAGCGCGTAGCCAAAGCTTTTCCATAGGCAGCAGCGTTGACTTCATGAAAGATAATCGGGCCATCGCCCCACAGGTGCGCAACCTTGTCGCCCCACGTAGGCAAAAGCCCTATATATATACCTTTATCCGCTGCCTTTTGAATGGCAAAGTCTACGTGGTCCCAATAATCATACTCATACGAGTTGGTTGGATCGTTTCCCGGTGTGATGAGTAACTGCGTAGGATCTTCGTTGTTCAATGGCCAGTCGCCATAACGATTGGGTTGTCTGATGCCGTTGAACTCCGCCAGTGCTACCGCCTGCAGTACGGTATAACCTTGTTCACTGCGGAGTGCTATAAACGATTCAATCTCTTCGCGGGTAAGCCGATGAAACATTTCCCAGTCCGTATCACCAAGCCAGAAAAAGGGCTTGCCATCTTTAGTAGTCAGGTAGCGGCCGCTGTCGCTTACTTTCAATTGAGCGGTTGTGTTGTAAAAACAAACCAGCAAGAACGGTAGTAGTAGTTTTTTCATTGGCTGCACGATTGAAGTAAAAATTGTATCAACACCACTTGTCCCATAACACGATTTGAATTTAGCAGGATATTGTTATTTTTAATAGCTGTGCAGTTTGTCATACTTGAAATTGTTCAGCGAATACAACCAGCTTTATGCTCACATTAGAACGCTACCACTACGCTCATCGGGTACGAATTTTCCGAATGAGACAATTGCAATGGATTATATACTTGTCTGCCGGTATATTGTTGTCTGCCTGTACAAACCCAGATTCAAAATATAGCGGCTGGGAAGTTACAGGCGGTACGCGTGAAGGTATCCGGTATTCTTCGCTTACGCAGATTGATACCAATAATGTACAGGAGTTACAGGTGGCATGGACATATAATACAGGTGATGCTGATACGGTCAATCATTCACAGATACAATGCAATCCTGTTATTGTGAAGGATATACTATATGCGACTACGCCACAATTAAAACTGATTGCGTTACATGCTGCCACTGGTAAGCCGAAGTGGGTATTTGATCCGCGGCAACCTACTTCGGATAATCGTGTTCTGGATTTTATACTCAACAACAATCGCGGTGTTACGCATTGGACAGACGGAACCGAAGCAACTATATTTTATGTGGCCGGCTCAATGCTATATGCCGTAGACGCAGGTACAGGAAAATTAAACGAGCGGTTTGGTGCGAAAGGAAAAATTGACTTGCATGAGGGACTTGGTGAAGATGCGCATGATCTCTTTGTAACGGCTACATCACCGGGAATCATTTATAAAGATTTGTTTATTATAGGATCACGTGTATCCGAAGGCCCTGATGCTGCTCCCGGACACATTCGCGCGTATGACGTTCGCACGGGTGAACAGAAGTGGATCTTTCATACCATTCCACACCCGGGTGAATATGGCTATGATACGTGGGACAATCCGGATGCATGGAAATTTACCGGAGGTGCCAATGCATGGGCCGGGTTTACATTGGATGAGCAACGCGGTATACTCTTTGCCCCGACAGGTTCTGCATCTTTTGATTTTTACGGAGGCAATCGCAAAGGCGACAATCTGTTTGCCAATTGTATACTTGCATTGGATGCTGCCACGGGTAAACGCATCTGGCATTTTCAATATCTACATCATGATATATGGGATCGTGATATACCTACGCCACCCGCATTGGTAACGCTACTGCGCGATGGCAAAAAGGTTGATGCTGTAGCGCAACCTACCAAGACGGGTTTTATCTATGTGTTCGAGCGTGAAACGGGAAAACCTTTGTTTGATATCAAGGAAGAACCTGTACCACCTTCTGTAATACCGGGCGAGAAGACAGCGCCAACGCAACCCCTACCCGCCAAACCTGAACCTTTTATGCGGCAAACATTTACCGAGGCTGATCTGAACGACTTGCTGCCGCCTGCATCATTTGACACGATCCGCAAGCAATTTCACCGATATCAGAAAGGACACATGTTTACTCCGCCTTCGCGGGAAGGGAGTATATTTTTTCCCGGGCTGGATGGTGGTGCCGAGTGGGGTGGACCTGCAATTGATCCTGCTACCGGTATATTCTATGTAAATGCCAATGAAATTCCCTGGGTTATTACAATCGCTGATGTTGAGAAAAGTAATACGGTAAAGGAAACGTATGCTATAGCTGGAAAGCGACTATATCTCAATCACTGCAGCAGCTGCCACGGTGTTAACCGCGAGGGCGGTGGTAATTATCCGGCACTCACCGGTATAGAAAGTAAATATACTGCGCATCAGTTTGCAGAATTTGTAGCCACGGGCAGACGCATGATGCCCGCATTTAAACATCTATCGGAACAGGAGCGTGAAGCTATAGCTTCTTTTGTGTTGAATATAGGGTCGCTTCAAAAGAAGGAATTTATACCGCAGGATTCTTCCGTGGATCTGCGCGCGATACCTTATCGCATTACCGGCTATAACAAGTTTGTAAGTAAAGAAGGTTACCCTGCCATTAAACCACCGTGGGGGACCTTGAATGCTGTCGATCTTAATTCCGGCAATATAGTATGGCGCATTCCGTTTGGTGAGCATCCGGATTTCCCACAGGCAACCACGCCTACCGGAACCGAAAATTATGGAGGACCAGTAGTAACAGCAGGTGGCGTTTTATTTATAGCGGCCACACAGGATGGTAAGTTTCGCGCATTTAACAAGCGCACCGGCAAACTCCTATGGGAAACAAAGCTGCCTGTTCCTGGTTTTGCAACGCCTGCGGTATACGCAGTAAACGGAAAACAATATGTAGTTATAGCCTGTGGTGGTGGAAAGCTGAAAACGAAGTCAGGTGATGCCTATGTAGCATTTGCATTGCCCGATCACACCGAGTAGAGTCGGAATCATTTATACCTGTTATAAATCGCCCCGGAAAAATATTTTACCTGATTTTTGTCATGTTCTGCAGAAGATAAGATTCTCACCTTGTCTTTCGAAAAGGCTGTTGCATTTCCTGAACAACCCCACTGTGTAAAAACGGCCGGTTATTGTTGAATAACTATTCTCAATTCATACTATATTACTATGGAATCTTTTTCGAATACGTATAGTGGTACGTATAACTTTCTTTCGTTGAACAATCATACTTTCAAGTACCGAATGGCCTACCTCGGTGCATTCCTCGGCGTAACACTCATCATCATCGCGATGGTCGTTGACCTGTTTGCCAAAGATCTGCGGTTTACATTTGAAAGTATAGAGGTATTATATACTTCGAATCCTACACACTGGATTATTCTTACATCACCATTTTTCCTTACCACATTGTTTTACACCATGGGCAGAATGATCGGTGAACAGGAATACAAAATTGAACAGCAACTTCAGCGCGAAAAAGATCAGTTCGTTATGCTGGAACAATTTATAGCCGAACTCGAAAATGGAAATTACACGGCTTCCGTATCGAGCGATTTTGAGAACACGACAGTAGCAGGACAACTCGAACATTTCCGCGATAAACTGCTGGAAGGCAAAAGTGCTGAAGAAAGAAGAGCATGGGAAAACCAGGGCCTTGCTTCCTTTGGAAATTTACTTCGTACCGTTAGTGATATTGATAAGTTGTCGGATGAGGTGATCCGGTATATTGTAAAATATCTTTCCTGTAACCAGGGATCAGTCTTTATTCTGAACGAGCATCACGCAGATACGCTTGATCTGAAAGCATGCTATGCATT
>CBIHOZ010000131.1:0-20504 GCA_966211525.1 uncultured Chitinophaga sp. | reverse complement strand
TCAATAGCAGATTGTGGAGCCAATTCAGCAGCCCGTACGATCTTTACTTCGGCACCTTCCTGTCGTGCACTTTCGGCAGCCCATTGGGAAAGTTGGTAATTTGCTCCGGTAGAACTGTAGTAGATGATTGCAACTTTAATAGCCATACCCGTTGTGTTTAGTTGATGGAACAGAAAGAATAAAAAAGTAAATTTTCATACCCTCTGTTCAGCCGTCAACTAAGCATCAACACGGAAGCAGGCATGTACATCTTTTACAGCGTCTTTGTTATCGGCCATAATAAGGAGGTGATCGTTCTCCTCGATCACGGTATCACCGCGCACCGTCATATATTTACCTTCGCGGTGGATCAGCACTATTAATGCTGTGCGCGGCAGATTCAATTCAACAACAGCTTTACCGGCCACAGGTGAGTGAGGAGGTATATCCAGCTCCAGCAGTTCAGCTTTGATATCATCCTTAATCTCAATGTCCAAAGGAAATTTACGTTTGATCTTTTCCGGTACACTTACCTTCAGCCAGCGTGCCACCAGAGCCAGCGTAGTACCTTGCACAAGCACAGAAGATACAGATATAAAGAATACAAGGTTGAAGATCATGGTAGCGTTCTGCACACCGGCAATCAGCGGATATATAGCGAATACAATCGGCACGGCACCGCGTAAACCTACCCACGATATAAAAAGTTTTTTACGCCAGCGAAGATCCGAGTTGGCAAGTGCTATAAATACAGCGATCGGTCTGGCAAGGAAAATAAGCACCCCCGCCAGCAAAACACCGGGCCCTATAAACGGAACAATCTGACTCGGGAATACCAGGAGTCCTAAGGTAAGGAACATGATGATCTGCATGAGCCACGCCTGACCATCATAAAATTTCATCAGACTTTTCTTATGTATAAAATTAGCGTTACCGAGAATGATAGCCGCTATATAAATTGCCAGAAAACCGTTGCCACCTATAAAGTTGGTGAAGGAAAACGTGAAGAATACCAGTGATAATATTAACACCGGATATAGTCCTTCAATGTCCAGCTTGATCTTGTTGGTGATAAAGATCATCAGCTTTCCAAAAGTATATCCGCATACTGTACCGAGTATCATACCAATGAGAAACTTCGGTATAAGCGATACAATGGAAGCATCCGGATTTTGCACCAGGAACGTAAAACTTACCGTGAGGAAGTATGCCATCGGATCGTTACTTCCGCTTTCAAGCTCGAGCAACGGACGAATCACACCCTTGAGTCCTATATTTCTGGAACGCAAAATAGAGAACACCGCAGCCGCATCGGTAGAAGATACGATGGCTCCGAGTAATAAACCTTCCAGTATAGTTATATTCAGTAAATAGGAGGAGCACAGCCCGACAATAGTAGCTGTAACCAGAACACCAATTGTTGATAGCGAGATGCCGCTCTTGAGTACAGGTTTTACACTGTCCCACTTCGTGTCCAATCCGCCGGAAAAAAGTATAAACGTCAGCGCCACTACACCAAGAAACTCAGCGATTTTGGGATCATTGAAATATATTCCGCCAAGTCCATCGGAGCCCGCTACCATGCCTACAATCAGAAAGAGGATGAGCGCTGGTATACCGAATTTGAAAGACGTTTTACTGGTGATGATACTAACGAAGAGAAGAATAGAGCCTAACAGTAATATATTGTGTGAGGATAGTGCCATGTTGGTAGAGTGGTAAAAGCTGAAACAGACAAAGTTAAAAAAGCGCGTGAAGTTTGTACGGTCGTTGCCCGTTGCACAGCACTATAAAAACTGATTTATTCCATCAATTTATTATTTTTTCTTACATCCAAAACAGCGTTACACGAAAGTTCAAACGATTTAAATAAATGGCGATACTGGTTTTTGTAAAATAAATTCCCGTATTTAAGCACGTCAACACCATGCACCTTAACGTACATAATGATATAGAACTGAAGCAGTGGGAAGCTATGCGGGCGGGCAATGAACAGGCTTTTGCATGGCTATACGATCGCTATTTCAAGTTACTCTATAATTACGGTAAGAAGATAGGCACAACCGATGCTGCGCTTGAAGATGGTATACATGATCTCTTTGTAGACCTGTGGCGCTTTCGCAGTTCGCTGTCGTCAACAACATCGGTTCGTTTCTATTTATACCGCTCGCTGCGGAGAAGACTGATGCGTAACGATTCGCGCAGTAACTTTTTTACAGCGGATGGCTCCATCATTGAAGATGCGCTCAAAGCAGCAACGCCCTCATCCGAGCAGGAGTTGATTGATGAAGAGAATAACAATCAACGTATATATCGTTTAAAAAAATTACTCAGCGATCTTTCACCGCGCCAGTATGAAGCATTGGTGTTGCGTTACTACGATGAAATGTCGTTCGATGAAATTGCAGCCATCCTCAACGTAAATGAACAATCCGCGCGAAACCTCGTGCAACGCGGCCTGCTGCAGCTGCGGCATTATGCTAAGTATGTGATTAGTTTGTTGGTGTTCTTCTTTTGGTGAGGGGAGTCGGGAGGTCAGAAAAGTCCGGAAGTCGGGAAAGTCGGAAAGACCGGAAGACGGAAAGTCCGAAAGTCGGAAAGTCCGAAAGACGGAAAGACTGGAGAGCTGACAATGCGAGATCGACAATTAAATCAAATCATAGCTCCTAAATATTTGTCCTAACAAACTTATTGACCGCGGTCCTTCGGACTCGTGCGTGTTGTTTTTCTCTTCTGCTATAGATTATTTCTTTGACTATATTTATATACCTATTTTGGTCTCGTCAGTATTAGTTTTATAATTTTCTCACTCACTCTTCCCTAAAATCTCTACTCCAATTCTCGAAACTTTATGACTATCTAAGTTCTATTCTTACTGTCGCGGTCTTTCAACTTTCAAACTTCTATACTCCAAACTTCCCGTCTTCCAAACTTCCCGTCTTTCGGACTTTCCGACTTCCGGACTTCTCTGACTTTCAACTTCTGCCTTCCAAATTCCCCTCCATTCCCCATTTCTTCTCCCACCAAAAATATTTTTCCTTTCAGGTGAGTTAAATCCCGAAAACGTTGCTTTTGATAATTATAACGTTTGAATTGATTTCAACAAGGTATGAAAGATTATGCCCGCTTTAGTGCTGAAGAGTTAGCCACCGATGATGACTTCATCAAATGGGTGAAGTATGCAAACCGTTATCCGGAGCTCGATCGCTTCTGGAAAAACTGGCTTGAGCAACACCCGCATCGAAAAGAAGAAGTCGAAGAAGCACGGCTCATGATACGGGCGATTCTCGAAGAACCTCAACATCTACCGGGGCATGAAAAGCAACGCGCTATATGGAATGAAATCTCGGGTACATTATCGATACTCGCAGAAGAGGAAAAGAAAATTATACCGTTCTATAAACGCTGGTATATGAAGGCCGCGTCCGTGGTAGTTATACTCGGTATAGGCTGGTATACCTACCAGGTTATATTTACCGGACACCCGGCGGTTAATCATCATCCGGTAGTTGCTACTATTAATCTCGAGAAGCATGTTAATAACAATGAGGTACCCAAGACAGTGGTGCTCGAAGATGGTACTTCTATCGTATTACAGCCGCATAGTATGTTACGTTACCCGAAGCATTTTAAAAAAGATATACGCGAAGTATACCTTATCGGTGAAGCCTTCTTTGAAGTAAAGAAAGATCCTGCGCGGCCTTTTATAGTCCATGCCAATGAAATTATAACACGTGTGTTAGGAACAAGCTTTACCGTGCGCAATTTCATAGGAGAAAAGAATGTAACGGTGCAGGTAAAGACGGGTAAAGTATCCGTGTTCAAAGACCAGGCGAAAGAGAAAAAAGAAGAAGTGGTGGAGGATGCCGTGGACCAGGTAGAAGGCGTAGTGCTGATGCCGAACCAGCAGGTAGTATATGAACGCAAGGCGATGAAGATGGTAAAATCACTCGTGGAAAATCCATCCGTATTGATACCCGTTGCCAAACAGGAATTTGAATTTACCGACACACCGATCAAAGAAGTTTTTGATGCAATCGAAAATGCCTACGGTGTAGATATAGTATACGATGAAGAAGTACTGGCAAGCTGTGCCATCAACGCGTCCTTAACAGACGAACCGCTGTACGATAAACTGAAACTCATCTGTAAAGGTATAGATGCATCGTACGAGATCATTGACTCACACATTATCATCTACAGCAAAGGATGCGCGAGTCAGTGAAAGCCTGAATTCAAGACACGACCCAAACCCAAACCAATTCCGTAAGCCTATGAAGACATAATATCTACAAAAAAGAAACCGATGGTGCGCTAACACCACCGGTTCTGAAATGCCCCGTATTCATCCTGGCGAGGATGAGGGGCGTTGTCTCTCCGTATTTCACTTCAAGACAAACCATTTTCAAAAGTATGAAAAAAGAACTACAAGTTCATGGACAGCTATTGTTCATTATGAAGGTCTCATTCATTCACTTTATTTGCGTACTCACATTTCTGGGTGTTGCTCACGCCAGTGAGATCACAGCACAGGTTCTGGAAAAGAAAATTACCATCGACCTGAACGATGTAAGCCTTCGTGTGGCGCTTCAAAAAATAGAGCGTGCTACCGATGTTAAATTTCTCTACCAGTCACAACTCATCTCTCCGAAAGAAAACGTAAACATCGAAGCAACGGATGAACGTCTCGGAGATTTATTGAAACAAATTTTTGCTCCGCTGCAAATAACGTTCGAAGCCGATGGCAACCAGATCGTGCTGACCCGCCAGCGTACGGGAGCTTTGGACATCGCTCCGGCGGATGCAGAAAACAAAATGCCTTATGATATACTCATTACCGGAACCATTACCGATGAACAGGGACAAGCGCTGCCCGGGGTAAATATACTCGTAAAGGGATCTACCATCGGAACTACATCCGATGCCAACGGTACGTATAGCCTCTCCGTTGAAGACGAAAGTGCTATACTCGTTTTTTCATTCATCGGATTCCTGACACAAGAGGTTGCCGTTGGCAGTCAAACCAGCGTGAATGTTATTATGGCTGCAGATGTTACCTCACTACAGGAAGTTGTAGTAGTCGGATATGGCGAAGTAAAGAAATCGGATCTCACCGGTTCCGTTGCATCGATCAAATCTGACGAGGTGAATGCATATCCAACAACCAATATAGTGCAGTCACTCGCAGGCCGCGCGCCCGGTGTACAGATATCACAAAATACAGGAGCCCCCGGAGCTTCCATTAGTGTACGCGTTCGGGGTACAAACTCTGTGCAGGGATTTAACGAGCCGCTATATGTAGTAGATGGCTTTCCGTATTCCGGTAATCCTACGTTGCTGAACAATGCAGATATAGAATCGATCCAGATCTTGAAAGATGCATCGGCTACTGCTATATATGGATCACGCGGTGCGAATGGTGTAGTAATCATCACTACGAAGCGTGGCAAGCAGGGGAGAACGACTGTTGAATATGATGGCTACTATGGATGGCAAACGATACGCAAGAAGATTGACATGATGAGTGCACGGGAGTATGCATTGTTCTACAACGAGCAGGCCGCTAACGATGGACTTGCGCCACACTTTACACAGGAAGAAATTAATTCGTTTGGAGAAGGCACCGACTGGCAGGATCTCGTATTGCAGACAGCGCCTATACAGAATCACGCGATCAGTATAAACGGTGGCACCGAGAAAACCCGCTTCTCTTTATCCGGAAGTAATTTCAACCAGGCAGGCATCATCATCGGGAGTGATTATGTTCGTAACTCTGTACGCGCCAACATTACTACCGACATCAGTAAAAAATTTAAGTTTGATCTCAACACAATATTAAGTCGCATTGATTCAGATCGTAAGAACTCCGGAGGTGGTAACCGCGGTGGTTCACTGATCTCAGCTATGCTGTCCGGTTATCCTACGCAAACACCTTATAATGCTGATGGTACGTATACCAATTTATCAGCAGCATATTCCTGGGGATCGAATGTTATTACCAACCCGCTCAACTATATTGAGCAGCAGTCAGATCATATTCGCTCTAACAAAGTATTGATCAACGGAGCGTTAACATTTACTCCCGTAGAAGGACTTGCGATTAAAATTTCCGGTGGCGTAGAGAATACAGAGGATCGCACTGACATCTATACCACGAAGAAGTTTATTAATTCTACAGGCTCCGCATCGATCGCTACAACACAGATCAGCAGTGTGCTCAATGAAAATACGATCAGCTATACTAAAGAATTTGGTGCACATAATATTTCCGCTGTCGCGGGATTTACCTATCAGGGTTATACCACCACAACACTCAATGCATCCGGCAGTGGTTTTGTGAGTGATGTACAGGAGTCGTTTGATATAGGTGCCGCTTATACACAAGGTGTGCCGAGCTCTTCATTTTCAGAATGGGCGTTGCTCTCGTACCTCGCGCGTGTGAATTATACTTTCAAAGATAAATACCTCGCTACGATAAGTTTCCGCTCCGATGGTTCATCACGCTATAGCGATGGACAGAAGTGGGGAAGTTTTCCTTCCGCTTCATTAGCGTGGCGTTTATCGGAAGAGGAATTTATGAAGAATATAACATTCATCTCGGATATGAAACTGCGTGCAGGATATGGTGAGACCGGAAGTACTGCGATCAACCCCTATCAAACGTTGAATCAACTCGAGTCTGGTAAAGTCGTATTCGGTGATGCACTTGTTACCTACTATGCTCCCGGTACAAGATTATCGGGTCCGTTAAAGTGGGAAACAACAGCGCAGACAGATATAGGCCTCGATATAGGCTTCCTGCAGAACCGCTTCAATTTTACAGTGGATTACTATATAAAGAATACACGCGATCTGTTAAATACAGTACCACTTCCATCGTCACTGGGTTATGGCTTCACGATACAGAATGTTGGTAAAGTACAAAACAAAGGACTTGAACTCGCTGCAGGCGGAGTTATACTGGAAGGTCCTTTTCAGTGGGATGTATCGGCGAATATAGCGTTCAATAAAAACAAGGTTGTTAAACTATACGGTGGCAACGATGTATTAGGACAGTCCATTGATATATCGGTAGTGAACGACAACATCAATATACTCCGCGAAGGTTCTCCCATCGGATCGTTCTTCGGCTATGTTGAAAAAGGTTACGATGCCAATGGTAAAATTGTGTATGAAGATTTCAGCGCCAACGGTTCGCGCGATATAGGCGATAAGCGCATTATCGGAAACCCGAATCCGAAGTATACCTATGGATTTAACTCCACCATGCGCTACAGGAATTTCGAGCTGAATGTATTTATACAGGGTTCATATGGTAACGACATCTTCAACCTGAGTGCTGTAAATCAGACCCTTGATTACGGGCAGGCACTGAACATGCCACGTGAAGTATACCAGGATCATTGGACGCCAGAGAACACCGATGCCAAATATCCGGTCATCAGTCGCACCACACAAACACAAGTGTCCGATCGCTTTGTTGAAGACGGTTCATACCTGCGTTTCAAAAATATACAGTTGAGCTACAATCTCCCGGTAACGGATCTCAACCTGAACTGGCTGCGCAAGGCACAGGTATATGTAAGCGCACAAAACATGATCACGCTAACAGACTACTCCTGGTATGATCCGGAGATCAACTCCTACGGAGGAGCCAACTCCATCCGCCTCGGTATAGATCACTACAGCTACCCCACAGCCAAAAGCATGACCGTAGGCGTACGACTAGGTTTCTAGTTACCGCTCACACACCGTTCTCTCGCTCACACTCCAGCAGCTAGCAACCAGCAGCTTGTAACTTAAAAAGAAAGCGTATGAAAAAAGTAATCACCTATATAATCGCATCGCTCGCCCTCGCAGGGTGCAGCGAAGTTTTAGAGGAAAATCCAAAGTCATTGTCAGCAGAAGTTTTTTATAACACGGCCGATGAAGCAGCCGCTGCTGTGAACGCTATATATGGTCCGATGCGTTCCGATGGAGCATTCGGTCTCAACTATCCTGCGCAACTGGAAGGTATGGCCGACTACGGCAACTCACGCGGAAGTCAGACACCGGTAAGTTTATACCAGGGATTGGACAACACCAACATCACCCGTGTAAGTGGTGTATGGGACAATCTATACCAGGCTATACGCAACGCGAACATTGTGATCAAGAACGTGCCGAACGGAAATGATATATCGCAGGCCGCGATTGATCGCTATGTGGCCGAAGCAAAATACCTGCGTGCACTCATGTACTTCGCTATGGTGCGTAACTGGAAAGGTGTACCGCTGCGGACAGAGAATAACATGACGGAGATAAATGTAGAACGCGCCAGCATCGAAGAAGTATACGACCTGATTGAAAGCGATGCACTCGCAGCCGAAGCTGCATTACCCGATGTGCCCGCGCAACCCGGAAGACCAACCAAATGGTCTGCAAAAACTTTATTGGCAGAAGTATATTTGAACCTTGGCCTGTGGGCAGAGTCGAGCGCAAAAGCGGCCGAAGTAATTGCTTCGGGTAAATATAGTCTCGTCCCGGTATCAACGTCCGAAGATTTTCAGAAGATTTACGGTCCGGAAGTGGTAACGACATCCGAAGAGATTTTCTATCTGAAGTATTCCCGCCAGCAGGGATTCGGGTTGGTAAACTATGCGCACCGTGCTACATCGCAGTATAAATACTTTGGGCCCGGTGGAGTATATGCACAGTATACCGACTCAGCATCCAACATCGTTATCAAGAACTGGAGCAAGAACGATTTACGCAAAGCTCATATCTTGTATAATGTAGATGTAGGGCTGGGTGCCAATACATGTCTCTATCGGAAATATAGGGACCCGCTGGCGACCAACCTCGGTGCCGGTAATGATTACCCGTGGTATCGCTACGCGGATCTGTTGCTGTTCCACGCGGAAGCCGATGCACGCGCAAACAACGGACCTACTGCCGAAGCGGTGGAAAGTCTCAATAAAGTACATCGCAGAGCATACGGTTATGATGCAAATACACCGTCACCGGTTGACTTTGCTATAGGAGATTTCGATCTCACCAGCTTTGTTGATAAGGTTGTAGAAGAGCGTGGTTATGAAACGTTGTACGAGGGTAAGCGCTGGCTTGATTTGAAGCGCCTCGGTATAGCGGAGCAACGCATCAAGGAAGTTAAGAATATAGTGGTGGCCGAGAAACACATGTACTGGCCAATCCCGAACTCGGAGATGCTTTACAACAAGGCACTGGACGCAACTGACCAGAACCCGGGATATTAATATATACTTTGAGACAGGCATCTGCGTGTTCTGCAGATGCCCTTTTTTTACATTGGACTAAACCTTACGGCATGATTTTGAAAAAGCGTATAGTGGTTGCGTTGGTTGCAACATTCGTACTGGTTACAACCGCGGCATCCGCGCAGCGAATCATAGAAACAGATGTTTGCGTATATGGTGGTACATCAGCAGGTGTTATTGCCGCCTATACCGCACAGAAGCTCGGCAAGAAAGCTATATTAATCGAACCCGGCCGCTACCTCGGAGGGATGAGCTCGGGTGGGTTAGGGTATACGGATATTGGGAACAAGTATGCGATTACCGGGCTTGCCCGCGATTTCTACAGGCGCATCGGACAACACTATGGTAAATTTGAGCAGTGGACGTTCGAGCCGCATGTAGCGGAAGATATATTTAAACAATATGTAGCGCAGGGAAATTTCCAGGTGCTGTATGAGACACGGCTGAGAGATGTAAAGAAGCAGGGGGCTCGCATTACTGAGGTTGTGCTGGAGAATGCGGTTGATCGCAGTGCTGCTGGGGTCATCGTTCGCGCGAAGGTATATATCGACTGCGGTTATGAAGGTGACCTGATGGCGAAAGCCGGAGTGTCGTACGTAGTAGGGCGTGAGGATAATAAAGATTACAACGAGACCATCAACGGAGTACAGCTGATGCATGGGCACCAGTTCCAGGATGGTATAGATCCCTATATAATTCCCGGGAAACCGGAGAGCGGTCTGGTGTGGGGCGTGAGCCGTGAAACGTTGCAACCGAATGGTACAGGTGATAAAAAAGTGCAGGCCTATAATTATCGCATCTGTCTTACGTCTGATAAGAATAACATGGTGCCGATTACAAGACCGGAAGACTATGACTCTACCCGGTATGAACTCGCAGTACGCTTGTTGAAAGCCAATCCATCCAGGAAAAGACTTGATGATTATTTTATCTGGAGTCGCATGCCCAATAACAAAACCGACATTAACAACCGCGGTGGTTTTTCAACGGATATGATCGGCATGAACTATAAATACCCGGATGGAACCTATGAGCAACGCAAACAAATTATCGGTGAACATGAACGCTATACCAAAGGGCTGCTATATTTCTATGGTCACGATCCTCGAGTTCCGGTTGAACTCCGAAACGAAATGTTGAAGTGGGGCTACCCGAAAGATGAGTATACCGACAATGGCAATTGGTCGCCTCAGCTATACATTCGCGAAGCGAGACGCATGGTTGGAAGTTATGTAATGAGCCAGGCGAACTGCGAAGGAAAAGAAGTGGTGAAGGATGGTGTCGGCATGGCAGCCTATACGATGGACTCACACAACTGTCAACGCGTAGTCGTGAATGGACAGGTGAAGAACGAAGGTAACGTTGAAGTTGGCGGCTTTGGTCCATACCCGATCGCGTACGGTTCTATTGTCCCAAAGGCATCTGAATGCAATAATTTGTTTGTGCCGGTTTGTCTTTCGGCAACACATATAGCGTATGGTTCTATTCGCATGGAACCGGTGTTTATGGTATTGGCACAATCTTCTGCAACGGCTGCGGTACACGCCATTGACGGAAATGAAAGTATTCAGTCAATCGACATCGCGAAGTTGCAGCAGGAACTGAAAGCCAACCCGCTGGCGGATGGTAAACTGTTCGATGTGCTGGTAGACAATGACGATGCTACACAAGTAACCAAACAAGGTAATTGGACTGTTGAGAAGAAAGGTGGTTACGGTCCGTCATTCTTTGTAAGCGAAGCAGGCAGCGGTAAAGAAGCCGTTCGCTTTACGCCGAATATTCCGCAAAACGGAACGTATCAGGTATATATATACTTCCCGAAAGTATCAGGCATGTCCTCACAGATTGCTGTAACACTTTCGGATGGTAAAAAGCAATACCAGCAAGCCATCAAGTCATCGGATATAATTGTGGAGGGACAAACTTCGGGCGAATGGGTTTCGGTTGGAAAATATACCTTAACGAAGGGCAAATCCGCCTATGCAGAAATATCCAATGCACAAGCTGATGGTAAAGTACTGGCCGATGCGGTGATCTGGGTGCCGGTAAAATAATCCAAACAGAATAACAAGTATTCATTGTAAAGGTGCGCAAGCACTATCACTATACACATGAAAAAAATAATAGCAAGCTATATATTATGGCTGATAGCGACCTGTGCGTATGCACAATACGACCTGGTGATTGTGGGTGGTACACCGGGCGGTATCATGACAGCCATTGCGGCAGCCCGCGAAGGTAAGAGTTCTGTTATACTCGAACGCACTACGCACATCGGTGGCTTGCCGGCCAATGGTCTGGGTGCTACGGATATTGCAACGCGTGGCGCTACAACAGGTTTATTCTCTGAGTTCATCACGCGAGTAAAACAATACTATATATCAAAGTATGGTGCAGATTCGAAACAGGTAAAAGATTGCTCGGATGGTTTTCATTTTGAGCCTTCTGTAGCCGAGCAGATACTCGAACAGATGCTGGCTGAACAAAAAGGGAAGATCACCATTCGCAAGATGCGTCAGTTCGATGTCCTCGATCAGAATATCGTTATCGAGAATGATCAGATCAAAAAGATATATATCCTCAATCGCGAATCGCAGCAACGCGAGGAGTATACCGGTAAGGTATTTGTAGATGCTACATACGAGGGCGATCTTGGAGCTGCTGCAAAAGTGCCATTCCGGTTAGGTCGTGAAGGTAAGGACGAGTTCCACGAACCCGGTGCCGGTATAGTCTATAAATACTGGGGCGGTCAGGAAGGAGAGGGCTCTACGTTTCAAGGGGATAACGCGGTACAGTCCTATAATTACAGGTTATGTCTCACAAACAACCCTGCTAACCGCTCAGAGGTTAAGAAGCCACTGCAGTATAATCGCGAAGAGTATATATCGCTGATTGAAGATGTCTGGACCGGTCGGCACACCGGTGCACACATGCAGCAGGTAACAGCATCGATGCTCGAAGAAAACCGGAAGCATATAGCAAGCGGCAAGCCCAGTAAAATACCGGGTGATGTTTGGGGCATTGCTAAAATTACCAACATGGTAGCGTTGCCCAACGCGAAGACGGATGCTAACAACCAGCACATGGCGTTTATATCAACCGATCTTCCCGAAGAGAACTGGCCGTGGCCAACATCGGGCTGGTCTTGGCGCGATCAATATGCACAGCGCCTGCGAAACTATATACAAGGGTTGATCTGGTTCGCGCAGAATGATAAAGCATTGCCGGAGCATTTCAGAAAGGCAGCGAAGGAGTGGGGCTTTGCAAAAGATGAATATACTGACAACGATAACTTCCCACGTCAGGTATATGTGCGCGAAGGACGAAGGTTTGAAGGTCTCTATTTCTTTACTGCGAAAGATGCTACTGAAGTTGCCCCGGGACAACGTCCACCGTTGCACGCTTCGAGTGTAACCGCGAGTCACTACGCCTTAGACTCTCATGCCGTGCGCAAACGCGAACCGAATCGTATACACCTCGATGGTTTCCTGAGTTATCCTTCGCAGGTATATACCGTTCCGTATGGCGTGATGGTGCCGAAGACAATCGACAATCTGATTCTGCCGGTTCCGGTATCGGGCAGTCATATAGGCTTTTCAACGTTGCGCATGGAGCCGTGCTGGATGGCGTTAGGACAAGCTGCCGGTGTGGCGGCATCGCTCGCCATCGATCACAATCAGAAAATAAGAAATATAGCAATACCGGAATTGCAGAAGATCCTGATCGGACAAAAGGCAACGCTGATATACTTTCAGGATGTACAGCCAGATCATGCAGACTTCGCTATGATCCAGTATATGGGCTTGCGCGGATATCTCCCCGGTTGGCAAGCCAGGCTGAATGACCCGGCGGATGAGATAACACTTGCTGCGTGGGAGAAGCTTTCTGGTATAAAACTCCAGGCACAGGTCGGTTCGAGTCGTAAAGACGTGTTGAATAAGCTCTATCAGCAATTGAAATAAAATAAACGTGCTATGGCAGTGAGGTATATCGTACTGTGTATACCTCGCTATAGCATGCCTGTTCATTTTCTAAATCACATATATAGCATGGAACATAAAAGCGTCTGGAGGCAGGTACTCCAGCCACCGGTTGTTATTGCCGCGTTGGGATACTTTGTAGATATATACGACCTGTTGTTGTTCAGTATTGTTCGTGTACCAAGTCTCAAAGCACTCGGTTTAAGCGGTGATGAACTGCTGAAGCAGGGTATATTTCTGATCAATGTTCAGATGGCAGGTCTTTTGGTAGGCGGTATACTTTGGGGCGTGTTGGGCGACAAGCGCGGCCGTCTGTCTGTGCTGTTTGGCTCCATTCTTTTATACTCACTCGCTAACCTGGCGAACGGGTTTGTGTCTACCGTGCCTGAATATGCTATACTTCGCTTTATAGCCGGTATAGGTTTGGCGGGCGAGCTTGGTGCCGGTATAACCTTGGTGGCCGAGATATTGCCGAAACAGATTCGCGGGTACGGAACAACACTCGTTGCCTCTGTGGGACTTCTCGGTGCTGTACTTGCTTACGTTGTTGCCGCCTATACGGACTGGCGTATAGCCTATGGGATAGGCGGTGGTCTTGGTTTGTGCCTGTTACTGCTTCGCTATAGTGTTGCCGAGTCGGGTATGTTTGCTGCTGCGAAAGCGAAGGCCGTGGAGCGCGGTAACTTCTTTATGTTGTTCACGCGCTATAGCACGTTTATCAGTTATGTGCGGTGTATCTTTATCGGGTTGCCCATCTGGTTCGTCATTGGTATCCTCGTTACATTCTCACCGGAGTTTGCTGCTACACTTGCTGTACCCGGAATGGTAGATGCCGGTAAAGCGGTTATGTTCTGTTATATCGGTTTATCGCTGGGCGATTTAAGCAGCGGTAGTCTGAGTCAATACCTACAAAGTCGTAAGAAGGTAGTGCTGATCTTTATGGGTATAACGGCTCTTGCTATAGCACTCTATTTTACCGTTGCACAGGCATCGGTTACATTGTTCTACATGAGTTGTTTGCTGCTTGGTTTCTCCATTGGCTATTGGGCGTTGTTCGTCACCATTGCAGCCGAGCAGTTTGGCACCAACATCCGTGCTACGGTTGCTACTACGGTGCCCAATGTTGTGAGGGCCACGGTGCTGCCGCTTACTTTTGCCTTCGAACTGTTGCGGGTAAATATAGGCATGATTGCCAGCGGTGCAGTGGTTGGAGCACTAACGATCATAATCGGTCTGCTGGCACTTTACAACATGAAAGAAACGTTTGGCCGTGACCTCGATTTTGAAGAGTGATGTTTAATGAAATATAACGTTCAGCTAATCGCTGATTACTAAAGTATATTTTTTCGGGCGGATGGTGTGGCGTAGTGTATTTCGGCAATGCAGTCGGTGAGCGCCACCACCGCCTTTTTAAACATATCAAGATCAACACCTTTGCAGGCAGCGCTGCACTTTTTGCAGGCTACTTCGCATATCGGAAAGAAATCCACTACATCTTCTGCTTCACTGTTTATAAGCATAAGTGTCTTCTTACAGCTCCCCAGGCATTCGCCCACTACTTTTCCCAGCCGCATAAGCTTCGGGTCATCAACGCTTCTCACCACCAGTGAGCAGGTCTCCAATATCTCAATGCAATTGGTCAGAGCCTTCTTCAGGGAGGTAGAGACAAGACTACTTGAATTTTTCATGTGTGCCAAAGTTCACTTTTTTTACGATAATCAAAATAACCGATCAGCCGCCTTAATAAATCTTTTAATATATACTATACCTGAAAAATAAGGGCCGATCGGACGGCTTTTTAGAAAGGCTCTATATAGTATACATGCCAGGCGGTACTATAGCTATATAAAAACCAATGCTAACGACTATGAATACCAGATACAAAATTCCCTTTTACCAAGGGACCGATAGCCCTATGGGCGGATGATAATCGGTGTGCCGATAGCAACCGCATCGTAAAGCTCATCCGTCTCCTCATCCGTTACGGCAATGCAACCGGCAGTCCAGTTGCGGAGCCGGTGAAATTTACCGAGTAGTCCCCGTCCGTTTTTTAAACCGTGTATCTTTACATCACCACCTGCGCGCACACCTTTTGCTTTGGCTTCCTGCAAATCAGTTTTATCCGGGTACGAAATACCGAGGTTCTTATGGTATCCGCTGTTGGGATTTTTACCTTCAATGTAATACGATCCTTCAGGCGTTCGCTTATCTCCTTCATATTCTTTGTCACCAACCGAATTCCTGCCGATGGCTATCGAATATACTTCCACAAGTTTGCGTTTCGTGTAGGCATACATGGTGCGTTCACTTTTAACTACCACGAGTTTATCAATACGGGTGTGAGGCGGCAGGCGTTCTTCGGGCAGAAAATAGTATACCAGCAACAGGCATAGTAATAACAGGAACAGAATAGAGATGATCTTTTTCACGGGTACAGCTATAGCGATGCGCGGTATATTATATACGTTTTGCGAAACCTGTTGAAATATACTTCTGTGCGAATCAGTCCCGGATGCTAGCCCGGCTTCTTCGGTTCAATCATATCCCAGAGATTGCCGTACAGATCTTTGAACACGGCCACCGTTCCATACGCTTCGACTGATGGCTCTCGTACAAAGATAACGCCTTTTGCGCGCATTGCGTTGTAGTCACGCGCCAGATCATCAGTATGAAGGAATAAAAACACACGTCCGCCGGTTTGATTGCCGACATATCTCTTCTGTTCGTCATTCGCGGCCTTCGCCAGCAGCAGTGAACATCCCGTTGAACCTTCCGGAGCTACCACCACCCAGCGTTTTGTCTCGCTCAGCACGGTGTCTTCTACCAGTTTGAAGTTCAGTGTTTGTGTATAGAATTGTATGGCCTCATCGTAGTCGTTAACGACCAGTGAAAGCTGAAATATACTCTGCATCAGGGTTGGGTGTTATAGAGATCAGGGGTAACAACAATATCAAATAGAAAGACACCATTCTGGTCGTTATAATGATAGGACAGTGTAGTGTTCTGTTCACGAAAGAGCTGTAGTTGTGGACTCGTCTTTACATTTTCCACGATGGTTGGTGTCAGAAAACTCTTCAAGTCTTCTATGTCAATTGAAGCCTTCTGCATGTTCACCAGGGTATAATTATATTGAAAGACCTTTGCTGCCGGTATCGTTACATTATCGAGGCGGGTTTCCGGGTCAATCATCATCGGGCACGATTTGTTCAGGTTGCCGGCTGCCTGTTGCAGTTGCGCTTCGTGCGAAGGTGTTTTGAAGACAAGCATCTTCACGGTAACGGCAACGGCAATTCCCAGTATAATTCCAATGATCGCTTTCCGGCTTACTTTTTTTCGGGTGGGGTTTTCCATGGTGGTGGTTTCGGGGTTCAAGTATACAGAAATTTTTTCGTGTTGAGCCTGAAAACAAAAATGCCGCTCCCGGAGGAACGGCATCTGTCTGCCAGGACTTTCGGTTAGTAAGTTGCACTAACCGTGAAATGGTATATTTATACCGGCAGCCCATATATACTGCGCGGAGAAGAACGTATGCCTGGCACGGCCTTGCTCATATAGCTTCGCGGAAGTATAGTCTGCAAAAGCACCTTTCACACTTCCTTCAACATATACATACCGGAATATATCATAACGGATCGCTACGCTGGAGCCTACAACAAAACCACTCAGGCGAAACGGACCATCGTTGTGATTGCCCATAATGTATGAATCGGTTTTCGGAACCAGTCCGCCTGCACCGGCTTTCACCAGCACGCTCAGGTGATTTTTAAAATGGGTGTCCTGGAGTAATCGTATTCTGCGCACGGCACTCACCATTAAGTAATTATTGCCGTTGGTATGTTCGAGATGAACAAATGCAGGTGTTACCAGTGTATCGAGGTCATACGATTTGCCACGGATCTCACCTTTCAGATGCATCACCTGGTTGTCGGTAACTACATACTTCAGGTGATCCCAGCTTACTTCAATTCCCCACTCCGGTTTCTTCGCGAAGAAGTACCCTATATTGATAACATACTGCGGCACGGTAAGGGGAGTGTTGAAGAAATCGTGAAAGTCTGGTTTATCACGAGCCTTCGCTTTCTCCAGGGTAAAATTATAATTGTCAGTTGTGTTGTCTTTGAAGTGAATCGTACTGCGGGTATACTGATCGCGGTGATAACCCCATGTAACGTAGAAATTGCCAAGCTTACTTTGTCCGTAGACACAAATAGTTCCCGTTATGGCTATGAGAACGCCAATTAATTTTTTCAATGGTAAATAAGGATAAAAAAGGAAAACAGATATAGTTATCTCAGGCTGAATACCTGACCGGGAATTTTTTTTGCTTATGGAACGCAGACTAATTCATGGGCAGAGAAAGATTTAATTACCTATATATGTATAGCGCGGTTAAGATTAGGAGGCGCAAGATTAAGGATGAATTTTTAAATATGAATGTTTTAACGCCTAAAAATTTGAAATATAGAATGGTTCTGGATATTGATACTAGTAGTAAACGATTGCAGCGTGGTATATAAGATATAGGAGTGCAGTAGCGTTATTAAAGTTATGACGCGATGGTTGGAGATTTGCTCGAGCGATATCAATTGAAATGCTTCAGCGTTGTTGAGAAGGCAGGTCATGAAGAAGCGATGAAGTTCTGTTCGCAGGGTTTGGTGTTGTCGGGAGAAAGTAGCGGACGTTAGCGCGTTAGGTAGCTGATGTAACCCAATCGAAGTTATCATTTCATTGTTTTACATCTCCTGATTATCTATTACCTTACGTGCCAGAGCCAGGTATTTTTTAATTCATTCATTTGATATTACCATTCGAAAGGATCATGAGACTTTTTCTGTCCTGGTTATTCTTCTCGGCACACCTTGCGCTGGCAACCGACCTGGCACCGGCCGTAAAGTTTATCGAGAACAAGAATCAATGGCCTGCTCCCATACAATTTTCTGCACGTGTACACGGTGTAACGATGCAGGTAGAGCCGGGGCGGTTTGTATATTATATGCTGGATGAAGAAAAGATACAGCGCATACACGAACGGTCTCATCATCCGCACCAAATCAATGAAGCTGATCTTACCGATAATACAATTACAGGCCATGCCGTTCATGTAAACTTTGCCGGTGCCAATAGCAAGGCAACGCCGCTCACGTTTGGAAGATCATCGGAATACTACAATTATTTTTTAGGAAGTGACTCCTGCCAGTGGGCATCGCGGGCATATGCATACGAGGGATTTATATACCCTTCGTTTTATGCGGGGGTTGATATGAAAGTATATTCTTCCGGTGAACATGTGAAGTATGATTTTATAGTGGCCCCGCAAGGTGATCCGATGCAGATCGCGATTGAGTATAGCGGAGCCGATGTAAAGCTGACACAGGGCGATCTGACAGTAGTCACGCCGTTGGGTTCTATCATCGAGAAGAAGCCGGTAGCCTGGCAGTGGATTAATGGCCGAAAGGTAATGGTAACATGCGAATATAATTTAAACGACAAGCTTGTCTCATTTGTCTTTCCGGACGGGTATGATCCGTGTTATGAACTCGTCATCGATCCGTTGCTGATCTTCTCGACTTACTCCGGTTCTACAGCCGATAACTGGGGCAGCACAGCAACTCCCGGTGAAAAAGGCAATCTATACTCGGCCGGTGTAACCAATCACTTTGTGAACCAGCGATACAGCGGAACATTTCCGGCAACAGGCGGTGCATTTCAAACTACCTATGGAGGTTTATATGACATTGGTATATTGAAGTACGACTCTTCCGGAAGTAAATTACTATATGCCTCTTACCTGGGAGGTGATGATTCTGAATCACCACATAGTTTGGTAATGAATGCAAAGGAAGAATTGATAGTGTTGGGGACCACCAGTTCAGCTGATTTTCCAACAACTCCGAATGCATTCGACCGAACATTTAACGGAGGCGATACTATATCTCATGTCGTCACCTATATTTATGGTTCTGATATCGTGCTTGCACGCATCAGCAGGGACGGAACAAAATTACTCGCTTCGACCTTTGTGGGAGGCACCGGCAACGATGGTCTGAATCCCACGGATAGTATATTAGCCAAGAACTATGGTGATGAATTGCGTGGTGATGTAATTACGGACGCACAAGGAAATATATATGTCAGCTCAGTGACGGGGTCGGCAGATTTTCCGCAGGCACCAAGTAAAGATAATACCTACAACGGTGGGGCTACGGATGCGATCTTGCTTCGTTTTAATGAAAACCTGAGTCAGATGAATTTTTCACTTTTTCTCGGTGGAAGTGAAGACGATGCTGCACATACACTTAAGCTGGATGCCGACAATAACATCTATATAGCAGGAGGAACGGCCAGTACTGATTTCCCGGTAACAACATCTATTTATCAGAATAAACTTGCCGGTGATGCCGATGGCTGGATCGCAAAAGTGGGGCCTATGGGCGATACTATATATCATTCAACCTATACCGGAACAACATCTTTTGATCAGATATACTTTCTGGACTTGAATGATGCCGGAGAAGTATATGTTTACGGACAGACTTCAGGGAAGATGCCCATTACTCCGGCCAATGTATACCGTAACCCTAACAGCGGGCAATTCGTGCAAAAGTTTGACGGCAACTTGAAGCAATTGCAATTCTCTACGGTGTTTGGTTCCGGGCGAGGCATGCCCGATATATCGCCGACAGCTTTCCTGGTGAACGAATGTAACAACCTGTATATGTCGGGGTGGGGTGGTTCGCTGAACTCAGCACATTGGACACTGAGCAGCACCAGTGGTATGCGCGTTTCCAGCGATGCGCATCAACCGAATACAAGTGGTAATGATTTTTATTTTATAGTCTTAACCGATGACGCCACAGAGTTTTTATACGGAACATTTTTAGGTGGTGATCTCTCACAAACACACGTAGACGGTGGCACAAGTCGCTTTGATAAGAACGGTATAGTATACCATGCCGTATGTTCGGGCTGTCGCGGTCCGTATTCTGATTTTCCTACTACATCCAAAGCATGGTCGCGTACAAACCGAAGTCTCAATTGTAATAATGCCGCATTTAAATTTGATCTTTCGTCACTCAAGGCGCGGCTTCAAACCAATTCCATACAACTCGACATGCCAGGTCTTAACAAGATTTGTTTACCCGACAAGATTGTTTTTCAAAACCTGAGCACGGGTGGCGAAGTATTTGAGTGGAAGCTGGGCGATGGAACGGTAATCACCAAGCACGACACTTCGATGATCATACATGCTTATAAAAACACCGGCCGGTAT
>CBIHOZ010000130.1:0-20573 GCA_966211525.1 uncultured Chitinophaga sp. | reverse complement strand
ATGGTGGAAGGAGGATTTAAAGGAACGCAGAACTGGGGATGGCGTCTGCAGGGCACCGCTAAGAAGGGAGGAGACTTTCATGCTCCTGATTATAACCTTTCAAATACCGGAGTGCGAGAGTATGATTTTTCAGGAACCGTTGGGTATAAAAAGAATGATCAACAACTGGAAATATACTTTAGCAGCTTCAACACGCAAATCGGAATTCTGCGCAGTGCGCACACCGGAAATATAGCAGACCTGCAATCATCTATCGAGAATGAACGTCCGTGGTATATAGCAGACTTTACCTACGACATTAACAACCCGCGGCAAAAAATCAACCATCAGTTACTAAAGATTAAGGCTTCCAAAAATCTGAAAGGTCTTGGCAAACTGAATATACTTTATGGAGGCCAGTATAATAAGCGTCAGGAATTTGATATACGCAGGGGTGGCCGCAGTGATATACCTGCATTGTCGCTTGATCTGTTTAGCAATGTTATTGATGCATCGCTGGAACATAGCATTGGCAGTAACTGGTCGGGCAGTGCTGGTGTAAACGGCACATTCCGGAATAATAACAACGAAGCGGGCACTGGTATAGTACCGCTTATACCCGACTATGATCTATATGCCGGGGGAATTTTTATCATTGAAAAATTACGGAAGGAAGATTGGGTGCTCGAGCTTGGCGGGCGCTTCGATCATCAATATCTTCAAGTTCTTACTTTCAATAGGCAGAACCAACTTATTAAGCCAACATTCAATTTCAACTACTTTTCCGGATCAGCAGGCGCTTCGTATTTCTTTTCTGATAAATCGAGATTCATTTCTAATATAGGTATATCATCACGACCTCCGCACATAAGTGAATTATATAGCCAGGGCCTTCACCACGGCACAGCATCCATTGAAGAAGGTTTAATGCTACAAAATGGAGATTGGTCTAATGATCTGTCGCAGGTGAAGAAAGAGGTTTCAAAAAAGTGGAGTAACACCTTTCAACATACCGGTGAAAAAATGAGCTTCGAGGTTACAGCGTTCGTCAACCTAATTGATAACTATATATACCTGCAGCCTTCCGAAACACGCTTAACCATTCGGGGATATTTTCCTGTATTCAAGTATAAGCAAACTGATGCAATGCTTGCTGGTGGTGATGCTTCTATAAATGCCGGTATTACCAAACGACTTAGTTATACCGGTAAGTTCTCGTATTTATATGCACGCGATATAACCAAAGATGACAAGCTTCCGCTTATTCCACCAACACAGTTGGAAAGTACATTGCGTTATGCCTTCAATAATACAGGCAAATTCAAGAATATATATATGGCGGTTAGTGTTCCTGTAACGCTGAAGCAATATCGCGCACCGGTAACGGTATACCCGGAAGATGTGCCCAACTATACAGGCAATAGAAACTTCGATTTTATGTCTGCACCCGGTGCTTATGCGTTACTTAATGTTGAGATAGGCGGTAAAATTCCTGTTAGCAGGCACGATCTGTCCATTACATTAAGCGGAGAGAATTTACTCAACACTTCATACCGAAACTATATGAATCGCTTACGATACTATGCTGATGACCTTGGCAGAAATATTATGCTCAGACTCAAGTATAATTTTACAAACTAATAAACAACTAAAAATCAATTCTATGAACATCAACCGTTCCGCACAGTTAAAGATGGTAGCTCCATTTCTTTTTTATTCTTTTCTATTTGCAACGTTGTTGCTTTCATCGTGTAGTGATGACGACCCTGAGCCAACCAATGAAGAAGAAGTAATCACAACATTAGTTGTTGACCTGACTCCCGCAAATGGAAGTGGGGCATCTGCTGTTCAATTAAAATTTTATGACGCTGATGGAGACGGAAGTACTGCCCCCGTGATTACTCCTGGTGTAGGTCAATTGAAGGCTGGCGTTACTTATACAGCAGCCATTACACTTTTCAATGAGACAGAAAATCCGGTTGGCAACGTAACGGACGAGATCAAGGAAGAAAAGAATGCACACCTGTTCTGCTTCACCGCTGCAGGAACAGACGTTGCAGTTTCGTATCTCGACAAAGATGATAATAACCTTCCTATCGGCTTGAGCAGTTCGTGGGTAGCAGGTGCTGCAGGAAGTGCAGGCACAGTGAGAGTTGTTCTGCGTCACCAACCCGGTGTTAAAAATGGCGAATGCCCTGGTCCAGGCGAAAGTGATATGGATGTTACTTTCCCGGTGCAGGTTGTAAACTAATTAAAGTATATATAGGTATATCAGGAAGGAAAGCAAGCAAGCAAAAAACAAAAAGGCTGGTGTATTCACCAGCCTTTCCTATTTTATAGATGGTATAAAATCTTAGTAGTTAGATCCGGCTCTGATCATCGCGCAACGGAAGCCGATGGTTGCTGTTGCTGAATCTTTATCAAGATATCTTCTTGTACCAGGAGACATCCAGTATGCTACATCTTTCCATGAACCCCCTTTATATACACGAGCGTTGTCGTTGATAAGGGAAGTAAATGTTTCAGGGTTTTTCTCTGTATCGCTGTTGTAACCAGAAGATGGATCCAGGAAACCATCACGTCTGATAGGGTTCAGGTCATCGAAATCCTGATACGTTGTAGGACGATATGTATCTTGTACCCACTCGCTCACGTTACCTGCCATGTTATACAGACCGTAATCGTTCGGAGGGAACTCATATATATATGAAGTGATCAAAGCACCGTCATTCAAACGACCTGCGATACCAGCATAGTCACCACGACCGCGTTTGAAGTTAGCAAGCATGAAACCCATCTGCTTTCCATACGGGTTACGTACTGCGTGGCCATCCCAAGGATAAATGCGCTGGTGCGTTTGCATTTCTTCTAACCACTGAGTTCCGATAAGTGCTTGTGCAGCATATTCCCACTCAGCTTCTGTTGGCAGACGATAAGCTGGTACAACTATACCAGATTCCAATGGTATACGACCATCGCTTTCTGCATATTCTTCACCTGCATTTTCAGCAAGCTTAATGTTTACAGCACGTGTTCTCCACACTGCATATTTACTTGCCTGATTCCAGGTAATACCCACTACAGGGAAGTAGCGGAAGCCAGGATAGCGCAGGTAGTGATCAACATACGGATCGTTGAATGCAAGTTTACCAACCCATACCATTGTATCTGGTAAGGCTGCCTGGTAAGCTTCCTGTGAAGAATCTTTTGCCAGGTAGTGTAAGTATTCCAACCAGTGAATGTTCGCGATTTCAGTTTCATCCATATAGAATGAAGCAACTGAAACTGTTCTTTCAACGTTGTCGCGATACGACATAACATCTTCTTCGAAGGAACCCATTACGGCACGACCACCTTCAATGAACACCATGTTCGGTGCATCGGGTTGTCCTTCGTATGGATTTACCATAAATCCGCCCTGATCTTCGTCATTATAAGCCAAGCCTGTAGCTGAACTCATCTGACCCGGGTTTGAAGCTGTAGGCTTGCCGCCTTTGCCTCCAAAAAGTGAGCAGGCAGACAGGGCAACTGATCCGCCAACGACATACAAAAGAACCCTGAAAGAATACTTCATTTTCATTTCTAGATTTTATTCCAAGTGCTAATTAAGGGTATAATCCCATGTTTTCCAAGCAGTCGCATGTTATTAGTGAATCTTTGATAAAAGGGAAAACCGGACGTATATAAAACGATACAAGCTCCATTTCATTGTTTCGGGAATGCACTATCCAGTTTTGGGAAGCCTGGCACAGGAGAAGCCTCGTTTAGTCGACATTTTTGAAGGTTGAAGTGAATGGCATGCCTTTTCGAATAAGGGTATACAAAACTAACCAATATGTTTACCCTTGACGATTTCCGCGTAATGACCTTTGAAAAGAAGTGCGATATCATCACTTTTCACGGCAATTATCTGATGCAACGTGTGTTGGCTGATTGTAAGGTTTTCCTCTATTATACAGATGGATTTTTCATCGAAGTTTTTTATTCTCCGAAGTATCAAAAGGTTTTAATGATCAATGCTTTTGATAACACCATCGGACTGAAACCTTATCTGGACAAAATCTCTTTGGAAGATTTGGTTTCCTGACCGGCCATCCGACTCAGTAATTCAATAGCAGCGTCAACTGTTTTTACTGCATCGATGATCAACATCGCTTTACCGGCACTGTCTTTCATCTTGCACTGCTTTGAATTCTTCTGGACAAACGCCAATATCTGTCCAAATATATCCGAGCTGAAATACGCATCTTTCGTGCTGATAAAATAAGCACGGAGTTTCTCGTTCTTCAGACTCAGTTTTTCGAAGCCTAGCTTTTCACCTAACCACCGAAGTCTTACGGTATTGATCAGTTCCTCCACGCTTGGAGGAACTGGCCCGAAGCGGTCACGCATCTCGTCCGTAAATTTCATCAGCTGCTCTTCATCCGGTATGCTATCCAGCCTTGCATAAAGCTGTAACCTTTCCGTTGTACTCGCTATATAACTTTCTGGTATAAGAATTTCAAGATCAGTCTCGATCACGCAGTCTTGTACAATAAGCTTGGCCTTCTCCGCCAGGTCTGATGCAAATAACTCTTTGAAGTCGGTTTCCTTCAATTCCTGTACGGCATCATCCAATATCTTGTGATAGGTGTCAAAACCAAGATCACTGATAAAGCCAGTCTGTTCAGCCCCCAACATGTTTCCCGCTCCTCGTATATCCAGGTCGCGCATGGCCACTTTAAAGCCATCACCCAGGTCTGAAAATTCTTCGAGCGCGGATAAACGCTTGCGCGAATCAGCCGACAACGCAGAGGCTGGTGGCGTGAGTAAATAACAATATGCTTTTTTATTCGATCGCCCTACACGTCCACGCATCTGGTGCAGATCCGACAAACCAAACATGTGCGCCTGATTAATGATAATTGTGTTGGCATTCGGAATGTCCAATCCTGATTCTATAATATTTGTAGACACCAACACATCATATTCACCATCTATAAACTTGACCATTACCTTCTCAAGTTTATCACCATCCATCTGGCCATGTCCTATACCTATACGAGCATCGGGTACGAGCCTGTAAATTATATTGGCAACAGACTCTATATCACTGACGCGATTGTATACGAAAAAGACCTGTCCTCCTCTTCGTAATTCATTGCTCACTGCATCACGTATAATCTCTTCACTGAAGGTGTGAAGTTCCGTTGTAACCGGTTGGCGATTCGGTGGCGGTGTAGCTATAATGCTGAGGTCGCGCGCACCCATCAATGAGAAATGGAGCGTACGCGGTATAGGCGTAGCCGTGAGTGTAAGTACATCTACATTTACTTTCAGCTCTTTCAAACGATCCTTTACTTTTACTCCGAACTTTTGTTCTTCATCGATAATCAGAAGCCCCAGGTCTTTAAACTCCACATCCTTACTCACGATGCGATGTGTACCGATGAGTATATTTACTTTACCTTCTTTTGTTTCAGCGATGATCTTCTTGATGTCAGCATCTGTCTTGAAGCGAGAAACATACTCGACACGTACCGGGAAGTTTGCAAGGCGATCGCGAAATGTTCTATAGTGCTGCATCGCCAGAATAGTTGTAGGCACTAACACGGCAACCTGTTTACCTTCAGTCGCAGCTTTAAAGGCAGCACGTACCGCTACTTCCGTTTTACCAAAACCTACGTCACCACAAACAAGTCGGTCCATGGGGTGAGGGTTTTGCATATCCTTCTTTACATCTTCCGTAGCCTTCGCCTGATCAGGTGTATCTTCGTATATGAATGACGACTCCAGCTCGGCCTGTAAAAAGCCATCCTGCGAATAGGCAAAGCCTGGCGCAGTCTTACGCTTGGCATATAGCTCGATCAACTCTTTCGCTATATCCTTAACGCGTTTCTTTACTTTGGATTTTTTGGTTTCCCACTCCTGCGTACCAAGTTTACTCATCACGGGCGGAGTCCCCTCCTTGCCTGAGTACTTTGATATTTTATGAAGCGAGTGAATACTTACATAGAGCAAATCATCATCGCGGTATACGAGGCGAATGGCTTCCTGGTCGTGACCGTTCACATCACGCTTCTCCAGTCCGGCAAACTTGGCTATACCATAGTCTATATGCGTTACAAAGTCGCCCGGCTGTAAAGTATATAGCTCACGAAGTGTAAGTGCTTTCGATTTGGTAAATTTCTCTTTGGCGCGATAACGATGAAAGCGTTCAAAGATCTGGTGATCGGTATAGCAAAGCACTTTCAGATTATTATCTACAAAACCTTCGCGCAATGAAAACTCCAGCGGCTGAAATCTCAGTTCAGAATTAATTTCTTCAAATACACCTCGTAACCGCTCCAGTTGTCGCGGCATATCCGCAGCTATAAAATTGCTGATGTTCTGCATCTGGTGATCGTACAGATTAGCAGCCAGTAATTCAAAATTTTTATTGAAGGATGGTTGAGCCGAAGACGGATAGTCGAACGAGCGCGCGTTCTCCAGTATAAATCTGCTTCCGAACTCTACGCGGGTAAATGCCTTGGTGCGTTCCAGGAATGTGTCACCACCATCAAACAATTTCTCGGGTGACGATACAACCTGCGCTCCGCTTGCTTTTAATATTTTATCGAAGGATGCTTCAGCCCGTTCAAAACTTTTCTGAACAATATCTTTTGTTAACTGTACATCTTTAAACCACAGCTTCGTATCGGCCGCTATATATTCTAATAGTGACTGACGTTCTTCCTGTACAAGTTTAGTCTGGACATTTGGAATGATATTGACTTTATCAAGTTTGGTTACCGAGAGCTGAGAGCCCGGTTCGAACGTACGAATGCTGTCTACTTCATCACCAAATAATTCGATGCGACACGGCAGATCATTTGCAAATGAAAATATATCGATGATACCACCACGTACTGCAAACTGACCGGCCTCGTATACAAAGTCAGTCTTTTCAAAATCGTAGTTGTGCAGAAACTCTTCGAGGAAAGCTATATCAAGCTTCTCTCCGAGTTTAACGGTAAATGTATTGGATGCGAGTGATCGCTTGTTGATAACTTTCTCACTCAACGCTTCCGGGTATGTAACCAGAATTTCCGGTGTTGTTTTTCCGGCAAGTCGATTCAGTATTTCTGCCCGCATCAGAATGTTAGCGTTCTCTGTCTCATCATACTCGTAAGCACGTTTGTATGACATGGGGAACAAGAGCACTTCACGGTCGAGCAGGTTCTGAAGATCGTTTTGAAAATAGGCAGCTTCTTCACGGTCTTGCAAAACAACAATGCAGTCCTGTGGATGAAGTTTGAAAGTGGTAGCCACCAACACGGCATCCAGACTACCGGATAAACCTTTTACACGAATGTTCTGTGGCTTGGACGCTCGAATCCCTTCGGCCACGGTCTTTATCAAACCATCCGCTTTGTAGATGCTTAGAAAATCATTGGCCTTCACGTTCCGCTATCAGTTAAAATAGGTTGTCCGTATGTCAACAGGTTTTGTAAGAAACACCAACGAGCCGTTCCATTGGACAACAAAAAAAGAAAGGCTGCAAAGATAACGGTGCCTGAAAATCCTCACCAGACAATTACAAATTATATTTTTGTTTTGGAATGATGACTATTCATCAAACGACTGTTACCTTTCACCGCTTTACAAGTTGAGATAAACAACTGTACCATGAATTTCGTTCAACAACTCGCGCTATACATCAGCATCACTGCTTTTATATTTCTTCTGCTGGGTTTATACAAGCCGTGGGCGATGTTGTGGTGGGAGGATGTACAGAACCGAAGAAAGGTAATCAGACTATATGGTAGCATTGCTTCCGTAGCGTATCTCACACATTGGATTATTGTATTACTTATTTGACGCATGAAGAATATATCTATACTGTTGATAACGGGTATGCTTACCGTTGCAGCCTGCAACAAACAACAGGGGCAACAATCAGAAACGAACACCAACCCGACACCGGCTGTAGCGGTGAATGAAATGCCGGCCATGCACATAACGTTGGTGGACAGTACCCGGATTTCAGCGCGCGATCTCACCGGCAAAAATGTAATTGTTATGTTTCAGCCAGACTGCGACCACTGTCAGCGGGAAGCAAAACAGATACAGGAAAATATAGGTGCGTTCAAAGCATACCAGGTATACTTCGTGTCGTCTGCAACGGGCGAGGAATTAAAGAAATTTGCCAGCGAGTATAAACTGGACAACTTCAGCCATATACATTTTGGCAGTACAACGGTTGAGGAAATCATCAGCAGCCTCGGCCAGATCGATGCTCCTTCAGTATATATCTACGACAACGGAAAGCTCAGGCAAAAGTTTAACGGCGAAACAGACATTGCTGAGATAACGAAACATCTGTAACATGGCGCGCGCGTTTTTAACTGCGGAGTGGCGCAAGCTGGCCATGGCAAACTATATTGTTGATCCAGCGCTTCTTCAACGTTACCTGCCCTATAAAACAGAACTTGACATGTGGAACAATGCCTGCTATGTAAGTCTGGTGGGCTTTATGTTTGTCAATACCCGCTTGCTCGGGTTTCGCATTCCGTTCCATTCTACATTTGAAGAAGTAAACCTGCGATTTTATGTGCGCTATAAAGATGTGGACGGCTGGAAACGCGGTGTTGTGTTTATAAAAGAAATCGTTCCGAAACGTGCACTTACTTTCGTTGCCAACAGCATCTATAAAGAAAATTATGAAACGATGCCCATGATGCACCGCTGGGAAACAACGGACAGTAACCTTACCGTTGAGTACCGATGGAAATTAAAAGAGTGGAATTCGCTGGAAGTAAAGTGTGCAAGCGAAGCTATAGCTATAGCAGCCGGAAGCGAAGAAGAATTTATAACAGAGCATTATTGGGGCTATACCAAGATTGGCGAACAACGAACATCTGAGTATGGCGTAGAGCATCCGCGCTGGGATGTATATCCTGTTCAGGACTATGCTATACATGTAGGCTTTGGAAATGTATATGGGAACCAATTTGAATTTCTAAAGAATGAGACACCCGCATCGGTTTTCCTGGCGGAAGGATCGGAAATTATTGTGCGCGAAGGGATGAAGATCTGATCACCAATGTAATTCACGATGTAAGGGAAAACCAGATGACCGTGGCGACTAAAGAGATGAGCCAGATGATAAGTAGTGTGCGCAGCCTTCTGAGTCTGCGGTGTGCGGTTTCTTTGTCGTTGTTCGACTGCATGGTATAGGTTGAGGAATAGATTTCCATTACGATCGTTACGGCAGTCGGGTTAGGTTAGTTTACCTTTTGATGGGTGATTTTTAAAAAAAGTTCAGACTATATATTAAAATGCCGCAAGACGGGTTACCGTTACTTAACCCTAACGAACGTATAGGAGATAACTTTTCCATCACCTTCGATCGAAGCTTCATTTATATCCTCACCTCCTTGCTGAATAAATTTATAGCGAATGATCTTGGGGAAATCATGTTTGGGATTTTCAGCCGTAAATGTAGTGGTGGTATATTTGGTGATCCGGAACGGAACGGCACCCTGCGCACCGGCAACATCCGGTATATAATAAAACGAATTGTCCTGGAACTTCAGCGTTATTTCTTCCGTCACTACCGTATCAGCCGTGCTTTTTATACGATACGAAATACCATATAGTGCGTTCTCTTTTTCGTTATATACCCAATGCTCAAAAGCGTTTTTGTCTTTTAGTTTCCACGTGCCAACCAGCCATCCGAATTCTTTTTGCTGTGCAAAGAGCTGATTTGCCGACAATGCTATACCGGCCAGGAAGAGAAGAATAGTTTTCATAGGGTTGTTGTTTGTTATACAAAATAACCGGAAAAGAAATCGCTATCACAGCACAATTCAAATCTTCTTTCCACTGAACATTTATAGCCTGCCACATTTCGTTCAAAAATACCTTTCAACAAAAACAAAATCGGAATGTCAGGAGGGAGTTGAACCAAAATCCGAAACTTTTCGTACTTACCCTACATACAAGTTAAATCTGGCAGAAGGCGTGGGAAGTGAAGTATATATTAGCTGACAAAATTTCTTGACGGAGCTTTCTGCCTGGTTTTTGATTTGTTAAAACCAGCTTAATAAAATTGTGATTATGAAAAGATTTGCATCGCTTTTTCTGGCAGCAGTGCTCGGAAGTGCCAGCACGATTGCCACGTATCAATGGTTAGAAAAAGACAACAGCGTTAAGTTAGATTACCTTACTGTGCCCACATCAAAGGTAGCCTATAAGGTTAATGAAAACGGTGAAGCCGTTCCGCTGGATTTCACCAAGACAGCCGAGCTCGTTACTCCGGCCGTAGTATTTATCCGCTCGACACAGGAAGGCGGTCCGCGCAACGAATCATCTCCTGAGACATTCGATCCGTTCCGTGAGTTCTTCGGACCTCGCATGATGCCGCACGGGCCAAGCCAAAGCTCCGGCTCCGGTGTTATTGTAAATGAAAACGGATATATAGTTACCAACAATCACGTAGTGCAGGATGCCGATGTAGTGGAAGTAACACTATATGATAACCGCACCTATAAAGCTGAAGTGATTGGTACAGATCCCGACACAGATATAGCACTGATCAAAATAAATGAGAAAAGTCTTCCACATCTTTCATTTGTAGATTCTGATAAATCAAGAGTTGGTGAGTGGGTGTTGGCTGTGGGAAATCCGTTTAATCTTAACTCAACGGTAACAGCCGGTATCATCAGTGCGAAGGGAAGAAGTATCAATATTCTTCAGCGCAATTCACAGGAAGGCAATACAGCTATAGAATCATTTATACAGACCGATGCAGCGATTAACCCTGGAAACAGCGGTGGAGCGCTTGTAGATTTGAATGGCGGTCTGCTCGGTATAAATACAGCTATAGCAAGCCCTACAGGTTCTTACTCCGGGTATGGTTTTGCAGTACCCTCAAACATTGTAAGCAAGATTGTTGAAGACCTGATCCAGTTCGGTGTTGTTCAGCGCGGATGGCTTGGCGTATCGATTGGCAGTGTTAACAGCGATCTGGTAAAACAACATGAGTTGCAGGTTAATGCGGGTGCATATGTATCCGGATTTGCTGCAAGCAGTTCTGCCAAAGAAGCAGGATTAAGAGAAGGTGATGTTGTTGTTAAGATTGATGAGACACCTATTCTTTCAAGTTCAGCGCTTATAGAATATATAGGACGTCATCGTCCGGGAGACAAAGTAAATGTAACGGTTAACCGCAAGGGAAAAGAAGTTACGTTGCCAGTGGTTCTGAAAAATCGTGACGGAAAAACAGGAACGATTAAACCGGAAGACCGCAGTGGCTTTGCATCGCTCGGATTAGAAGTTGAAGAAGTAGATGGAAATGTTCTGAAAAAATTGGATATTAACAACGGTGTTCGGGTAAAGGAACTCGGGAGCGGGAAGCTGGCCAAGTATACAGACATTCGTGAAGGCTTTATTATCACAAAGGTCAACGAGGTTACAGTGAAATCCGTTAAAGAGTTCAACGAACTATTGAAGAAAAAGAAATCTGGTGAATTGGTAATTCTCTCCGGCACATATGAAGACGTTCCAAGAGAATTCAATTATGCCTTTAGAATGTAAACTTTATTTCGACATATGAGGAGACTGTTTAAGAAAGGCGAACGTGTTCGCAGTAAGATTGATGGTAAAGTGATGGAAGTTCTCAAGTACATCAAGAACAATTTTGTAGAAGTAAAATGGTTTGATCTTGAGAGTAAAGAAATCCGCACCAACAAGATTAAGGAAGATAAACTCTCCAAGGCAGCATAAATCGTTACACGTTATCCGCTAACAGCACACGCTAAAAATTTTATAACTGTTAGCGGATAACTATTAACGTTTAAGGCAACTTCCTCTACCTTTGCGGGTAGAGTAAACTTATAATTGCCATCAAAAAGTTTGATATTCCGGCCTACTACCGGTCGTCTGTTACCGGTGTAATTAAAGAAGCGCGCAGAAAAAAAGATCTGCGCAAGCAAGACTTCTCTCCTTCTGTACTGGACTTCGGACCTGTACAGTTCTATATAGCACGTCATTTTGGTTTTTGCTATGGTGTGGAGAATGCCATCGAAATCAGTTACCGCGCCCTCGAGGAAAATGCCGGTAAACGTGTTTTTCTTTTAAGCCAGATGATACACAACCAGGAAGTAAATCACGATCTGCAGAGTCGCGGTATTCAGTTCATTATGGATACAGACGGCAGACAGTTTATACCCTGGGATGCACTACAGAAAGATGACATTGTAATTATACCAGCGTTCGGTACAACGGTGGAGATCGAACACTTACTGCTTGACAAAGGTATAGAAGTACAAAAGTATAACACCACTTGTCCGTTTGTTGAGAAGGTGTGGAACCGTTCCGAGAAACTCGGCAGCGAAGAGTATACTATCATTATACATGGAAAGCCCAAGCATGAAGAAACGCGGGCTACATTTTCGCACAGCGCCAAGAGTGGTCACTCAGTCATTGTTCGCGATATGGACGATGCCATTGCGTTGGGTAAATATATACTGGAAGAAAAATCAGTTGACGATTTTCGCAGCGAGTTTGCTGGTAAATATTCAGAAGGATTCGATCCGCTTCGCGATCTGAAACGAGTTGGCGTGGTGAATCAAACCACGATGCTCGCCACCGAAACACAAGCTATAGCCGATTATTTCCGTCAGCTGATGATTGAGAAGTACGGATCAGAAAATCTGAAAGAGCATTTCGCAGACACACGCGATACGCTATGTTATGCCACCAACGACAATCAGGATGCAACGTACCAGCTACTGGAAACCGATGCTGACCTGGCAATTGTTGTGGGGGGGTATAACAGTTCCAACACATCTCATATTGTTGAGTTGTGCGAGCGTAAATTTCCAACCTACTTCATTAATTCAGAGAAAGAAATAAAATCAGCGCAGGAGATTCATCATTTTAACTATCACCAAAAACAAAGTGTTGTGACACACTCCTTCCTGCCTGATAAAAATATAGTCAAGATTATCTTAACAAGCGGAGCCTCATGTCCTGATACATTAGTGGACAGAGTTATGCTCCGGCTTCTTGAATTCTTTAAACCAGTTAAATCGGTAGACGAAATTTTGACAAAATTTACCTCGTAGTCGGAAGCTATAAACCTCCGGCTGCGATTGCAATCTTATTCAGCCTCCGCAGTACTTTTTCTCTTGCGCGAGGCTTCTTCTACTTTTTTACCGTTACGGTGCTCACCCAGAATGATCACATCTTTTGTGATTTCATATTGTCTGGCAGCCTGCATCATTGCCTCGTACGTGTCGCGGATAAGAATTGTACCACCTGATTTTGCACCCTTATTGCGTATTTCAAGCCAAAATCCGTCTTTTTTCTTCTTCGGTAATACTGGAGGTCTTCCCATGATTTGATTGTTGTAGTTTGATATTATAACCCAATAATGAACCTTTTGGTTCTATTTTCTTTGATGAGTGGAGTATTCTGTTATATTTCAGCCTTAGCTCTCATTTGCAATGATACGAGGTTTAATTCTTATTATCGGTATAGCATCTGCTTTTTCCGCTGTAGCTCAACAGGAAAGTCGGTTAGCAGACTCCACCAAAGTACTATCAGAAGTAACTATAGAAGCCTATCAATACGACCGTACACTGTCTGAAATACCAGCCTCCATTGGTCTGGTAAACGAAAAAGATATACAACGATTCAGTGCTACATCCATACTTCCTGCCATTAATACCGTGCCAGGCGTACGCATGGAAGAGCGCTCTCCGGGAAGTTACCGGCTTGCTATACGCGGCAGTTCATTGCGCTCACCGTTTGGTGTACGCAATGTAAAAGTATACTGGAACGGTTTACCCTTTACCGATGCGGGAGGCAATACCTATATTAACCTGTTTGATCAAAGTTCATTTCAACAGGCAGAGATTGTAAAAGGTCCGGGCACCAGCCTGTACGGAGCCGGTACCGGAGGTGTATTACTGCTGAAAAATACACCCGCTCAAAGCGGTGCATCTATAGGGGCAACGGTGGGCAGTTATGGTTTGCTGCGATATGATGCACAGGCAAATCTTCATGACGAGAACACCAGTATACGGATAGGCTATGCGCACCAGGAGTCTGACGGTTATCGCCAGCAAACAAAAATGGCGCGCGATGTTATACAGGCACAAGGAGATTTTACTATACATGAAAAAGGCACACTATCAGCCAACATACTATACTCGGATCTATACTATCAAACACCCGGTGCACTTACGCGACAGCAGTTTGATGCTGACCCTAAGCAAGCAAGACCTTCTGGTGCTGCAGGACCCGGAGCCGTAGAGCAACATGCTACGATCTATAACAAAACGTTTTACTCAGGACTCAGCTATAATTACCGTTGGAATGATAAGTGGTCTAACCGCACCGGAGTATATGGAACCGTAACCGAATTTGACAATCCTACCATTCGTAATTACGAACGGAGAGCGGAGCAGGGATTTGGCGGAAGAACCAACACACAATACGATTTCACAAAAGGTAAAGTAAATTTCGGGGGCGAGTACCAGCACAGCTTCTCACCGGTAAAAGTATATTTCAACAATACAGGGCAAATCGGTGCGCTGCAAACCGATGACGAGATCTCGATCAATACTTATTTTGCCTTTGCACAGGCTGAACTCTTTCTGCCGCACAATTTCTTTATAACACTTGGCGCAAGTCTCAACAAACTGAATGTAGACTTTATCCGACTATCGGATGCACCTGCTTTTGAAGCGGATCGAAATTTTGATCTCGTGTTTTCGCCCCGCGTTGCGTTGCTCAGGAAAATAAACTCCGATCTGTCTATACATGCAAGCTATAGCCAGGGATACTCTCCTCCTACCGTGCAGGAACTATATCCTTCAGCAGGATATTTCGATCAAAGTCTTAAACCCGAACGTGGTAACAATTTCGAGTTTGGTGTACGTGGCACAGCACTAAGCAAATCATTAACGTTTGATGTTGTTGTATATAATTTTATCCTCGATGAGACTATCGTTGTGCGCAGGCTCGAAGATTCGGGAGAGTATTTTGTGAACAGCGGAAAAACAAATCAACGCGGTGCAGAAATTCAACTGGCATGGTCGCCTTCTATAGCGCCTCAATCAATGCTGGCTGATTTCAAAATCTGGACAAGCTATACGTTTAATGACTATACCTTCAACAACTACGAGAAAGACGGTGTAAGCTTCGATGGTAATGATCTCACCGGTGTTGCTCGGAACATCGGTGTAGCCGGTATAGATGCATCACTGGCAGTTGGCATTTATGTAAATGTTAATTATACCTATACCGACCGCATCCCGTTGAATGACGCGAACACGGAATATGCCGATAGTTATTCATTGCTCGCAGGACGTGCCGGCTTTCGTAAAGCGTGGAAAAACTTTTCGCTCGATATATTTGGCGGAGTTGATAATGCTCTTGATGAGAAATATAGTCTGGGTAATGATCTTAACGCCATTGGCGGTCGCTATTATAATGCAGCTCCGGGCATCAACTACTTTGGCGGCATTAAAACCGGCTGGACGTTAGAGTAAATTTGTCATGCACGTTCCGGAAGTTATACAACAAGGTGTAGTATCGCTGCTGAAACAGGAAATTGCTGATACACTTACGCTAAAAGACTTTTCGTTTATCGGTGGCGGCTGTATCAATAACGGAGGTAAACTCACTACATCACACGGCACATATTTTCTGAAGTGGAATGATGCGTCAAAGTTTCTAGAGATGTTTAAAGCTGAAGCAAAAGGTTTAAAACTTCTCGCGGAAAGTAAAAGCATGTATATACCGGAAGTGATCGGTACAGGCGAAGGAGGATCGTTCCAGTTTCTCGTACTTGAATTTATTGCCGCATCCAATCGCACGCAACGTTACTGGCGCGACTTCGGTGTGCAGCTCGCATCGCTGCATCGATGTACATCTACTTCCTTCGGGCTCGATCACGACAACTATATAGGTTCACTCACGCAACAAAATACTCCACATACTTCGTGGATCGATTTCTTCATTCACAGTCGCCTGGATGCACAGCTTCGTTTAGCGGAGCAATCTGCGTTGATTGACAAATCGCTTCGCCGGAATTTTGAGACATTATATAAAAAGCTTCCCGACTTGCTCGTCATTGAAAAACCGGCATTGCTACATGGAGATCTCTGGAGCGGCAACATAATGGTAAATCAACACGGAGCACCGGTTCTTATCGATCCTGCGGTATATTATGGCCATCGCGAAATGGACATTGCCATGACGCAATTGTTTGGAGGCTTCAATCCGGAATTTCTACAGGCTTATCATGAATCATTTCCATTAGCACCGGGTGTGGAAGATCGTCTTCAACTTTATAACCTATATCCGCTGCTCGTGCATGTCAATCTTTTCGGAGGCAATTATCTCGCACAGGTAAATTCTATTCTCAGAAGATTCATTTAGTGGTTTCTGTATTGTATTTTCGTTCTTCGGATATTGCATATTTCTGTGAGAAAAGACCTGACCCACTGTATCATCCTGTTTCTGTTGCTCGCACAACAGGTACATGCGCAAACTTCACCCTTTCGATTTGATCACTATACCATCAAAGACGGTCTCTCGCAATCACAAGCCTATAGTATTTTTCAGGACAGCTTTGGGTATATATGGATCGGTACACAGGATGGACTGAATCGCTTCGATGGAAATGAATTCAAAGTTTTTAAAAACGATCCGTTCGATAGCACCACGCTGACGCATAACTGGGTGTGGACCGTGCAGGAAGACAACGAAGGCAACATCTGGGCCGGTACATTTCAAGGTCTTTGTAAATATATACGCAAAGAGAACAGGTTCATTCAATACTATCACAAGCTTCATGATTCAACTTCGATCAGCGGCAACAGGCCCAACTATATATTGAAAGACAAGAAAGGAAGGTTGTGGATATCATCGTGGGGAAGTGGTCTTAATTTATACCATGCCGAAACAAACACGTTTACCAGTTTCAAGAACGATCCTGACAATCTTCAATCGATCAGCGACAATGCCGTGCGCACGCTGTTCTGCGATAGTCGCGGAACCCTTTGGATCGGCACCTGGAATGGTGGTCTCAATCGTGTTATTGAAGATGAAAAGGGAATACGCTTTCAACGTTTCAATACACAACGCGAATATGGTTTTGAAGGAGGCAATCGCATCACTTCCATAGCAGAAGACAAACAAGGTAATTTATGGATCGGCAGTTACGAAGCGGGTGTAGTGATATATGACCGCGCACAGAATCGCTTCGTTACCGTTCCGGATTTTGCACAAAACGATGTAAACAAAATCATTGCTGACAGTAAAGGGAATATGTGGATTGGTACCAACAGTGGTTTATACTTTTATGATAGTCAATCCAGAAGATTTCAGCATTACCAGCACAATCCTTCCAATCCGTTCGGTATCAGCAGTAACTCTATCTATGCATTGCTGGAAGACAGAACGGGTATAGTGTGGGCATCCGGAAGTGGACTTGACCTATACGATCCGCACAAAAACGTTTTTCAGCTTTTTCAAAATGAGCAGGGCGACCCAAAAAGTCTGTCGCAAAACATGACCTGGTCGTTCTGTGAAGATGACGAGAAGAATATATGGATCGGTTCAGAGAGTGGCCCTATCAACGTATACAATCCAGAAACAAAAACATTCCGACAAGTAACGATCAGCGACAATAGTGGAAATATAGCTTCGAACATTTACAAGATGGTATACACCGAGGGTATATTCTGGATTGCATCATTCAATGCAGGTCTGGTTCGCTATGAAAAGTATACCGGTAAGACTAAATTTTTTCGTGGTGCGCACAATTCCCCACTCGGAAAAATTACCATGATAAATGAATTGATGCTCGATGATGACAACACCTTGTGGATTGGTACGAATGAGAATGGATTATTACACTACGATCCTCAAAAGGACAAAGTAATCCAATATCAATCCGATCGTAATGATGAGCATAGCCTGGGCGCCAATTTCATCAACAGTATTTATAAAGATAATAAGGGGAATATATGGATTGGCTTCTGGGGAGGGGGCATGAGTATGTTTGATAAGCATACACAGAAGTTTGTGAACTATCGGCACGATCGAAAAAATGAAAACGGACTTAGCGACCAGGTGGTGATCAGCATCACGCAGCAAAATGATAGTATATATTGGATTTGTACCCATAGCGGCCTCAACAAGCTCAACATCAACACCGGGAAATTTACACACTTCTTCGAGAAAGACGGTCTTGCCAACAACGTGGTATATGAAATGCTCCCGGATGCTCAGGGAAATTACTGGATCAGCACCAATGGAGGTATCAGCCGATTCAACCCCGACACATATACCTTTAAAAACTATACGCAGGAAGACGGGCTTCAGAGCAACGAGTTTAACTCAAACGCTGCGCTGAAAAGTTCTTCCGGAGAATTATACTTTGGCGGTGTTAACGGATTCAATGTATTCAAGCCCGACAGTATACAAGAAAACAAAACTCCACCGCCACTCATCCTGCAAGGATATACTATATTTGACAAATTCTATCAACCGCGGGAGCACATTGAACTCAATCATTCCAATAACTACATCACGTTTTCATTTGCAGCCCTTGAGTTCTCTGCGCCAGACAAAGTAAAGTATAGCTATATGCTGGAAGGCTTTGATGATGCATGGATAGAAGCCGGCAATAAACGTGAAGCACACTATACCAACCTCGATCCGGGTCACTATACATTTCGTGTAAAGGCAAGTAATGCCGATGGTTATTGGACTGACCCTGGCATTGCAACAACGCTAACCATTCATCCGCCATTCTGGAAAGCATGGTGGTTCACGGCACTCATCATCATACTTTCCGCTGCTATTATGTATGCTATACATCGCTATCGGCTGGAGCAGTCACTGAAGGTGGAGCGACTCCGTAATAAAATAGCGAGTGATCTTCATGATGAAGTTGGATCAAGTCTCACGCGTATTTCTATATACTCCGACCTAGTGCGCAACGGAGCTGAAGAAACCGAAAGCAAAAATTACCTGAAGGGAATCAGTGATCTGAGTCGCGAAGTAGTTACTACCATGAGCGATATAGTATGGTCTATCGATAACCGGTACGACACGATGGATGCTCTGATTTTGCGCATGAAAGACTTTGCCACAGAATTGCTGCAAGCCCGAAATATAGCGTTCGACTTTCAAGCCACCGGAGTTGACAGCAAGAAAGTTCTTGATCCGGTATGGAAACAAAACCTGTATCTCATCTTCAAAGAAGCCATCAACAACATTGTTAAGCATGCACACGCTACGGAAGTAAAAGTAGTATTGTCGTTTGACCGTGGTGTATTCAGCATGTCCATCAGCGATAATGGTAAAGGTGTTCCACTAAACGGATCGCCGAAAGGTCATGGCTTACGCAATATGAAACGCAGAGCAGAAGCGCTTGAAGGTGAGTTTACATTGGAGAATACCAAAGGAACCACCATTCTGATTATGGCACCGAAACGATAGCCGCTATACTTTTGGTGAAGTAGATAAAAGAGGCTTATATTCAAATTTATAGTTATACATGCATCCGTTACTACTAAAACAATTTAATAAACTGGAAGCCGACCGGCAAAAACTGTTGCTTGCGCTAACTCCCCTTTCGCATGACGCTATATTGTTTCGCGCTCCACCCGGCAAATGGTCAGTCAACCAGATCGTCACACACCTGCTTACATCGGAGAGGCTATCATTACTATATATGCGAAAGAAATCGTTGGGCATTCAGAATGTTGGCAACTCGGGTATACGCGAATCTGTCAAGCTGATTGTACTGAAAGTGTCACAGCGACTGCCGTTAAAGTATAAGGCACCGGATATATTGGTAGAGCATACTCCCGAAGCTTTACCGCTCCCACAGGCTATTGAACAATGGAATGCCGTGCGAAATGATCTGCGAAAATTCCTGGAAGGAATTGCCGACCAAAACATCCGAAAGATGATCTATAAACATCCCGTTGTTGGTATGCTTGACGTTACGCAAGCGATGGCATTTTTTCATGAACATATACATCACCACTGGCCACAAGTGAAAAGCCTTTTAAAAAAATAGCATCCCGCACTATTGATATTTCATATACCTTACCATCGAACTTAACCCAGCTGTATGAATAAGTATTTTATACTCTTTATTGTAACGATTGTCTCTCTCAACCTGCAGGCGCAAAAGCTGCTCAGTCCAAAGGAATTTCTTGGCTATGAACTGGGCGATCGGTTTACCCGGCACCATCGCGTGGTGGAGTACTATAAGCATGTAGCCGATGCCCTGCCGAACGTTGAGTTCTATCAATATGGAGAAACCTACGAACACCGTCCGCTGATATATGTTGTGATAACGTCTCCGGAAAATTTTCAAAACCTGGAACAGATCCGCCTGAACAACCTTCGTAAAGCAGGCATGACAGACGGCTCGCCTTCTGCCGATAAAAAAGCAATTGTATGGTTAAGCTATAACGTGCATGGCAACGAAGCCAACAGCACGGAAGCATCAATGCAAACGCTATACGAATTGAGTGATCCGCAAAATAAAAAAACGCAAGAGTGGCTGAAGAACTCAGTCGTTATCCTGTATC
>CBIHOZ010000129.1:0-20721 GCA_966211525.1 uncultured Chitinophaga sp. | reverse complement strand
AAAATTTTGTTTGTCGGGTTGATTTGCAGCTTTATGTTTTCGTGCATGGCGCAGCAAAAGCCGTGGAGTGTTCGCATGGCAGAAACCATGATGAAAACGTATCCCGATTCTATTGTCGTGAAGCGTGCTGGCGAAGTAGTGCCCAAACGTCCTGCGCGTTGGGACTATGAGCAAGGTGTATTGCTAAAAAGCTTTGACGACCTGTTTAAACACTCGGGCGATAAAACCTATTTCAACTATTCTAAAAAGATCATCGATCATTTCGTACAGCCGGATGGTTCTATCCGCACGTACGATCTGCTGGAATACAACATCGATCACATTACTCCCGGACGTGTAGTGATGGCGTTGTATCGTGAAACGAAAGATGAGAAATATAAAAAAGCTGCCGACTTGCTGCGTGAACAACTCAACTGGCAACCGCGCACCAAAGAAGGTGGCTATTGGCACAAGCATCGTTATCCATACCAGATGTGGCTCGATGGACTATATATGGGCGAACCTTTCTCAGCAGAGTATGCGCAGGTATTTAATCACGCCAAAGAATTTGATGATGTGATCAACCAGTTTGTGTGGATGGAAAAACATTCGCGCGACAGCAACACCGGTTTGTTATACCATGCGTGGGATGAAAGCAAGAAGCAACGCTGGGCTGATCCGCAAACAGGTCGTGCACCGGGCTTCTGGGGACGCGGCATGGGCTGGTATGCCATGGCATTGGTAGATGTACTGGATTATATACCGAAAGATCATCCGCGCAGAAAAGAGATGATCGCTATCTTACAACGCTTCGCGACAGCACTTAAAAATTACCAGGATCCTGCATCCGGCACATGGTGGCAAGTAGTGGATAAGGCAAACAAGCAAGGTAATTACCTGGAAGCGTCAGCAAGCTGCATGTTTGTATATGCATTTGCAAAAGGAGCAAGGCTTGGGTACCTTGATAAGAGCTATAGCGCATTGGCACGCAAAGGATACGATGGTATACTCAAGAACTTCATTGAGACCGATGCCGATGGAACGATTCACCTGACAAAGACTGTAAGCGTTGGGGGCCTTGGTGGCACACCGTATCGTGATGGAAGTTTTGAATACTATATCAGTGAACCGCTTCGCACCGATGACTTGAAAGGTGTTGGTCCTTTTATACAGGCAAGTATTGAAATGGAATTGCTGGCTAAAAAATAATGCACGAATGAAATATAGTATCATTTTACTCGGTATACTTTTAACAGGCAGTCTGTATGCACAGACACTCGAAAAAGATTTTCCGGAATCATTCAAGGTAAAGATTACCAATACAATCAAAGTTCCGCGCGAGAATGTATTGGTTGTGTTATCACCGGATGCCATTGGAGAGCAAACCAGGAAGTTCAACAGTAAAGCGTTTGTAGTGACAAGCGGTGGAAAAGAAATTCCAAGTCAATATAATGAGTACGACCAGGACAATGCCGGGGTTGTGTTCGTTCTCGATAAACTTAATGCTTCCGCAACGCGTGAGGTGACGGTACGCTTTCATCCTACAGCTACTATACCAAGAAGCTATACCAAGAAAACGCAGGCTGAGCTTTCACACAAGGTGGGAGGCGAGTGGAAGAATCGTGAATATATAGGGGGCAATTTCAAGAATGTAGATTTTCTGCAGGTGCCGCCGGAACATAAAGACCACTCATGGTTTATTCGTTACGAAGGTCCGGGATGGGAATCTGATAAAGTAGGGTATCGTTTCTATCTGGATCAACGCAACGCGACCGATGTATTTGGAAAAACTACTCCGGACATGTCGCTACAACTGGCTGGTCAGGATGGGTTCGATTCCTACCACAACATGCAACCATGGGGTATGGATGTGATGAAAGTAGGAAAGTCATTGGGTATAGGTTCGATCGGCTCCGTGGTTAACGGTACGGCTATACGTGTGGAGAAGACGGATGCTGTGAATTGTCGCATTACGGAAAACGGAAATATATATTCGTCAATCCTCACCAACTACATGGGCTGGCAGATTGGCGACAAGAAGCACGACCTGCATTCACGATTGTCCATTCATGCCGGCACACGTCTTACGCAGGCTATCCTTAACATAACGAACACGCCTGACAACATCGCGACCGGTATTGTTAAAGACAACGCAGCTAAACTATATACCAGTAAAGGTGATGCAAAGCAATGGGCATACCTCGCCACGTATGGCAAACAAAGTCTCAATAATGATAACCTCGGTCTTGCGGTACTATTCAAACCTGCCGCGGTGATGGAGTTTACACAAGACGAGTTCAGCAACATTGTGAAACTAAAACCAGAGCAGGGTAAAGTTGTATACTACTTTCTGGCTGCCTGGTCTGGTGAGCCGGGCGGTATAAAGGATGAGAAGCAATTCTTAGAGTACGTAAACAAGGTAGCCGTTGAACTTGCCAACCCGGTAAAGGTCGAGCTGACAAAAAAATAGAAACTTGTAAATTGTTTAAAAGCGAAAGGCTGTCTGAGGGATCGGGCAGCTTTTTTTATGGCGTTGACTACCGGAAAAATGAGGTTTATTGCGCATTCGATTGTTCATTACCTAAAACGTTTTAAAAAACATTGGTATCGATTTCGCGATATCGAAATAGTTACTATTTTTACTTAATAAGTGCAATCGATTGCTCATTGTTGTGTTATTCCATTTTTCCCTCGGATGGTTCTGAAATAAATGCGCACGATCGGTTAACATAAGAGACTTGAATCACTTCAACCGCCTATGAGTAAACCTATACAATCTAAAAAATGGACGATAACGCTGCTGTTGGCTATTGTAGCCCTGATGGCTTGCACCGTCCCGCTATACGCCCAAACCAGAACGGTGACGGGCGTTGTAAAATCCGATGATGGCGCTGTACTCCCCGGAGTTTCAGTCGTGGAAAAAGGAACAACCAATGGAACCGTAACGGATGCCGAAGGAAGATTCTCACTTGCTGTTTCCAACGAGGCTGTTATCGTTGTCTCATTCATCGGAATGAAAGCACAGGAGGTGCCTGTCGGAAATCAAACATCGCTGGACATCTCTCTGCAGCCTGATCTCACAACGCTTGATGAAGTTGTTGTTGTCGACTTCGGGTATGGTACCGTGAAGAAATCAGATCTCACCGGATCGGTCGCGACACTATCAGGCAAGGAACTATCGAAGATACCGGTGTCCAGCGCTGCTCAGGCACTAACGGGACGGCTACCGGGCGTAAACGTACTGACGACAGACGGTTCACCTGATGCGGAGGTTGTGATACGCGTGCGCGGTGGAGGATCAATCACGCAGGATAACTCTCCACTCTATGTAGTAGATGGTTTTATCGTATCGAGTATACGCGATATACCACCCACCGATATTGAAAGTATAAACGTGTTGAAAGATGCTGCAGCTACTGCTATATATGGTGCCCGCGGTGCGAACGGTGTGGTGGTGATTACGACAAAAAGACCAGTAGCCGGAAAGACCTCTATATCCTATAGTGGCTTTATACAATTCAAACAACTTCCAAAAGATCGTAAATATGAAGTGCTGTCACCATATGAATATGTAATGGCTAATTACGAATACGCCAAGCTCCGTTCCGATGCTAACGTACGCGATTTTGAAAAGTACTTCGGTAAATATGACGATCTTGAGTTATATAAAGACAAGAAACCAACCGATTGGCAGGAAGAATTATTCGGTGATCCTAAACTATCTCAGTATCACAACATCAGCATCAGTGGTGGAACGGAGAAAACAAAGCTCGGCTTAAGCATCACCAACAACAACGATGAAGGTCTGCTGCTCAATTCAGCGTATAACCGTACCGTTGTAAATTTCAAAGTAGACCACGAGCTATCAAAACGTTTACGCTTTGAGGCTTCCGCTCGTATCACCAACACAGAAGTCGATGGTGTTGGTACATCAGGCAATGCACAGATCAATATAAAAGATGCTGTGCAGACACGACCTGTAAATGGTATAGCCGATGAACTTGATATTGATCTGGGGGAAGTAAATTCAGATGACGACTTTCAATCGTTCCTGTTAAGTCTTGTAAGTCCGAAGGAACTCGCCAAGCAAGACTGGCGCCAGCGAACCACCAATGCTTATGTACTCAATACAGCCGTAAACTGGGCTGCTACCGATAACCTGGATGTGAAGAGTACATTTACAACGTCACGCACTTTTGATGAGAATCTGCGATTTTACGGACCGCTCACCAGCGAGTCATTTAACAATGGAAGCAGTTTGCCGCTGGGAGAGAAAACAGAGAACAATGATTTTTCCTATAGATGGTTTAACACGATCGCATATCGTTTTAAAAATCTTGGTGAACATAGTCTTGATGTACTCGCGGGGCAGGAAGTTTCATCGGATGGCGGTAGACGAAATTTCGTCCGTTCAGAAGACTTCAGAGCGTCTATTTCACCTGAAGAACTCTTTGCGAACATGGCCTTCGGAAGAACAGATCGTCATGAGACAGCAGAGAAGATCAACAGCAATCGTTTCTCCTTATTCGGCCGACTCAATTATCAATGGAAGAATAAATATCTCGCAACAGTAACATTTCGTTCGGATGCTTCCAGTCGATTTGCCAAAGGTAATCGGGTTGGATACTTCCCGGCTGTAGCGCTTGGCTGGAAAATATCACAGGAGAGCTTTATGTCTAATCTCACTTTTCTGAGTGATGTGAAACTCCGTGTGAGTTATGGTAAAACCGGTAATGACCGCATTGATGCCGGTGCAACGCAGTTCCTGTTCTCCGGAACAACAACGCGCGGACCAGGCTGGGGCAATGTTGACAATGTATACTATACGCCCAGCAGCACGGTGCTATACAACCCGAATATAAAGTGGGAGACAACGATCAACCGAAATGCCGGTCTTGATTTCTCGTTGTTCAACTCGCGGATAGATGGTAGTCTTGATGTATACTATAACACAACGAAAGACTTGCTGTTACCATCCGCTATACCACCTAATACCGGTTTCCCTACGCAATGGGATAATATCGGAAGCACATCGAACCGCGGTGTTGAATTGGGATTGAACAGCTATATCGTTGAAGGGAATGATTTCACATTGTCGGCCAACTTTAATATAGGTATAAATCGTGCCCGCATTGAAGAACTTGATGGTACGAATGAACGCTTCTTCCAGTCTAACTGGGCCAGCACCGATCTTAACAACATCAACGATTTTTACTTCCGCGTAGGCGGACGTGTCGGGGATATTTTCGGATATGAAACCGCCGGCATGTATACTACGGATGATTTTGAAAGTTATGATGCTGCCGCAGGAAAATATATACTGAAAGGTGATGTTCCGAACTCCGGTTCTGTCGTAGGTTTTTCTAACATTCGTCCGGGGTTCCTCAAACTGGTGGACCTGGTAACAGTCGATACAAATGGTGATGGTATACCGGATGCAACGGATGGCGTGATCAACGCTGACGATCGTAAAGTGATCGGTAACACATTACCTAAATTTCAAGGTGGTTTTGGACTCAATGCAACCTATAAAGGATTTGATCTTTCGGCATTCTTCAACTTCCAGTATGGTAACGATGTATATAATACCGGTAAGATCCAGTACAACCAGTACAGACGCGTGACGTACGGTAACATGCTGAACACGATGAACTCCGACAATCGCTTTACCTATATTGATGTGGACGGAGCCTATACCGGTACAGCCGGTGAGGTGGTAACGGATTTAGGACAGCTTGCCGAAATGAATGCAGGAAAAACCATGTGGTCGCATAACAGTTATGGTATAGCAGGTGCTGTCATTCATTCGTGGGCTGTAGAAGATGGATCCTTCATTCGCCTCAACAACTTGTCCATCGGGTATTCATTGCCACGCTCACTCATCTCCAAAGCTGGTATGTCACGCTTCCGGGTATATTTCACCGGTAACAACCTGCACATCTGGACAAAGTACTCAGGCTACGATCCGGAAGTAAGTACTTCACGCAGTTCCGAGTATGCAGCACTGACACCCGGTGTTGATTACTCTTCTTTCCCAAGAAGCCGCTCCTATACGATAGGTGTTGATATCACTTTCTAAGTAAAGATCATTATCACAGGAATATGAAAATCAAAAATATTTTAATGGTTGCAACGGTACTGATGTTATCTGCTTGCAGCGATTTTCTGGAACCGGATTCACTTTCGACTTTCGATACTGAATATGTATACTCGAATGTGGATGATGCCAGAAAAGGAGTAAACGCTATCTATTCATATTTTGGTCAGGATGCATTTCGTTCACGCTTGTCCAATAACATGACGGGTAACACCGATATCGAGCATCAAAGCGGATGGGGCAACGGTGGCGATCGTTACCAGATATGGGACCTCAACGCATTGGCGAGTAACAAGGATCTTGATATTGTATGGACCTTTGCGTATCGTGCGATACGCGATGCGAATATATCCATCGAAGGAATTCTCAAGAGCAGTGCACTAAACTCCTCCGATCCTGCTACCTCTAAAACGATGCGCCATTTGTTGGGTGAAGCCTATACCATGCGGGCATACTGGTATAGCATGCTGATCTTTTACTTTGGTGATGTACCCTTTATAACGGAAGCTCCCAAGGCAGGAAACGATTTTTATCTTCCGAAAGAAGATCGCAATGTAATTCTCGCCGAGGTTATCCAGGACATGATCGATGCTGAAGCTGACATGCTTTGGGCCGATCAGACTCCCTATGGTATAGAACAGGTAAACCGCGAGTATACATTGGGAATGATTGCACGACTGGCCTTACAACGGGGAGGCTGGTACCTGAAGCCAGACCTTACCATGGCACGTGAAGGTGATTACCTGGAGTACTACCAAATTGCAAGAGATTATAGCAAAAAACTGATTGACCTCAAAGATCGCCCGCTGCCAGCCGACTTTCGTCAGGTGTTCATGAACGAGTGCAAATTTATATCACCGGTTAACAGCGATATACTTTTCGAAGTACCATTTGCCATTGGAAATGGCGATGTGGGTTGGAATATAGGTATAACAGTACAAGGTGGTACTACTGCATTGCATGACTACGGTTCCGGTAACAACTATATGGCTATACCACCAACCTATTATTTTTCATTTGACACGACTGACATTCGCAGGGATGTAACCTGCGCGTTGTATAAAGTGAATGCCAGTTTTGAAGAAGAATTTATCGGTGTGGGTACATCTGCGAATGCCACAAATATAGCACAGGGTAAATGGAGCAGACACTTTCTTCCTTCACCTCCCGGTAAATCTACAGCAAAAGGTACCGGTATAAACTGGCCGATGCTGCGTTATGCCGATGTCCTGCTGATGTATGCTGAAGCCGAGAACGAAATGAACGGTCCGACTGGCGAAGCGCAGGGTGCACTTCGCAGAGTACGCCAGCGTGCATTTCCGGAAAACGCCTGGTCTACAAAAGTGGATGAGTATATCAATACAGTGTCTGCCGGTAAGGAATCCTTTTTCAATGCTATTGTGAACGAACGTGCCTGGGAATTTGGTGGCGAAATGATTCGCAAGTACGAACTCATCCGCTGGGGTAATTACTCGCAGAAAATGACGGAAACTGTAGAAGGTTTGAAAAAACTGGCCGATGATGCATACAACGGTACGGGTACACTACCGGACTACCTGTACTGGAAACGCGACACCAACGGTAAATTTACAGTGCTGAATCCGAACCGGAAGATAGCAGCTGCTCCGGATGAAACCTGGACACGCAGTTCTTTCCTGCTTGATCTGCACGACAACGCACTCACCTATGACGAGTGGATCACGCGCGACTGGGCCAATTATACCAATGGTACTGTGCGCTATATTTTCCCGATTCCTACGGTAGGTATTGATAACAGTAAAGGTGTTCTGAAAAATGACGGTTATGGTTTTGGTGGCGGTTGATCGTCTGCGATAACAATCCAAAAAATTTCAGTCACAAAAAGTTTTAGATATGACAACCAAGAAACTTAATATACTTTCTATACTTTTTTCGGTAGCAGCGTGTGCAGGATTTTTCTGGGCATGTGATGACGAAGACGTCTATCCGGAAACACGGCTGTTCCGTCCGGTGCTTACGGAAGATCTGCGCGCAGAAGGTAACTCTATTATTGTAAACATGGGCAGCATGAAACGTGCAGTGTCCTATACCCTGGAAGTGAGCCGCGATACATTTAAGACAATCGACTATACCATTCAATCCGACACAAGCTATATCGTGCTCAATGATGAATCATTGAAAGGTGACCCCTTATTCTGGAATACACTCTACCAGATACGCGCTACGGCACATGCTGATAAAGCTGAGTATGATAGCAAGCTGTCGGATCTGGGGAGTGTTCGCACAGATCGTTTCCCGACCATTCTTAATTTACCGAAGAGCTACGATGTTACCGATGTGGCAGCACGCGTTACTTGGAGTGTTGCCGGTGCTAAGGTAACTGCCATCAAACTCTTTGCGGCAACAGACCTCAAGCTGACAACACCGTTGGCCGAGATACCGGTTTCCGAAGAGGACCAGAATGACGGAGAAGCGATCGTTACCAGTCTTACTCCTTCCACGGGATACCAGATTGCTATCTATAGCGGTGAGACACTTCGCGGTTGGGCAGACTATAAAACCCTGGTACAGGATATAGATCCGGCATCGGCAGGTGTGATCGATCTTCGTGATGCCACCGATCCGCAGGCGGTAGCAACTGCAGTGGCGGGTGCATCCGATGGTGCTATAATACTGGTGAAGCGTGGTGTCTCATTTGATCTTCCTACAACAGCGCTGAACAAATCCATCACCATTCGTGCCGCGTATGGCTTTGGTGAACAGAAGGCTCGCTTGTATACCACTACCAATTGGAATATAGCAGGCGGATCAACGATTGATCACATTCATTTCATTGGCCTGGAACTGCGAGGTGATGATTATGGTGGCGACTATATCTTCAATCCTTCGTCCAGTGATATATCGGTAAATGAAGTTGTTTTTGATGATTGCGAGATTGGAACATTCCGTGGTATTATGCGTATTCGCGGTACCAATGTTGTAATAAATAATTTCGTGATTACGAACTCGGTTGTGGACAGCCTCGGCAGCTACGGTATATTTACTACCGATACGGATCCCAATGCTTCCAACCCGACAGCGCGTGTTAATAATATTGTGTTACGAAACAGTACCTTCAATAAACTGCAGGCCGGTATAACATCAAGGAATAACTCGCAGTCTATTCTCATTGAAGGATGTACGTTTGCAAACCTGGTGCAAGCCGGAAGCAGCAACTATATATTCCGTTACCGTGGTGGTAACGGCAATAACGATGTTACCAACGGTATATCAATTCGCAATTCAATTTTTGGACACGGATGGGATGAAGCCGCTACGAAAGCATATTCCATTCGCGGAAAAGAAGGATTGCCCAATACATCCGTTGAACTCATTAATAACTATAGTACATCAGACTTTTCATTCATCGCTACATATGAAATCGCGGGATTCCCGGTAGGTAATTATGCAAGCGGACAGGACGCGCTGTGGACAGATGTAGCGAACAATAACTTTAATTTCAAGGATGGTGGTTTTGTCGGAAGATTCGACACAGGCGATCCGCGCTGGAGAGTAAAACTATAAAGCCCTGCGCTCACGTGCAATAAACATGTATCCGGTGTGACCGGCAAGGTCACACCACTTTTTAAAAACAGCAGATGTATATATATACTTTATTTCGTACGGTTCGCTCGTGTGTACTGATAGCAGCGTGTGCTGCGGGTATGTGCTGCTCGGGAGCGGATACAGATGGCAACACCGAGACCGAACCCGACAAACCCACGCAAGTTGTAGAAGACGCTTATGCTTTTCCGGGAGCAGAAGGTTTTGGTCGCAACGCTACCGGTGGACGTGGAGGTAAAGTTCTGTTTGTTACCAACCTCAATGATGCCGGTGAAGGAAGCTTGCGCGCGGCTGTACAAACCAGCGGTGCCCGCTATATTTTGTTTAAAGTCTCCGGGACGATCGCACTGAAATCAAGTATAAATATAGCCAACGGTGATGTTACCATTGCCGGGCAAACTGCTCCGGGCGATGGTATATGTATAAAGAATTACCCGGTAAACATTAGTGCTGATAATGTTATCATCCGCTATATGCGCTTTCGCATGGGCGATGAAGCCAAACAGGAAGCTGATGCCATCGGTGGTCGTTTTCATAAGAACATTATTCTTGATCACTGCTCCATGAGCTGGTCAACAGACGAATGCGTTTCAATCTATGCGAATGAAAATACCACGCTACAGTGGTGTATCATTTCAGAGAGTCTGCGTAACTCGGTGCACGATAAAGGCGCACACGGTTATGGCGGTATATGGGGTGGTAAATACGCATCGTTTCATCATAACCTTGTAGCACATCATGATAGTCGTAATCCGCGGCTTGGTGAAGAAGCCGGTAAAGCATTTGCTCTTACTGACCTGGTTGATCTCCGTAACAATGTAATCTATAACTGGGGCAATAACAGTTGCTATGGCGGTGAAGCGATGAACGTTAACATCGTGAACTGCTACTATAAACCCGGACCTGCCACCGTGAAGAAAGAGCGCATTATCTCCATCGATAAAAATAAGAATGAAGGCACCGAAGTATATAACATCTGGGGCAAGTTTTATATCGATGGCAACTACGTAGAGGGAAGCACACGTGCTACTGCCGATAATTGGACATACGGAGTATATAACCAGTTTCACAGCAGTTATGGTACCGTATCAGATGCAGATAAAGTTGCTATGAAAAAGAGCGAGCCACATCCCATCGGTAACAATGTAACTACGCATACCGCTACCGTTGCGTACGATCGCGTGCTGGACTATAGTGGCGCTTCCTTAAAACGTGATGCGATTGATTTGCGCATAATCGATAACGTGCGCAAAGGCGAATTTTCATTTCCCGGTTCGAATGGAAGTACCAATGGTATTATAGATACACAAAGTGATGTAGGAGGATGGCCGCTGTTGAATTCATCAACAGCTCCTGTAAGTACGTCCGGTGATGGTATACCGGACGAATGGAAAGTTGCGCATAAACTTGATCCCGCCAAGGCACAAGCCAACGGCCGCGATCTGAGCACAGCGTACGATAATGTAGAAGTATATATTAATGATCTTGTTCAGGCGATCACGGAATCGCAGAACAAATAGACAAAAAAGATAATGAAGTATTGGATTAGTTTAGTTTTGGCCTTAACGGTTATAACAGTATTGGGACAAGAGCAGCCATTGGCATTTCCTGGAGCCGAAGGATTTGGTAGATATACTTCGGGGGGGCGCGGTGGAAAGGTATATATAGTTACAAACCTTAACGATAGTGGTCCGGGTAGTTTGCGTGAAGCTGTTGGTCGCCAGGAGCCACGGACAATTGTATTTGCTATATCGGGTACCATTGTACTTGAATCACCACTGGTTGTCAATAATGGTGATGTAACTATTGCGGGTCAATCAGCACCAGGCGAAGGTATATGTTTACGAAATTACCCGGTAACAATTCAGGCCGACAATGTTATTGTGCGATACCTGCGTTTCAGATTGGGCGATGAAAAAGGACAAGAGGCCGATGCCGTAGGAGGTACCAAGGGAAAAAATAATATCATCATCGATCATTGTTCAATGAGTTGGGCTACGGATGAGTGTGCATCCTTCTATCGCAATAAGAATTTTACCATGCAATGGTGTATTGTGTCAGAGAGCCTCAATCACTCGGTACATCAGAAAGGTGATCATGGATTCGGTGGTATATGGGGAGGAGAGAAGGCAACGTTTCATCATAATCTTATAGCCAATCATACCAGTCGCATGCCGCGTTTCAGCGGATCTTCGACAACCCCTAATTCGCCAGATGAACTTGTTGACTTCCGGAATAACGTGATCTATAACTGGAGAAACAACAACACGTATGGTGGAGAGAAAGGGCGTTATAATGTCGTGAATAATTACTATAAGCCTGGTCCTGCCACTTCACCCAAGAAAGTGTGGATGGTTGATCCCTCTGCACCCTATGGTCAGTTTTATATTCAGGGAAACTGTCTCGAAGGAAATACGCAGGTCTCGAAAGATAATTGGAACGGGGGCATGCGCTATAAACAGGCGGACTCTGCGCGCGTGCAGCAACCTTTTGCCGTTGAGACAATCGAAGTACAATCTGCCGAAGAAGCATTTACCGCTGTGTTGAAAAATGCCGGTGCCAGCTATCGCAGAGATATAGTGGACAAGCGGATTGTTGAGGAAGCGAAGACTGGTAAATCAACCAGTGGTAAAGGGAAGGATGGAATCATTGATTCACAAAAAGATGTAGGTGGTTGGCCTATATTAAAATCAGAACCTGCGCCAACGGATAAAGATGCCGATGGTATACCGGATGATTGGGAGACAAAGCATAAGCTCGACCCCACCAATGGAGCGGATGGTGCAAGCTATACCTTGTCGAAGTCCTATACCAACCTCGAAGTATATTTGAATGAACTGGTAAAGCAGTGAAGACTGCTTTTTTTAAAGACCGGTTGTGCAATCGATTGCCTGATGAAGAAGTTAAAATAGAAAGCTATATATATACCCTTATATGATTAACACATGGAAAAGATGAACGCGGGAAAATGTGAATGAGCGGATGAGGGAAATGTGAAGGGGAGAGGTGAACATCCATGTACCGGTAACGTCATGAGAGCCCACACAAAATAAATCGTTATGAAAAACAAATTAGTTATCCTCATCCTGATGTTGATGGCAAGTCAAGGATTTGCGCAGTCAACGCTTTATGTAGCACCTGGTGGTTCTGCCAGTAATGCCGGTACGATAAGTTCTCCTACAACCCTTGAGAAAGCGATCACCACCATTGCTGCCGGTGGCACGATCTATATGCGCGGTGGCACCTATAATTACTCGGCTTCTATAGTTATACAACGTGGTAACGATGGGAGCTCCGGATCAACTAAAAAGATCTTTGCCTATAACAGCGAAGTGCCGGTATTGAACTTTTCCGGACAAGGCGTAGGCACTTCCAATCGCGGCATTGTACTCGATGCACTATACTGGCACGTAAAAGGTCTCATCATCGAGAAAGCGGGTGACAATGGCATGCTGTTGTCGGGGAACAACAACACGATTGAGAGCTGTATATTTCGTGGTAACAACGACAGTGGTTTGCAACTAAGCCGCTACAATACTTCCTATACCAGCATCAGTCAATGGCCTTCCAACAATCTTATTCTGAATTGTGAAGCGTATGATAACAAAGATCCGGACAACGAAGATGCCGATGGTTTTGCAGCCAAGCTCACCAGTGGCACCGGTAACATTTTCAGAAACTGTGTTTCGCATCATAACATTGATGATGGCTGGGATTTATATACCAAACCTGACACCGGTCCTATAGGGGCTATATTACTGGAGAATTGTATAGCACACAGCAATGGGACACTGACAACCGGTGGTACCTCCGGCAATGGCGATAAGAACGGGTTCAAACTAGGCGGTGAAGATATAGCTGTAAACCACATGGTGCGCAGGTGTATAGCATTCAACAATGGTAAACACGGATTTACCTATAACCGTAACCTCGGCACAATTGAAATGACTAACAACACCGGGTATAATAATGCGGAACGTAACTTTAATTTTGATGGCGGTACTTCTACTTTTAAAAACAACCTCTCGTATTTTTCAAGCTCACATACCAACGATCGCATTGTCGGCACGCAGTCCGGAACAACCAACGCTTTCTGGACGAATAATGCATCCGCAAACTTTTCGGTAAACAGCGCGGACTTTGTAAGCCTCACACCGGGAGCCAACGCGGCACCTGTTGCAAATGGTTTTCTGAATCTTGCTTCCGGCAGCGATCTGATCAACGCAGGAGCAACTTCAACCGGTATAACCTATAACGGTTCTGCTCCGGATATAGGGGCGATTGAATCAGGCACCACAACAACACCGACATCGTATAGCCTTACCGTTAACATCAGCCCTTCAGCAGGCGGAAGTGTTTCGCGCAGTCCGAATAACACAACGTATACCGCAGGCACAGTAGTAACGCTGACGGCTACACCCGCGAGTGGCTACACCTTTAGCGGCTGGAGCGGTAGTGCCAGTGGTACATCGTCTACGACAACGGTTACCATGAATGCAAACCAGACAGTAACAGCAACCTTTACGGCATCTACCGGTACACCGGAAATTGTTTTGAGTTCATCTGCCGGCAATGCGCAGGTTGCGTTAAGCTGGACGGTGAGTAACATAACTTTGACAGGACAGGAAGTATACCGCGATACCGATTCTGATCCTGCAGGTCGCACGCGCATAGCAACTGTATCCACCGGCACACGAAGCTATACCGATACGACACCAGTAAATGGGACAACATATTATTATTGGATCAAAGGTATAACCAGCACTACATCGTATAATTCCAATGCTGCACAGGCAACACCACAAGGAAGCACCGGCACGGCAACCATACGACTGGAGGAGGCAGAGACGCCAACGTCCGGCTATTGCAGTGCAGACGGCTCGCGACAAAACAGTTACAGCGGTGCCAGCAACGGATATTATATCAACCTTTCCAACTCTGCTTCGAAGGGTATCAACTGGAATGTGAGTACACCCGCGGCCGGATCATACACACTCACCTGGCGCTATGCCAATGCCGGGTCAAGCAGCTCTACAACGGGGCGGCTACTGGTAAATGGTTCAGTCGTGTCATCAAGTGTTGCATTCCCGAAAACCAGCGCCTGGACAACGTGGACAACCACAACTGCAACGGTAAGCCTACCGGCCGGAACAAGCACAATTCGTATCGAGACAAGTGTTGCTGCCGAGTTTGCCAATATAGACTGGATGGAAGTTACCGGGAATAGTCCGGCAGCTGCATCGTGTAGCGCGGGCGCAAGATCAGCTATTGAAGAAAATGAAGTATTCAATAGTGTTGATTTCAAAGCGTATCCCAATCCATCCAACGGTAGGGTTACGGTACGCTTTGAGCTTGAACAAGCCACTCCTGTAAGTGTGGTGGTATATAATACACTTGGACAGGCGGAAGTTACATCGCCCGCGAAAGTATATGAAGCCGGAATACATGAAATGAATGTGTCAGTGGGTACCGTACGAGGAACTTATGTTATGGCATTGAAACGTGGATACCAGACAAGCCGCAAGCGGATTGTAGTAGAATAGTATAAATTGAAAGTAAAAAATGAAGGTACAGGATGCAAGAGTGGGTAGAATCCTATACCTTCATTTTACTTTGAAACAGAAACAGTAAATAGAAATGAAGCAGATTTTTCGGGTGTCGTTTTTAGGAGTATGTATTTTGATTTTTAACAACACGCAGGCGCAGACGGATGGGAAGAACTATATATCCAAAGTGTGGGTGTCTGATCTGGGTAACGGATCATACAAAAATCCCGTGCTTAATGCAGATTATTCTGACCCCGATGCGTGCCGTGCAGGCGATGATTTTTATTTGGTGGCGTCAAGTTTCGATGCTATACCGGGATTGCCGATACTCCATTCGAAAGATCTCGTTAACTGGACTATCATCGGTCATGCACTGAAACGTCAGCCTCCCTTTGAACACTTTCAGAAAACACAACATGGCAATGGTGTATGGGCACCGGCCATTCGGTACCATAACAATGAATTCTATATATACTATCCCGATCCGGATTTTGGTATATATATGACCAAAGCGAAACACGCAGCCGGGCCGTGGAGCGAGCCGGTACTGGTAGAGGCCGGGAAAGGTTTGATCGATCCTTGTCCTTTGTGGGATGAAGATGGCAAAGTATACCTTGCTTATGCGTATGCGGGTAGCCGTGCCGGTATAAAAAGTATTATCGCGATCAAGCAGTTGAACGCAGAGGGCACGGCAACCATCGATGAAGGTAAACTGGTGTACGATGGACATGCAACGGATCCAACCATTGAAGGTCCTAAACTGTACAAGCGCAACGGATACTACTATATATTTGCTCCGGCTGGCGGTGTCTCTACCGGGTGGCAGCTGGTGCTGCGGTCGAAGAGTATATATGGACCCTATGAGCGTAAAGTGGTGATGGATCAGGGAACCACGTCTATCAATGGCCCGCATCAGGGCGCATGGGTTGATACACCGAATGGTGAACATTGGTTTCTGCATTTTCAGGACAAAGGTGCTTATGGTCGTGTAGTACATCTGCAACCTATGAAATGGATCAACGACTGGCCCGTGATCGGTATGGATAAGGATGGCGATGGTAACGGAGAGCCTGTGCTTGCCCATAAGAAACCCAACATCGGCAAAGTATATCCGATGGCTACACCTGTGGACAGTGATGAGTTTAACGATGTTATACTCGGACGTCAATGGCAATGGCAGGCGAACCCCAAGGCAACGTGGTCGTTTATGAACGTGACCAATGGGGCCTTACGTTTATATTCTGATAAGATTCCCGAGGAAGCAAAAAACTGCTGGGATGTTCCGAATATACTCTTGCAGAAATTCCCCGCTGATGAATTTATGGTGACAACGAAATTTACGTTTTCACCAAATGAAAAACTGCAAAGCGAAAAGGCTGGACTTATCGTTATGGGACAGAGTTATGCATCGCTTGCGCTGAAACACTCGAAAGAAGGTATACACCTGGTATATATCATGTGTAAGGATGCAGCAAAAGGAAATGCAGAGACCGAAAAGATACTGACGAAGGTAACTAACGCAACAATTTATACCCGTGTTACGGTTCGCAAGGGTGCGAGCTGTAAATTCAGCTATAGTACGGACGGCAAACGATTTGAGACAGTGAATGAAGATTTTCAGGCGGAAGCAGGACGGTGGATCGGTGCGAAGGTGGGGCTCTTCTGCACACGCACTACACAGATCAACGATTCCGGATTTGCAGATTTTGATTGGTTCCGCTTTGAACCTGTACAATAAACTATCGCTATATGCAGCAAGTGAAGTATCTTATATTGTCTGGTGTAGTAGCGATGTTGCTGTTGTGTGGCAATACTATATCTTTCGGACAAACGGTATATAAAGATAAATATACTGTGGCACAGGACGGGAGCGGAGATTATAAAACACTCCAAGAGGCGATCAATGCCTGCAAGGTTTTTCCGGATGGCAGAATCACTATTTATCTCAAGCCTGGTATATATCGCGAAAAAGTGGAAGTGTACTCCTGGACGAACAAGATTTCTTTGCTCGGGGAAGATGCTGCCACAACAATCATCTCGTTCGATGATTATTCAGGCAAAGGATCGCATAATACATTTACATCTTATACAGTTAGAGTTATGGGTGACGATTTCTATGCAGAGAATATAACTTTTGAAAACGCTGCAGGTCCTGTAGGACAAGCTGTGGCGCTGCATGTGGAAGCCGATCGTTGTGTTTTTAAAAACTGTCGTTTTCTCGGAAACCAGGATACAATCTATACCGGTGGTGACAGCAGTCGCCAATACTTCAGTCATTGTTACATAGAAGGAACAACTGATTTTATTTTCGGGGCGGCTACAGCGCTATTTGAAGATTGTACCATACACAGCAAGAAGAACTCGTACATAACAGCCGCATCCACGCCAGAGGGTAAAACATACGGCTATGTCTTTCTCAATTGTAAACTCACACCTACCCCGGAAGCGACCAAAGTATATTTAGGAAGGCCGTGGAGAAATTATGCAAAGACAGTTTTTATAAACTGCGAATTGGGTGAACATATACTTCCTGAAGGTTGGCACAACTGGAGTAAACCGGATGCAGAGAAAACAACATTCTATGCAGAGTATAACTCCACTGGTAAAGGTTCTAATACAGCAGCACGTGTTTCGTGGTCGCATCAGTTAACGAAAAAAGAACGACAACGATATTCTGTTGACAAAATTCTGGCGGGAGCTGACGGATGGGACGGATCGATAAAAACAAAATGATCGTGCGACACTATATATTTATACTTGTACTAATCGCTCCGGTGTTTTTACACGCCCAGGTAAAAAATCATTTCACGGTTGCTACCGATGGCACCGGTACATTCAGGACTGTGCAGGAAGCGATCAATGCCGTTCCTGATTTCAGAAAGAACCAGACAACTATCTATATTCGAAAGGGTATATATAAAGAGAAACTGGTATTGCCAACCTCCAAGACGAATGTAAAGTTTGTTGGTGAAGATGTAATGAAGACGATTTTGACATTTGATGATTTTGCTCAGAAGAAAAATCGTTTCGGCGAGGAGATGGGGACAACGGGTTCATCAAGTTTTTTTGTTTTCGGAGATGACTTCACCGCTGAGAACATCACGTTTGAGAATTCTGCCGGTCCTGTAGGACAAGCTGTAGCCGTTCGCATTGACGGAGATCGTGTAACGTTTCGAAACTGCCGGTTCCTCGGGAATCAGGACACGCTATATCCGCACGGAGAGAAAAGCAGGCAGTACTATAAAGATTGCTATATAGAAGGTACGGTGGATTTTATATTCGGCTGGTCTACGGCCGTGTTTGATGGTTGCACCATCTTTTGCAAATCGAACGGGTATGTTACCGCTGCTTCTACATTAGAAGAGACACCGTATGGATTTGTATTCATCAACAGTAAAATTACCGGCAGTGCAGCAGAAGGTTCATTTTATTTGGGACGTCCGTGGAGACCTTTTGCTAAAACAGTTTTCGTAAATTGCTACCTCGATAAACAGATCAAACCTGAAGGCTGGCATAATTGGGACAAGAAAGATGCAGAGAAGACAGCTTACTATGCCGAGTATAAATCAAAAGGCCCGGGTGCCAATGACAACGCACGCGTGAGTTGGTCGCACCAGTTAACGGATGAAGAGGTGAAGGCGTTTTCATTGGAGAAGATATTTGGGGATTGGAGTGTTGGTCACTAATCGTTATCCGTTAATCGTTATACGTTAATCGTAACGCGCTTTTAACGTGACCCTTTTTGCTTCTTGGTGGTCTGTTTGAAATTGAATTTAAAAGTAACTATAAATATATACACATGCCGGTTTTACGAGCGCAGGACGCAGTGATTACAAAGGTTAAAGATGGTGTTGAGAGAAGACTGATTCACACCAACGATCTCATGACAGTCGTTATTGATTTCAGTAATGGTCCCTGGAGTGAACCCGAACCACCGCACTATCATGTACATGAGCAGACGACCTATGTAGCGGAAGGAGAGATTATATTCTTTTGTGAAGGCGAGCCCGATCAACGTTTACGTGCCGGTGATATGTTCAGTGTTCCATCAAATAAAAAACATACTATCCAGTTACTCACCAAGCACGTTCGCCTCATCGACAGCTTTAATCCTATAAGACAGGAATTCATCTCTTGATTATGCGTGCCGCTGTTATCATTCTTCTTCTGGGTATAACTTGCCTGACGGCAGAGGGTCAAAAACCCTATCATGTTTTTGACTGGAAAGCAGAGTATACGTTGAACACATACTTGTTGCAGCAGGTACACCAACAGTATGATGCCAGAAGAAAATCATTGCAACAAGCGCTTCAGTCGCGCGAAGCGATGATCGCCTACCGGGAAGAATGCAGAGCGCAGTATAAAAAGTTATTGGGTGAATTGCCTGCAAAGACAAGTCTCAATGCGAATGTAGTTGGTGTTATAAAACAAAAGGGTTACCGCGTTGAGCGTATTGTCTACGAAAGTATACCGGGACATCACGTTTCATCCAACCTATATATACCGGAAGGAAAAGGACCGTTTCCTTCGGTGCTGTTGTTTTGCGGACACGAACAGGAATCAAAAGCAACGGAGTCTTATCAGAAAACAGCGATCCTCTTCGCACTGCATGGTTTTGTTGTATTGGTGATTGATCCGATATCGCAGGGCGAACGGCATCAACTTACCGATAAAGATGCCAAGCCCGTTACGCGAGGTGGTACTACCGAGCACACACTCGTGAATGCAGCTGCAAATCTGGTGGGCAGCGGAGCAGTAGCCTATGAGTTGTGGGATAATGTTCGTGGACTGGACTATCTCGTTACGCGTTCTGAAGTAGATAAAGATCGCATTGGTTGTCTTGGTAATTCCGGGGGCGGAACTCAAACAACATACTATATTGCATTTGACGATCGCATTAAAGTTGCAGCTCCCTGCAGTTTCATAGCACGAAGAGAACGCAACCTCGAGTTGATGGGCGCGAGTGATGGTTGTCAACATATACCGTATGAAGGCAACGCGCAGCTGGAGATCAGTGATTTTCTGATTGCATTCGCACCCAAACCTATATTAATACTCGCAGGCCGTTATGACTTTGTTGATTATACCGGTGCAGAAGAAGTATATAGCGAGCTGAAGCAGGTATATACGGTTTTAAATGAGCCGGATAAAGTAAGTCTGTTTACGGTGGATGATGGCCATGGTATATCCAGGCCCAAACGCGAAGCTGCTGTACGGTGGTTTCGTAAGTGGCTGTATGCAAAAGATGAACCGGTAACGGAGGGAACGTTACCTATACTTTCCCAAAAAGAATTGAACTGCACCGCGAGTGCTCAGGTAAACGGAGATTTTAAAAATGAAGTAAACGACATCGCCCGCGCATCGGCAGTGCGTCCGGCGCGGGCATAGGCGATGCCGAAGGCGACGCACGCGTTCACTGCCAGTGCCGGATGCGTCTTGCCTCAGCAGTAGGGCACGAAGCGATTCGGGCGCTCTGCATGCCGGCAGAGCTGCTGCCACCAGCGCAGCAGCGCCGAA
>CBIHOZ010000128.1:0-20741 GCA_966211525.1 uncultured Chitinophaga sp. | reverse complement strand
AAGGTTATAAGCATGGAGTTAATTCAACCTAATAGTTTTGTGGGTAAACATAAACGGAGACCGGTGACTCTGATTGGGGGGTATGTTTCATTGAGGCCACGAAGTTGGAGGGTGGCTGGGAGAACTAACAAAAAAGCAAATACTATTGACAAGATATATATGTTAGATGTTGTGTGTGGAGTAATGGTGGATTCAAGTATTATAGGTGTACACTTGTATGACGTTGAACAAAAAGCATTGGGAATAATAACGTCTTCTCCAAATAGTCGTGGAATGTTAAAGACCCAAATATCCTTTTTATAAGGAGTATATGTTGGGGCTTTTTCAATGGTAAGAATATTCAGTGCTTGTACGAAAGTGCTATATTTTGCCGTGTCTCCGAAGTTGAAATGTATTCCTTTGATGGTGTCGTTCGTGGCAACGAGTTCACGTATGGCGAGTTGCGCGAAGTCAAGCTTTACTTTGTCTTCTGCCGCATTGCCGGTAAGGTATATATCTATGAATTCTCTTCTTGGATGGACGTCAAAGTTGGGCGGATTCTGTACATAGCCATACCAATCCTTATTCCACCATGTTATCTCTAAGGCACGCAGGTCATCAAATACACCACGTTTATCAATACACCATATACAAAACATCGGTAGTAATGAAAGACTAAAAAGTCCCACGGGGTAGTATAGTTTTCTCCTTCTTCTCATGGTGAATGTTAGATATGAAATGCGGGGAGATTGAATAAGTCACAGTGAAGAAGTCGGAAAGTTAAAGAGTCCGAAAGTCCGGAAGATAGAAAGACGGAAGAATGGAAGCATCGCTATATTTATCACGTGAAATTAGAAGTGAGTCGCTATACCTAGCCCAACAACTCCGGACTTCCAGTCTTCCCAACTTTCGGACTTCCAACTCCTCAACCCGAGTCATCCCCAGTGTTCGCCTCTGCAGCTTCCGGACTCTTAGTCTTTCCGGACTTTCCGCCTTCCTGCATCGATTTTTAACAAAAAGAAGCCGTCCAATAACGTTGTTTCGTAACCAGATAGCCATTATCTTTCAATCATGAACAGCAGGGTATTGGTACTTAATCAGGACAACAGCCCACTAATGGTATGCTCTGTAGAGCGTGCCTTTATTCTGGTGTTCCTCAACAAAAGTGAAATGGTGCGAACTGCCAACGGGCACAAGCTTCATTCTGTGAGCAAAAGTTATCCAATGCCATCCGTAATTCGTCTCAACCGATATGTTAACGCCCCTTACAAGGGCGTTAATCTTACCCGGCAGAATATATTCAAGCGTGATAATTACGAGTGCCAATACTGCGGCACCAAAAAAGAACTGACGATCGATCATGTTATACCCCGTGCCCGCGGTGGTGGCGATACGTGGTTGAACCTCGCTACGGCCTGTAAAAAATGTAACGCCAAAAAAGGAGACTATACTCCGGAAGAGGCAAACATGCCGTTGCGCAGAAAACCTCACAAACCCTCTTACTCCATTTTCCTGAAAGACCACATGAATGGTCAGGCAGGAGAGTGGGATTCTTTTCTCACAGGCCATCATGGTCATCATTAATTTTTTAATATTTATTCATGTTTAGTCTTCAACAAAAAACAGCCGCCATTACGGGCGGAGGCAGCGGCATCGGTAAAGCCGTTGCAGAAGTATTTGCGCAGCAGGGAGCTGAAGTTTTTATTCTTGATCTTAACAAGTCGGCAGCAGAAGAAGTAGCCAAGGCTATTCAGGCGAAGGGAGGCAAGGCACATGCGTTTGCCGTAAACGTAGCAGACAACAAGCAAACAAAAGATGTTGTAGCAGCTATAGCACAACAGGCTGGTCGCGTAGATATACTCGTGAACAGTGCCGGTGTATCGCATATAGGTCGATTGGACAATACTACGGAAGAAGACTTCGACCGTGTATTTACAGTAAACGTAAAGGGAGTATATAACATGATGCAGGCTGTTATATTCCAGATGAAGCAGCAGGGTGGTGGTGTTATTGTGAACCTCGCATCGATAGCAAGCAGTGTAGGTTTGCCTGACCGTTTTGCATACTCGATGAGTAAAGGTGCTGTCCTTACGATGACGTTATCCGTAGCGAAAGATTACCTGAAGGATAACATCCGATGCAATTGTATATCTCCGGCACGTGTGCATACTTCGTTCGTTGATAACTTCATTGCGAAGACCTATCCCGGACAGGAAAAAGAAATGTTTGAGAAACTTTCGAAGACACAGCCGATCGGCCGCATGGGCAAACCGGAAGAAGTAGCAGCGCTTGCTTTATACCTCTGCTCCGATGAAGCTTCGTTTGTAACAGGCACCGACTATCCATTGGATGGTGGCTTTATCCGCCTGAACAATTAATAAACCGTGAGCGTACAGATGCAGGTGTTTCTTATGCAGATCGCTTTTCGAAAACTCGCATAAAACTATACCTTTGTCCTGTCGGCATAACGCTCTCTATAACCAATCAATCATTAACCCCAAAAAGAACACACGCACACGGGTTGTGGTGTTGTCTGTTTGCTTATAGTCAAAATGACTAGTTGATGGAGACAGGCGCAATAAAAGAATTATGGTGTGCTGTGTACAGGAATTGTTTATAACTAACGTCTAATAATAAAGATGAAATTACTTCGCTTTGGTGAACCGGGCACTGAAAAACCCGGAGTACTGGTTAACAATGAAATCGTAGATGTATCTGCTTTCGGTGAAGACTTCGGTGAGAAGTTTTTTGAGACAGGTGGTGTGACGCGTTTGCAAGAGTGGCTGAAGAAAAATACTTCATTGCCTAAAGTGGGTAAAGATGTACGGATCGGTGCTCCATTCACACGCCCGTCAAAGATCATTTGCGTAGGATTGAACTATACCAAGCATGCGCTCGAGTCGAAGATGGATATACCGAAGGAACCGATCATTTTCTTCAAATCTACTACAGCATTGGTAGGACCTAAAGATGATCTCATCATTCCACGCAACAGTACAAAAACCGACTGGGAAGTTGAGCTTGCTGTTGTTATCGGCAAGAAGGCTTCGTATGTAGAAGAGAAAAACGCGATGGACTATGTTGCAGGTTTTTGTCTGCATAATGACTATAGCGAGCGTGAATATCAATTGGAACGCAACGGTCAGTGGGTAAAAGGTAAGAGCTGCGATACATTTGCTCCGATGGGGCCTTATATGGTAACAACGGACGAGTTGCCAAACTATAACAATCTGCACATGTGGCTGAAGGTAAACGGACAGATGATGCAGGATAACAATACCGATGACATGATCTTTGAAGTGCCATTCCTGGTAAGCTATATCAGCCAGTTTATGACGTTGCTTCCGGGTGATGTTATCTCTACCGGAACACCTGCAGGTGTAGGTCTCGGCTTCAAGCCTCCTATATACCTGAAGAAAGGCGATGTGATAGAACTCGGTATAGAGAACCTCGGTGAACAACGCCAGGTAGCAAAGTAAATCTTTGCTATATAAAGATTCTCTGAAAGTATATAGTATAAAAAATTAAGACACCTATAGCTACATGCCTGCTATTGATGCGCACCAGCATTTCTGGAAATATAGTCCGGTAAAAGATGCCTGGATTACGGATGACATGAAAATCATTCAACGTGATTTTCTTCCAAACGATCTGGCACCTGTGTTGGCAAGCAATGGTATAGATGGATGTGTAGCCGTACAAGCCGATCAGTCGGAAGAAGAAACCCGTTTTCTTCTTTCGCTGGCGGACGAGCATGATTTTATCAAAGGTGTTGTTGGCTGGGTCGATCTGCGTGCCGATAATCTTTCAGAGCGACTCACTTATTTTTCAAAGTATAAAAAGCTGAAAGGTTTTCGTCATATTATACAGGGCGAACCTGCAGGCTTTATGAGCGATCGCAAATTTATACAGGGTGTAAAGAAGCTCGCTGATTTTAATTTTACATACGATCTGTTGCTATACCATCATCAGCTTCCAGAGGCAATTCAGTTTGTACAACAGTTGCCCGAAGTAAAGATCGTAGTAGATCATCTTGCCAAGCCATCCATTCGGACCGGCGATATTGCAGCATGGAAACGCGATATAGCTTCGCTGGCTGCATTCAAAAATATACACTGCAAAGTATCGGGTATGGTAACAGAAGCCGACTGGAAGAACTGGAAGGCAAATGATTTTACACCATACCTGGATGTGTTGTTTAGCGCATTTGGAGCGGAGCGAATTCTATACGGATCGGATTGGCCCGTGTGTCTCGTGGCTGCCACGTATCAGCAACAATTATCGATTGCTCAAACGTATCTTTCTACATTTTCGGAGCATGAAAAGACGCTCGTGATGGGTGAAAATGCCAGGAAGTTTTATAATCTTTAGGCATGGATTTAAATCTCAAAGACAAAGTAGTTATTGTTACAGGTGGTGCGAAGGGCATTGGTGAAGGCATTGTAGAAGTATTGGCGAAAGAAGGTGCTGTGCCTGTGATCGTTGGAAGAAATGAAGCAGATAATTTAGTCACGCTCAATAAAATTTCAGGAAAAGGTTTTCAGGTAGTAGCCGAGCTTACCGATCCGCAGCAAAGTAAAAATGCGGTCGATGCTGTGTTAAAAAAATATGGAAGGATAGATGGCCTTGTAAACAATGCCGGAGTAAATGATGGCGTTAACCTGGAAGACGGAAGTTATGAAGCCTTTATGGCATCGCTTCATAAAAACCTGGTACACTATTACCTCATGGCGCATTACGCATTGCCTGCATTGAAGAAATCACAGGGAGCTATTGTAAATATAGGTTCCAAAACGGCTGAGACAGGGCAGGGTGGTACATCTGCGTACGCAGCATCTAACGGTGGTCGCAATGCATTAACGCGCGAGTGGGCGGTTGAACTGCTGAAGTATGGGATACGTGTAAATGCCGTGATTGTAGCCGAATGCTATACTCCGCTCTATGAAAAATGGGTGCAGACTTTACCGAACCCTGAAGAAACTTTACAACGCATTACTGAAAAGATACCGCTTGGCAAACGCATGACTACTTCTGAAGAGATTGCAAATGCTGTAGCGTTTTTACTCTCCGATAAATCAAGTCATACAACAGGACAACTTATCTATGTAGACGGAGGTTATGTGCATCTTGACCGGGCCTTGTCCTGACGTCTTTCTAAAATTATATAGTCACCTACAACCAAAACAACACCATGCCGATCGTAAACACCGAAACTATAACCTCGAGTGAGCCGGTTACCGCCAATCGTTCCTATCTCATTCCATTTATACTGGTTACAAGTTTATTTTTCCTTTGGGGACTTGCCAACATTATGAACTCTGCGCTCATCGCGCATTTTCAGCCGGTGTTTGAGATCAGTCGTGCGCAAGCTTTATTGGTGGAGACTGCATTTTACTTAGGCTACTTTACCATTGCTATACCAGCGGGTTTATTCATGGAAAAGTATAGTTATAAAAAAGGTATACTCTTCGGATTGTTACTCTACGCAGGTGGTGCATTGTTATTTATACCGGCAGCCAAGCTGATGACGTTCGGTTTCTTCCTGGTAGCGCTGTACGTTATTGCCAGCGGACTTGCTTTCCTGGAGACAGCAGCAAATCCGTATGTAACCATATTAGGGAAACCAGAAACTGCCGTACAACGCCTCAACTTGTCTCAATCATTTAACGGTGCTGCACTTGTGTTCGGTCCGTGGATAGCAGGTCATTTTATATTCTCCGGTAACGAAGGAGCAATGGATACGCTTGCAGCCAAGCAACAAGCTGCGGATGCCGTTATACTGCCGTATGTAATGCTGGCCGGTATAGTATTGTTCGCTGCGTTTTTGTTCTTCATTACCAAAATGCCGGAACCTTCCAAAACGTCTACACTTCGTTTTGACAAAGCTATATTTAAAGAACGCCACCTCATGTTCGCAGTAGTAGCACAGCTTTTCTATGTAGGCGGACAAGTGGGTATCTGGGGAATCACCATTAACTACGTTACCGAACTTATTCCGGAGACGAGTAAAGAAGTTGCTTCCAAATACTATATGCTTGCCGGTACTGTGTTGTTCGTGTCGGGCCGGTTCCTGGGAACGTTCTTCATGACGTATATAAAAGATCATAAGCTGTTGACTATATATGCAGCGATCACTTCATTGCTGTGTGTTATCGGAATTTTCGCTCATGGTGAGATTGCTGTTTACGCCTTGCTGGCAACCAACTTCTTTATGTCGATCATGTTCCCGACTATATTTGGTTTAGGCGTTCGTAATCTTGGTGAGTCAACTAAACTTGGTTCATCACTTATTATCATGTCGATTGTAGGCGGAGCTGTTCTGCCTCCGTTAATGGGTGTATTTGCCGATAATATAGGTATACAGCAATCGCTGATTATTCCGGCTGTATCATTCCTGGTAGTATTGTTCTACGGAGCGAATGGCTATAAATTGAATAACGCCAAATAATGATGAAGCGTTATTGCCTGGCACTTGATTTAAAGGATGATCCTCAACTCATAGCTGAGTATGAGGATCATCATAAAAAAGTCTGGCCCGAAATATTGAAGAGCATCCACGATGCCGGTATAGAATCCATGGAAATATACCGTGCGGGCAATCGTCTCTTCATGATCATGGAAGTAAACGATACCTTCTCATTCGAAGCGAAATCCAAAGCAGACAGCACGAATCCAAAGGTACAAGCCTGGGAAGAACTCATGTGGAAATACCAGCAGCCGTTGCCTGTAGCGAGAGTTGGCGAGAAGTGGATCATAATGGATAGGATATTTTATTCAGCTGCGAGTCGTTAGCTGCGAGCCGCGAGATGGGATGCTGGCTACAGGCCTCTGGCTGCAGGATTACTTTCTCGTTCGTTCGTTTTAGCACCCATACTCCGCTATACCTGCAGCATCGGTTGGGATAAATACATCCTTACTTCTGGCTTACTCCCTACTTCTTACTCCTTACTTCTGTCTTTTTACTCCTGGCCGAAGGCGCGCCAGCCTTCATTAACAACTTCATTATCAGTTACTAAAAATATATACTTGTAGAAATATACCAATTGGTATATTTTTACAGCCGATATGACCAAAGGCGAACGCACACGGCAACAGATTATCGAAAAAACAGCTCCACTGTTTAATAAGAAGGGATTCGATGGAACTTCATTGTCGGATCTTACTGAGACAACAGGACTTACAAAAGGAGCGATCTATGGAAATTTTGCGGACAAAGATGAGATTGCATTGGAAGCATTCAAGTATTCTATTAAAAAAGTAAAACAAGTAGCGCAGGCAAAAGTAGAACAGGCTGATACATTCCGGAAGCAGTTGTTCGCGCTATTTGATTTTTATGCTGAGTATGTTTTCGATCCTCCTATACCCGGTGGATGTCCTATGCTGAACATGGCTATTGAAGCAGATGATCATCGTACCTCCATGCGTAAAGTGGTAACGAAAGAATTGATGGACACTATATCCTTCATAGCCTCGCTGATCGAAAAAGGTATAAAAGCAGGTGAGTTCAAAAAAGATACTAAATCAAATGAAATAGCTTACACGCTCTTTTGTTCTATAGAAGGAGCGCTTATGTTTGCGCGCGTGGAAAAATCAGACGAACCGATGAAGATCATCATTCGTCATTGCAAGAACTTAATTAATCAAATAAGTAAATAAAAGAAGTATGCAACAACGCAGAGTAGTCGTTACAGGCTTGGGAGCTTTATCACCGCTGGGTAATACCGTGGACGAGTTCTGGAACAACCTGATTAACGCCAAGAGTGGTTCAGCACTTATCACGAGGTTTGATACCACAAAATTCAAGACCAAGTTTGCATGTGAACTGAAAGGGTACGACCCGTTGAATTATTTTGAAAAATCAGAAGTAAGAAAACTTGATCCGTTTGCCCAGTATGCACTGGTGAGCAGTGATCAGGCTATAAAAGATTCCGGTCTTGATCTCAATGCTATAGATAAAACACGTGTAGGTGTTATCTGGGGTTCCGGTAACGGAGGCTTCTATACTTTCCAGCAGGAAATTATAGAGTATGCGAAAGGAGATGGTACACCACGCATCAATCCATACTTTATACCGAAAGTAATTGTAGATATAGCATCCGGATGGATCTCGATGAAGTATGGTTTTATGGGATTGAACTTCTCAACGGTATCAGCATGTGCTACATCCAACACCGCGATCATCGATGCGATGAACTATATACGGTGGGGCAAAGCAGAAATTATAGTGGCCGGTGGATCAGAAGCTGCTATCAACGAAGCCGGTATAGGAGGTTTCAGCGCATTGAAAGCATTGTCGACACGCAACGATAATCCTGCTGCAGCATCACGTCCGTTTGATGTAGATCGCGATGGATTTGTGATGGGCGAAGGTGCCGGTGCATTGATACTTGAAGAATACGAGCATGCTAAACGCAGAGGTGCGCGCATCTATGCGGAAGTTGCCGGTGGAGGTATGTCTGCAGATGCGTATCATTTAACGGCTACACATCCCGAAGGTGCCGGTGCTATGCTTGGTATGAAATGGGCGTTGGAGGATGCCAACCTGAAACCTGAAGATGTTGACTATCTCAATCCACACGCTACATCAACTCCGGTAGGAGATGAGAGTGAAATGAAGGCTGTCTCAAAGTTCTTTGGTGATCATGCAAAGAAGCTTCACATCAGTGCAACGAAATCAGCAACCGGTCACTTGCTGGGAGGTGCCGGTGCGATTGAAGCAATTGTGAGTATAAAAGCGATTGAGAATGGAATTATACCTCCTACGATCAATACGCAACAACTTGATCCAACATTGCCACAGGGACTAAATATAGTACTGGGTTCTAGTATAAAGAAGGATGTAAATGTAGCGATGAGTAACACGTTCGGCTTTGGCGGACACAACGCTACTGCTGTATTTAAGAAAGTGTAATCCAGTCCCGATAACGATCGGGATCAGGAGGGATCAGAACCGAAGTGTAAATACAGTTCGTATTTCAGGTTCTGATTCAACCGTAATAGAACCATTATGCATTTGCATAATTTGCCGCGACAGGCTCAGGCCAATACCTGAGCCTGTTCGTTTGGTAGTATAGAAGGGAACAAAGATGTGATCGATCGCTTCCCTGATTATACCTTGTCCGTTGTCGATAACTTCAATCAATACTGCGGTGCCATCGTAGCGACCAATGAGTTCAAGTGTTGGTTGTTCGGTTTCTCCCAGCGCTTCAATAGCATTCTTTAACAGGTTGATCAATACCTGTTCGATCATTTCAAGATCAGCTTGTATCGTGAGGTATTCTGAACTGCACTCAACACGAAAGTTGATATTTGTCTTTTTCAGTTCGGTCTTCATCAACTGTGCTACGTGTTCCAATAAACTCTGTAGCCGTACCGTTGCGAGCTTCGGTTTAGGGAGTGAAGTATATTCACGATAGGCGTCAATAAATTTGATCAGTCCTTTGCTTCGGTTTTCAATCGTACTTAAACCTTCACGAAGATCTTCTGCGCCCTCTTCCTTCAATTCATAATGATTGCCCATTTTCTCCATGTCATGATCCAGTATTTCGCGCAGGGTAGAGGTGAGCGAAGATATAGGAGTAATGGAGTTCATGATCTCATGTCTCAATACACGTGTCAGGTTTTGCCACGCTTCAAGTTCCTGCTTCTGTAATTCAGGTTGAATGTTTTGCAACGTGATCAGCTTCACATCGGTTCCGCGAATACGCAATTCTGTTGATTGGACAGTAAGGTATAGCTCGTTGCTTCCTTTATATAGTTCGCTCTTACCCGGCTCTACGCTGTTGATAGAATGATATAGTTTGGGATTGATAGCAATGAGTTCATTGATGTTCTTGATGGATGTAATGCCCATGAATCGCTTCGCATTCGCGTTGATCAATTGGACATTGCCGTCAATATCAAATGAAAGTATACCGGTGCGAACTTGTTGTACAACGGTGTTCAGGTATTGGCCGTGTTCTTCTTTTTCAGAGCGCGCTTTTCGAAATGCTTCGAGCACTTCGTTGAATGCTTCATTCAGATCTTTGAAACTTTTGCCGAGTTTATTATCGGATGCAAAACCGGAAATAAAATCAGAGTACTTTACTGATTCAAGGAAGCGCGTAAGCTTGCGGTTCGTCTGACTGACAAAACGAAAAATCTCGATGAGCTGTAATACGATGATCGTACCCATGAGCATGGCAGCAAATAACATGTTCGGTCTTACAACCATGTACATGAATAGCGCCATGGTTAATCCCAACATCACCACCCGCAGAATAACGCGGGTACGAAAATCTTTAAAGCCGAAGTTCACTGAATACGATCGAAAATTACCTGTTCAAAGTTCCAAGTTAAAAGAATACTTGTTCGTTTCTACTATCGCCACATGAAACTTTGAACGCGATGCAAATTAAAGCCCGTACTTTTCAAGTCTCCGGTATAATGACGATCGTGTTAATCCTAATTCTGTAGCGGCCTGCGTAATGTTACCGTTATATTTCTTGAGCACTTTGCGGATGAGCAGCTTTTCAACTTCTTCAAGATTATATTGTTCGAGACTCAGTTGTCCGTCTTCTTTTCCTGATGAAGGAGTAAAATTGAAATCTTCCGGCTGCAATACACTGCTGTTGCTCAGGATCACGGCACGCTCGATGGCATGTTGCAGCTCGCGAATATTACCAGGCCACGGGTGCTTGTGCATACGCGTCATCGCACCCTCACTGATCTTCGTTACACTCTTGTCATACTTCTGCGCATAGTATTTCAGGAAGTGCGTAGCCAGTAAAGGTATATCTTCAAAGCGCTCTCGCAGGGCCGGTATCTCGATCTCAATGGTGTTTATCCGATACAGCAAATCCTGACGGAAGCGATTCTCTTTTACCATTTCGTATAGCGGCATGTTGGTAGCACAAATGAGACGGATGTTGATGGGTGTCTCTTTGTTCGAACCTACTCGACTAACTTTTCTGTTCTGCAATACAGTAAGAAGTTTTGCCTGTAGCGGCATGGATAAATTACCGATCTCATCAAGGAAGAGTGTTCCGTTGTTGGACAATTCAAATCTTCCTGCCCGATCTTCTTTCGCATCGGTAAACGCACCTTTCTTATGACCGAAGAGTTCGCTTTCAAAAAGTGTTTCGGTAATGGAGCCAAGATCAACACCTACAAAGTTTTCATTCTGTCGCGAAGAGTTTTTATGAATGGCGCGTGCTATAAGTTCTTTACCCGTACCATTCTCCCCGAGAATCAAAACATTCGCGTCTGTACGGGCAACACGATCTATAGTCTGAAAAATCTTTTGCATAGCAGCACTTTGTCCGATAATCTCGCTGAACCGGTTATTCAGTGCCTGGTTGATCTCGTGATTTTTGATCTTGAGATTTTCAATTACATCGCGCGACTCCCGAAGCCGCATCGCAGAATATAGTGTAGCCAGTAATTTTTCATTCTCCCACGGCTTCAGTACAAAATCAGTGGCACCTGCTTTTATAGCTTTCACCGCCATCTGTATATCACCGTATGCGGTGATCAATACAACAACAGATGATGGATCGATCTGCAGGATACGTTCAAGCCAGTAATATCCTTCGCTGCCGCTGCTCACATCTTTCGTGAAGTTCATGTCGAGCAGTATCACATCGTAATCCTCATTACCCATCAGGGCAGGTATAGCTTCGGGATTTTTTTCAATATCAACCTGGGCAAAATGTCGCTTCAGGTGCATCTTCGCGGCTTTTAAAAGATCTTCATTATCGTCAACGATCAGAATCTTACCTTGCTTGGTCTCAGACATTATCTATAGGGTTTAAAAATTAAGGTCAAAGTATATATATACCCCCTCACACTACGCACTGCCTACACGCACTTTCAACATACACACTTACCAACATACACACGTAAACACGTAAGCCATCCGTCCGCTAGCGGGCAAAGCGTGTACCGAAACCGTTACACCGTTAAAAACTGTGAAAAACACGTTTCTGAGCAATTTTCAATGGAAAATGTCCGTTCGCATCCGGACACACACGTTCACATGTGAACGAGAAGTGTGCTGTAATAATGTTGAATTCAGGTCAATTTCGCATTCTGGCGCTTGGCACACTTGTTGGCTTACGGCCATTGTCCGCCAGTGTATAGACGAACGTAATCGGGTGACACGATTATCGAATAAATATAGCGGGCGACTTATAACTCAATACGAATGGACAAACAGATTAAGAAGAAAAAGTGGACGATAAAACGTCTTGCCACCTATGGTGGAATTTCCGTGTTAGTAATTTTTGTTGCGTATCAGCTCATCTTCGCTGACAGACGACAAAAACTAAAGATCGAGAAAGACAAGATCACGATCTCAACGGTTGGCCGCGGTGTATTCCAGGAATTTATACCACAGACCGGTACTGTTGAGCCAAGTCGCACGGTATATCTCGATGCCATTGAAGGAGGAAAAATAAAACGCGTAGTGGCCGAAAGTGGTGCTATGCTGAAAGAAGGAGATATAATTTTAGAATTAAGCAACCTTAACCGCGAATTGGATGTCTTAAGTCAGGAAGCGCAGTTGAGCGAAAGTATAAACCGTAACCGCGATACACGTTTGGCTATTACGCAGAACGACTTGCAGCAGCGGCAAACACTGGCTCTTATTCAAAGTCTGTTAGCGACTTTGGAGCCGCAGTATAAACGCGAAAAAACTTTGTACGAGAAGAAACTGATCTCCAAGCAGACTTTTGAAAAAACAGAGGCAGACTATAACTATAACCTGGAGCGTTGGAAGATTACGTATGAGGCGTATCGAATTGATTCGATCGACCGTATACGTCAGCTTCGTAACATTAACCACCTGGAAAGCCGCATGAGCCAGAACCTTGATGGTGTAGGAAGAATCCTGGACAACCTGGTGATCCGCGCTCCGATCGATGGACAGTTGTCTCGTCCGCAGCTGGATGTTGGACAGAGTGTAACACCTGGACAGCGTTTAGGACAGGTGGATATCGTAGGAAGTTATAAAGTGCGTGTACCTATAGATGAACTATACTTGCCACGTATCACGACAGGATTACATGCTACAACAACGTTTAACAATAAGGACTATAAACTGGAGATCATGTATATATATCCTACTATTGAGAACGGAAGATTCTTTGTAGACATGAACTTTGTTGGTGAAACACCTTCTGGTATTCGCAGAGGTCAGTCACTAAGATTACGTATTGAGTTGGGACAGTCTTCAGAAGAGTTGTTGTTGCCGGTGGGCGGATTCTATAAAGATACCGGTGGTAACTGGGTATTCGTAATGGACAGCGAGAACCGTGCGGTGCGCAGAGATATAAAACTGGGCAGAAAGAATACCGAGCACTTTGAAGTGCTGGAAGGCTTGCAGCCGGGTGACAAAGTTATTACATCCTCATACGAAAACTTTGGCGACAGCGAGGTATTGTTGCTGGACTAATTGTAACTTTTGTTTAAAATAGAAGTACTATTACTGACTATAAAACTTAATTGATAAACCGAACATCATAACCACAATAAAATAAACCTGCCATGATCAAACTTAAAAATCTTGAAAAAGTCTACACGACAGAAGAAGTAGAAACAACAGCGTTAAACAACATCAACCTCGAAATCAAAGAGGGAGAGTTTGTGGCCATCATGGGCCCGTCTGGTTGCGGAAAATCAACGTTGCTAAACATCCTGGGTTTGCTGGACAACCCGAGTGGCGGTGAGTATTATTTTGGTGAACACGAAGTAGCTAAATACTCTGAACGTCAGCGCGCACAACTGCGTAAAGGCTCTATCGGTTTCGTGTTCCAGAGCTTTAACCTTATTGACGAACTTACTGTATTCGAAAATGTAGAGTTGCCACTGTTGTATATGAAAGTGCCTGCAGCAGAGCGTAAGCAGCGCGTAGAAGAAGTGCTCGAGCGCATGAACATCATGCACCGCAGAAATCACTTCCCGCAGCAACTCTCCGGTGGTCAGCAGCAGCGTGTAGCTATATCGCGTGCCATCGTAGCAAAACCAAAAGTGATACTGGCCGATGAACCTACCGGTAACCTGGACTCTGCCAACGGTGAAGAAGTAATGAAGCTCCTGTCTCAATTGAACGAAGAAGGAACAACCATTGTAATGGTGACTCACTCACCATACGATGCAAACTATGCACATCGCATTGTTAACCTCTTCGATGGTAAAGTTGTAACAGAGAACATCAAGGAACATTTCCATATTTAGTCCCAAGGTATACCGCTTCTTGCTATACCCTTTAAACCGTACAGAAAGTAGCAGCCGGTTGATCGTGGCGGTCAAACACTGGCGATACTCCTTATAAGTATATAGCCCGGCCAAACCAGCCGGGCTTTTTTTATTGCTCGAAACTGAACATAGGGTTGTACAGTTCCGAATATATACCGTCCGAAAACAAGCTATAGATGCGCTTTTGCGCGATGGCATATTTATTGGCCGATGCATGCAACCTCTCATCAGGGATGGTAGTCTTATAACCAATTCGACCCTTAACCCCATGATTAAAAACTATCTCCTCATCACTTTGCGTAGCATGATGAAGAACAAACTCTTCATCCTTATTAATGTATTCGGTCTGGCCATTGGTATTGGCTGTTGTATTGTAGCATACTTCAACTGGGAGTTTGATACTATATTTAATACCCACCACGTTCACGCTGATAAAATATACCGCGTTAGTCAGGTGCGTGAATTTGAAGGCACCGAACGACTCTATGGATATACCTCGCTGCCCATGGGACCAACCGTTCGGCAAAATATACCGGATGCTGAAAAGGTAACAAGACTAAACCGCTCGTGGTCTAATTTCAAGGTGGAAGACAACCTGTTCCCCGGAGGTATAGCGTATGTTGATCCGGATTTCTTCGAGATGTTTACATTCGAATTTATTCATGGACAACCGGCTGATCTGAAGGATAAATCAAAAGTATTTTTAAGTGATGAACAGGCCAGGCGACTCTTTGGCAGCACTGATGTTGTAGGTAAGCAACTCACACAAGTATTAGGCACCGAGTTAAAAGAATTTACTGTGGGCGGTGTTTTTAAAAAACAACCCCAAAGCTCCAGCTTCCGATTTCAGGCCTATATGCACTTCGATAACTTTTTTGATGATGCAAAAGATGTAAAGGAAACAGACTGGAAAACATGGACAACGATGTTTGTTATGATTCCTAATCCAGCGCGGTTAAGTACTATACACAAGCAGTTGCAACCATATCGTGAGAACAACAATAAAGTACGCGAAGACTTTCAGGTAAAAGAATATATACTGGATCCATTCGTAGGAATGGCGCAGCGCGATGAAATAAACGATACCTGGAATGAGACATGGGATGCCAACTCACGTGCTGCCGTAAATGCACCTACCATTATGGCTGTATTGATTTTATTGATTGCATGTTTTAACATGACCAATACTTCTATCGCTATATCTTCCCGAAGATTGAAGGAGATCGGCATACGTAAAGTGATGGGTAGCATGCGCAGTCAGTTGATCTTCCAGTTTATAGGGGAGACAATGTTTGTTTGTTTTTTATCGCTCATCATAGGACTATTTCTCGGAGAATTGCTGCTGAATGCCTGGAACATGCTGTGGGAAGAAATGCAGCTGACCTCACACTATATCGATAATCCGGGATTTCTATTTTTCATCATTGGAGTGCTGGTCTTTACCGGATTGATTGCGGGTAGTTACCCTGCGTTTTACATCAGCAGTTTTGAGCCGGTAGGTATATTAAAAGGTAAACTGAAGCTCGGGGGTACTAACCTGTTTACACGTGTACTTCTTTGTTTGCAATATGCTATATCGCTGCTGGCGATTGTATGTTCGATTGCATTCTATCAGAACTCCAAATACCAACGCGAATTTGACCTTGGCTTTAATGAAGAAAGTGTCATTATAGCGTATGTTGAAAATGGAAATGAATATGAAACTTACAAAAATGCATTGGTGCAGAATAAAGATATACTCTCGGTTGCCGGGTCGAAACACAGTATATTTTCGCAGCGCTACAGAGACCCTGTGAAGTATGAGTCAAAACAGTTTGAAGTCGATATCATTGATGTAGGCGATGATTACCTGAAGACAATGGGACTAACGCTGACTGAAGGCCGCGACTTCCAGAAAGATTCTGAGACGGATCGTAAGGAATCGGTAATTATTACCCAGAAAATGGCCGATATATTCAAGTGGGAGAAACCGCTTGGCAAAGAAATACTCTGGCACGATACGTTAAAACTGTATGTAGTAGGTGTAGTGAAAGATGTATATACCGTAGGGCTGTGGGCGCAAATGGAACCGATGATGATACGATATACCAGTCCGGAGCAATATACCCATGTTATTGTCAATGCACCGCTTGAGAAGTTAACGGCTGTGAATGCCTTTATGGAGAAAGAATGGAAGCAGGTTTTTCCGAACAGACTTTACAATGGCCGCTATCTGTATGAAGAGATGAAAGAAGCGTTTACGGTAAATGATAATATAGTAAAGATGTTTGTGTTCCTCGGTATAGTCGCGATGATCTTGTCGGTAACGGGATTGTTTACACTGGTATCACTGAATATAATCAAGAAGATGAAAGAGATTGGCGTGCGAAAAGTATTGGGTGCATCGATCGTTAACATTACCCGGATCATCAACACAGAGTTTGTTATTATCCTGTTGATCTCTTCTGTATTGGGTTGCGTTCTGGGATATTTCCTGGTAGATTTATTAATGGGCAGTATTTGGGATTACTATCAAAGCACAACCACGATCACGTTTATCGTTTCGGTAGTGGTGATGTTTGTAATCTCTGCTGTTACCATCGGATATAAAGTTTTCAGTGCCGCCTCAATGAACCCGGTGAATACGTTGAGGGATGAGTGAGGAGAGGGGGAGTCCGAAAGTCCGGAAGTCCGAAAGTCCGAAAAGTCCGAAAGTCGGGGAGTCTGAAAGACGGGAAGACGGAAGCCTGAATGCCGCGAAGCAGGTTCCTTTTGCACGGCTTTCGGACTTCCGGACTAATTTTACTTCCGGACTAATTTTACTTTCGAACTTCCATACTTAAATTACTTCGATACTTATCTTAACACACTGTAACCTCCATCGCTATAAAAGCGTCACATACAAAATCACTAAGCCGCTAACTATATCTCTATGCTAAAAAACTATTTCAAGGTAGCGTTTCGGAATATTCTGAAGCACAAGTTCTTTTCATTCATTAACATCCTGGGAATGACCATCGGGGTAACAGCCTGTTTGCTTATTATCCTGTATGTGTCAGATGAATTGAGCTTTGATAAGTTTCATACCAAGGCAGACCGTATGTACCAGGTTGGTTTGCACGGAAAAATTGCCGGGCAGGAGATATATACTTCAACAACGTGTCCGCCAATGTCGGCAGCACTGGTAGCAGATATTCCGGAAATAGAAGAGTCTACGCGACTGGATGGTTACGGATTGGCAGCCATCAAATATGGTGAGAAAGCTTTTACAGAAGAAAAGATCTTTTATGCAGACTCCAACTTCTTTCAGTTCTTCGACTTTAATCTATTGGAAGGCGATGCGAAAACCGCGTTGAAAGAACCGAACTCTATTGTATTTACTACCGGTCTGGCCAGGAAATATTTCGGTAACGAATCAGCCATTGGCAAACTGGTTACGGTTGGTAATGACAGTGCTACGTATAAAGTTACCGGTATAGCAGCGGATGCACCGACCAACTCGCACGTAATTTTTACTGCATTGATCTCGGCAAGTTCTGCTGAACATTTAAAAAGAACCATATGGCTTAACAACGGTATGTATACCTATTTCATTCTGAACAAGAATGCAAAACTGGAAGATGCTGTGAAGAAGTTTGATAACCTGGTAGTAAAATATGTAGGCCCTGAGATCGAGCGATTCATGGGCGTTTCGTTGAAGAATATGAAAGACCAGGGCGGTGCCTATGGCTATTTCGCAGAGAAAGTTACAGATATACATTTGCGCTCAAAGGCACAACATACTATTGAACCTCCCGGTAACATCACGTATGTATATTTCTTTGCCGGTATAGGTATATTTATCATTATCATCGCCTGTATCAATTTCATGAATCTCTCTACGGCACGTTCGGCCGGCAGAGCCAAAGAAGTTGGTTTGCGTAAAACATTGGGTTCGCTGCGCGGGCAAATGATAGGACAGTTCTTGGCCGAGTCTATGATCTATAGCCTCATTACAGTAATACTTGCATTAGCTACCTGCTACTTCCTGCTGCCGTTCTTTAATACACTGGCCGGTAAGCAACTGGACATGGGTATATTCCTCACTCCGGCATTTATAGTAGGCGTTATTCTGCTGGTATTGTTTGTAGGACTGATCGCGGGCAGTTACCCGGCATTTTATCTCACATCCTTTAATGCGGTAGAAGTATTGAAAGGTAAAGTTCGGGCAGGTATGAAGAGTGGAGGCGTGCGCAGTACGCTGGTGGTTTGCCAGTTTGCGCTGTCTATATTCCTGATCATTTTTACAACCGTAGTATATCAGCAGATCACCTTTATGCAAGAGCGGAATATGGGTATCGACAAGCACAACGTACTGGTTATACGCAATACGTCACGCCTGGGCACGAATCGCGATGCTTTCAAGAACTCCCTGGATGATCTGACTGGCATTGTAAAATCAAGCTATACCAACAACAATTTCCCCGGTGTAAATAATACAACTGTATTTAAGTCGGCAGGTTCGGAGCAGGATCATATTATGGGATTGTACTATGCCGATTACGATCACATGGACGTCCTGAAGTTCGAGTTGAAAGAAGGACGCTTCTTCTCGAAGGATTTTCCTTCTGATTCATCTGCCATTATATTGAATGAAGCTGCTGTAAAGGAGTTCGGCTTTAACAATCCGTTACAAGAGGAAATACTTTATAACGACAGCGGTACACCGCTGCGCTACAAAGTGATTGGTATATATAAAGATTTCAATTTTGAATCCTTGAAGTTTAAAGTGCGTCCGCTGGCGATAATGCTTACCAGGAATGCAAACCAGTTGATGGTTCGTTATGAAGGTAATTCGAAGAACGCATTGACGTCAATAGAAAAGTTGTGGAAGAGTCAGGCACCAAACGAGCCATTCGACTATAACTTCCTGGATGAGAACTTTGATGAACTGTTCCGTGTGGAGCAACGCATGGGCCAGGTGTTCAGTGTGTTTTCCGGACTCGCTATATTTATAGCATGTCTCGGTTTATTTGCACTCGCAGCCTTTACCGCTGAGCAGCGCACCAAAGAGATAGGTATCCGCAAAGCGCTGGGCGCATCGCCTATAGGACTCGTTGTCCTGTTGTCGCGGGAATTTACCAAGCTTGTGCTGATCGCTTTTGTACCGGCTGCAGTAGCCGCATGGTTTATTGTTGACAGCTGGCTGAAAGGTTTTGAATATAGGATAGACATCGATCCGTTGGTATTTATAGGAAGCGGTGTTATTGCTATAGTTATAGCATGGCTCACCGTAAGTTACCAGTCCATAAAAGCCGCTGCTGCGAACCCGGTAAATTCGCTTCGTTATGAATAATGTATAGGTCTGTATTTATACATTGAGAAAACATCGTGATGAAAAAAGGCCCTTTTTTAGAGCATATTCGCAGCTTTTTAGCATCAATATTAAGTTTTTGTTAACTGAATAATACTTTGATAATACATGGTTAATTTAGTGCATCAACAGATATTTTATGGACAAGACAAAGACATCTAAAAAGGCTTTGCAAGGCCTCATCAATGATTCACTGCGAGAGGCTATCAGTGGCCTGGAGTTACCGGAGGCTGGTAAGAAAGTAAAGAAGTTGCTACACCGTAACTCTAAAAAACTTGCTTCTGTCTATGCCGACATCCTGAAGCGCGAAGAAAAAAAGAAAAAGAAAGCTGAAAAGGGAGTTGAAAGCAACGCGAAGAGCAAAGGCAAAAAAAGCAAGAAAGAAAAAACAGGTAAAACAGAAGTTGTAGCATAAATATATACTTCAAGAACAACCTGAAAACGACCCTGGTTAAAAGCCGGGGTCGTGTTATTTTTTGTTGGATACACGCGATATAGCAAGAATCGGTTTCTCACTGAAAAAATCAATAATCATCTTGCAGTGTCATATATAGATGTATGGAGCCAGTACAAAACAATATCTTACCGAAAGATGGAGAAGTATTCTTCTTTCCACATGTATTCACGAAGGAGGAGAGCGATCTATACCTCGATGAACTGCAGCGTGAGATCGCGTGGAAGCAAGAGCCCATCACCCTCTACGGACGCACGGTAATGCAGCCACGCCTGACTGCCTGGTACGGAGATCCCGGTAAAGTATATTCGTATTCAGGCATCACGATGCAACCGCATGAATGGTCACCGGCATTATTGAAAATTAAACAACGCATCAAGACCGTCAGTCCGGTAATCTTCAACAGCGCATTGCTGAATCTTTATCGACACCAACACGACAGCATGGGCTGGCATCGCGACAACGAGAAGGAGCTCGGTATAGACCCTGTGATAGGTTCCGTAAGCTTTGGCGCTACACGCACATTTCAGTTTCGCCACTATACTGATAAAAATCTGAAGCGATCACTCGAACTCACACACGGAAGCCTCTTGCTCATGCAAGGCAATACCCAACACCACTGGGAACACAGCCTGCCCAAGCGCGCAAAAGAAATAGGAGTGAGGGTGAATATAACGTTCAGGGTGATTAAGAAGTAAGAAGTAAGAAGTAAGAAGTAAGAAGTAAGAAGTAAGAAGTAAG
>CBIHOZ010000127.1:0-20755 GCA_966211525.1 uncultured Chitinophaga sp. | reverse complement strand
TACAAGCGAATCGTATCCGGATATACTCACGGGTAAAATGCAAGTGACCCGATTCACCGGCGGTCAGGTGCCGTACGAAGTTCGTATAGAACTTGATTCCGCTTCGGTAGCAGGTCAGGCATTCGAGACCGATTGGGATGAAGTATTGCTCAACAACAATCTGCAGTACGAGAAAAACTATAGCAACATTCCGGCAGGTCGTTACAATGTTCAGGTACGCGATTCGATTGGATGCGTGATTGAAGTTGTAGGGCGCGTGCCGCTGGATACAGACATCTATATACCAAACATCTTTACTCCAAACGAAGATGGTTCAAACGATGTGTTCTTCATTCGTAATTTACCGGATGCAGACGCGAAGCTTGTCATCACCGATCGTTGGGGTAAACAGGTATACTCAACAAACAGCTACCAGAATAACTGGACAGGTGAGGGAGTATCGGATGGTATATACTTCTACCGCCTCAAGATAGCCGATGGATCAGCTATAACCGGTTGGGTTGAAGTACTTCGTGGTGCGAAGCCTTAGTAAACATAGCGTGTATAATTAAAAACAGAAACACCGGGCGAATAGCCCGGTGTTTTCTTTTGGTGGAGATTGTAAATTCTGGATATATACTCTGAACTGTCTATTATAGATTCGTGAGGAACTTCAGCGTATCCACACCATCAGCATAGTCCCATAACTCAGGATACTGTGCTTTGCCGAATGGAATAGCAGCACGAGTTCCGTTACCCACTATACACTGAATCTTGTCTTCGGCTTCTGTTAATTTATTAGACAGGTCAGCTTCATCTTTATACTGTTCATAGTATACTACGGAAATAGGAGAGACCATCTTCGTAGTCTCATGAAGCATCACAAAACCGTTATCCAGAAAAGGGATTTGATTTACCAGCATGATGGATTTCTGGTAATCATAATTGTTGCAGTATTTATGATGATGAATGATCGGCTGGTATACCTCCCACGTTGAAAATAGTTTATCGAATGTATACCCCGCAGGTACAAGAAGCTTGGATATATTCCGGCAGCCTAATCCGAAGTAGCTGAATACATCTATAGCCAACGCTGCCAGGTCATCTTCACTTTCATTTCCGCGAAGTATAGCCACCGATGTTCTGTTCTTGCGAATGATGTTGGGATATTTGCCGAAGTAATAGTCAAAGTAACGCGCTGAGTTATCACTGCCTGTAGCAATCACGGCATCAAAGTTTTTAAGCTGCTCTGCAAATTCAACCTTGTCTCGGAAGGCAGCCTCAATGTCGTACAGCTTCTGAAGAATATATTTCAGCAACACGGAGTCTTTGGAGCTTGGTTTTATGAGCGCGTTGTTTCCGCTGATCAGTACCGAAAGCAAATCATGAAACCCAACAAGTGGTATATTCCCGGCGAGAACCAGCGCAATTTTCTTAGATTGATCACGCAGACTGTATGAAGACACCCACTGCTCCAATCTTTCTTTCTGCAGTAATTGGATGATACCGTCCATTGCCATACGAACGTTCTCTTTGGTAAACCACGGGTTTTCACGCGCTGCCTGCTCAGCTAACGTTTGAAACTCATCGTCATTTATGTTTTTTAATGTTTGTCCTAATAAACTAAAAGCATTTATTCTTACATGTGCGTTCATCAGCTGTAAACTTTTATGGAGACGTGTCCGTTTTATGGATGTTTAGATTATTTTTGTATTGGTAAACGGACCAAAATTAGATAAAGCATGGCAATAATTATTACGGACGAGTGCATCAACTGCGGTGCATGCGAACCGGAATGCCCCAACACGGCGATCTACGAAGGCGGCCGCGAGTGGAATTGGGCCGGGGGCACTAAATTAGAAAAAGTAGAATTGGAAGACGGTTCAGCAGTAGATGCTAAGGACTCACAGACTCCTGTGTCCAATGAATTTTATTATATCGTTCCTGGAAAGTGTACGGAGTGTACAGGTTTCCATGAAGAACCTCAGTGTGCGGCAGTATGTCCGGTGGATTGCTGTGTACCTGATCCTGATTACGTAGAAACAAAAGAAGAACTTCTTGCTAAGAAAGCCTGGCTTCATCAGGAAGTTGCTGCTTAACTACTCGTTCAGAAGTTTATACGTTACACGTTAATCGTTATTAGAAATGAATGCATATTTATTCTGATAACGATTAACGGATAACCTGTAACGACCAGCACTCATCTCATCTTTGCTCGCTTGATCAGATACGTCTGAAGAACTCCGTTGAAGTCACTTTGAACATCGGCTTCAATGAAATCTATTTTGTATTGATTGCAGCGCATCTTCAATGCCTTGTGAAATTGATCAGCTTCCTGTCTATAAGATTGTTTGATATCAGCAGGATTTAGTTTGAGACGATCACCCGTTTCAAGATCAATGAACTCCATCGGACGATCTTCAAAATTGAAGAGTAATTCTGTCTGATTATCCATCACATGAAATACAATGACCCCGTGCTTGTTATGCTTTAAGTGCTGCAATGCTTTAAAGAGGTCATCCGTACTTTCTTCCGAGTCGAACATATCGCTGAATATAATTACCAATGAGCGCTTATGTATTTTCTCAGCAATCTCGTGAAGAACCTTTGCTACATGTGTTTTAGTTTGTGCAGGCTTTCGTTCTTCGAGGTCATTTAGCAAGCGCAGTAACTTGTCGAGATGTGTTGGTGATGATTTTACAGGCGTGAGTTCATGAATGGTATCCGAGAACAAACATAATCCAACGGCATCGCGCTGGCGATTCAACAAATACGACAACGCTGCAGCCGCATATTTACTGAACCTGATTTTTGCCTTGGAGTCAGCCGGATAAAACATCGAAGCGGATACATCCAGGGCAATCAGGCATCGCAGGTTCGTCTCCTCTTCATATCTTTTTGTAAATAACCGATCGGTACGCGCATATACTTTCCAGTCGATATGCCGCGTACTTTCCCCTTCATTATAGAGCCTGTGTTCTGCGAATTCAACTGAAAAACCGTGATATGGTGACTTATGGAGGCCGGTAATAAAGCCTTCCACAAGCTGATGCGCGAGAAGCTCGAGGCTGCTGTTTGGGTTAATTTGATTAAGGTCTGCCTTCACGTATTTGGAAAAGCCGAATATTGTTGATTATTTGGAGATAGTAAAGCTTTATTAACACTATAAACCGAAATCGTTAACGAAATAGTATTTGGTTAGTTTGGAATGAATGACCAAAGTACTAACTTAGTTGGAACCAAACTTGAACCTAACCCTAAAAACTGAAGGATTGTGGAAGAGAACAAGCAAAACGGCAGAGACGAAATTTACTCAGCGAAAGTAAAGGCCGGTAAGAGGACGTATTTCTTTGATGTGAAATCGACTCGCTCGAATGATTACTATCTCACGATAACGGAGAGTAAGAAACGCTTTAAAGAAGATGGTTTCTCCTACGAGAAGCACAAGATCTTTTTGTACAAAGAAGACTTTAACAAATTCCTGGAAGCTCTGACTAACACAGTGAACCATGTGAAGAATGAACTGATGCCAACCGTGGACTTCAGTCAATTCGATCACATGCACGAAACTGAGGAACCCGCAGAAGCTTCTTCGAAGCCTTCAACGTTGGATACAGAACTTAAATGGGATTGATTTTTTTACCTAACCCGACCTATACCTAATTGAAAGCCCTTCATGCATATGAAGGGCTTTTGTTTTTAGGTGTCTCATGTCTCGAAAATTTTTTCTTAGTATAGCTACTCCGTTGTGTCGATTCACAGAGACGTTCCCTTATTGATAATATCGTTTAAAAAAGTCTCCGTAAAGGTTACATTACCTCAATAATCATTAATTAAACAAAAGAATATGCTCCCCTTATCGTGGTAGTAATTCTTTGGCAGGACTGCTTTAATGTTTAATTTCGGGCTTAAAACCTAACTGATTTCTATCGAGATGAATTTTCTTTACCCGGTAAGAGGTATTCTGTTATTATTGTTTTTTACGCTACTACTTGCTACCTATTCAAACTCTGTAAACGCACAGGGATGTTTTGGTGTCGGTGGTAATAGTATAAACGGAGGTGCAGTAAGTACCAGCGCTGGTATACTCTGCGCCAATGTAGATGCGTTGGGGGGTCCCGGCACAGGTGCCGAACTGATGATCACCGCTGGTAACGTGGTCGATGGCGATGTAGTATCGTTTACGGTTGACTGGGATGACGGGACAGCACCTCAAGTTGTACCAGCAACGAAGACCGGACCTAATACATGGCAAGTTGTAAATCTTAAACACTATTTTCCGACAACCGGTAATGATGTTCAATGCGAATATATACCACGTGTTGCGCTTCTTGTCAATGGTGTGCTGTGTACTCCCAACTTTGGTTCATCACCAAAATTCACACGATGGAATGTTGATGATGAGAATTCTGGTGAACTGAGACTCGAAGAAACAACAACCAACGTAAATACATATCTCGTTTGCCGGGGAACCGAAACGACTGTCACATTCACCGACCGAAGTATATTAAACTGTGTACCCCCAGAGTATACATTGCCCAACCCGATTAACCAGGCACAACGCTGGAGACGTTTTACATACGGAACAGTAAACACGGTTACATCAGCAACAGGTGTTGAAGTGAATGGTACCGTTCAGGCATATCCTTTTCAGGGAGCCGTTGTTACGGATAATCCATCGATTGCTCCGCTTACACCAACCGTTACGTTGCCTATAACAATTCCGGCAGATGCACAGGTAGGACAGGAGTTCGAGATCACAATGGAGTACTGGAATACCTGTAATCCATTTCCGGGAACTCCGGTAACAGAAACTGCGAGAATCAGAGTGGTTGATCAACCACCGGCACCTACTGCTAACAATAATTTAGTTTGTAACGGAGTAAGTCCTCTTCCGGATTTTTCAATTACTATACTTGGTGCTTTTCCAGGCGCTGTTGTTACCTGGTTTCAGGATAATGCAGGTGTACCGGGGGCAGTAATTCCAGGTCGCACAACGGCAACCCTACCCGCATCGGCTATCGGTGTAAACAATGCAGTAGCGGGTACATATAGAGTGTGGGCCAGCTACTATGCAGTTAACAATGCCGATGGAGTATCCTGCGAAAGTCCGCGTATACCCGTTACGTTGACGATACGGGAAAATTTGCCAATCGTCCCTATACCGAGTGGGTATACTAATCAAATATGCAACGATGCTACTATGACTTTAACGTTGCCGGCTCCTGCTACGGAAGTAATTGGCGGAGCTACGCAATACGTATGGACGGTAACCGGTGGCGGAGGAGTAACGTTTACTTCAACCGCTAACAGCGCTACTTTTAACTTCTCCGGTGTAAACTTTGCCGGGGCAGCTTTTGTAACAAGAAATATACGCGTTACCAGAAGATATACTGATGGGACCTGTACTTCTCCGATTAGAAATTTAAGTGTACAAATCTTTGCACCGAGTGTTGGAGGTACGCTTTCAACAACACCGGATGTCTGCGAGACTACCGGTGTAGGAACCATTAACTTAACCGGAGAGCTCGGCACAGTTCAACGCTGGGAAGTATCTTTTAACAACGGACCATTTTTACCCAATGCATCTTTAGGCACTGGCAACTCTATAACACCTGGTATATTACCGGCCGGTAACTATAGATTCCGTGCGGTAGTTGCCAATGGTGTATGTTCGGAAGCTGTAAGCTCAATTGAGACAGTTGACGTTTTTCCGAATCCCACAGCGGCAAGCGTTGGCGCAGATCAATCGTTCTGTCAGGCTATGTTAACATCAACGGCATTGGGAGGAAGTAATCCTGCACCCGGAACCGGAGCATGGACGGTAACCTCACGACCTGCAGGTTCATCTGCATCATCAGCAAATTTTTCAAATGCAGCGAGCGGTAGTTCAATCTTCACAGGAGATGTATACGGTATATATACCTTGCGCTGGACGGTAACAAGCGGTTCCTGCGTAAGCTTTGCAGAATTGAATGTTGAGTTTGGTACTGACCCGGGTGTACAAAATGCAGGCACTGACAATGCCTTCTGCGGAACGAACGGCTCACTCAACGCTGTAGCACCAGCTATAGGAACTGGTAGATGGACACAAATTGCGGGCCCTATTGCAGGCAATACATCTTTTGATAATGACGAGCAGGCTGCCACCAATATAGCGCTGATCGATACTTCCCCTGCAGCATATGGAAGCTATACCTATCGCTGGACAGTTGTCAGTGGAAACTGTACACCACGAACGGATGACGTTGTAATTACCTTTAACGAACCGGGTTCTGCATCTGTGCCTGCCGACTTTATATCCTGCGTTGATCAGACTACATTAACTCCAATTGCCTTGACAGGTGCTGCCGTGGGCGGTGGTGCTACGCAAGGCCGCTGGGACGTAGTGAGCGGTACCGGTACATTTACCAGCAACAATGCAAGCCCAGGAGCGGCATTGCCAGCTGCAAATACTGATGACGCGTATAGGCCTTCCGTTGCGGACTTTACTGCTGGATCGGTACAGCTTCGTTTTGTAGCCCTTGACCCGGATGGTGCTGGCCCCTGCGGAAACGTAAACAGTCCTACTAATCTTACCATTACTTTCGATCGCAAACCTGCAGACGCCAACGCTGGTGCTGACTTTGCTATATGTGAAGGAGATGTTGCTAACCTGAATGCAGTTGCTGTTAACAATGGCGGTATAGGTATATGGTCTCCCGCAGCAGGTGTTGCAGATATAAATGATGAGACAACAACGGTTACAGGTCTCACGGCCACAACAACGTTTACATGGACTGTATATAGCGCCATGGGGAGTCTCGCAACACCACCCAATGGTTCTTGTGCCGCTACAACCAATGATGTAATCGTTACGGTAAATCCATTGCCGGAAGCGAACGATCCTGCACCAAGTGATCTTTGTGAAACTGTAGCCGGTACATTAACCGCTACAAATGTTACGCTCTCTGTATATGATGCAGCGATTATAGGTGCCGCTGCCCCTGCCGACCGAACAGTGAAGTGGTATGCGAATGCATTTGACCAGGTAAACGATATCAACCCGATAACAACAGTGGATGTTCACGATGGCGATAAACTCTTTGTACGGGTAATAGATATAACCACGGCTCCGCTGAATTGCCATACACTGCAGGAAGTAAACTTCACGGTAAATCCGAAGCCTGTGGTAATGGCGAAAAGTTTTTACTTCTGTGAAGAGGCTCCGGCAGGAACGGGTCGTGTGGATGACATCGATCTTACACTCGCTTCGGTAGGAGACGAGATCACCGCATTACCGGCAGCCGATCGTACCATTACCTGGTATAGTTCGCAATTGGATGCCGAAGGTGCGGTTAACCCGCTGGCCAGTCCGGGAGATATAGACATTACAGCGAACACTATATATTTCGCGCGTGTTGAAAATATACACACCGGTTGCGTCAATGTTGTGCAGGTAAATCTGATTGTGAAGCCATTGCCGGCAGACCCGGTGATTACCGGTAAAGAAGATCCGTGTAAGAATGGATCAGAATTATACCGCGTAGGGCAAATTGCAGGTGCAACCTATACATGGACTTATCCACCTACGTTTCAATACCTCGGTGGTGGTGGTGCGAATGACTTTTATATACTGTTGAGCTTCCCGAATGCTGTGTCCGATGATCTGTCGGTGAAAGTAACGGTTAACGGTTGCGAGAGTAATGTTGTTACCAAAACGATCCAGGTATCCGATGACCCACAGGGATATTCGATTGTTCCGCCTAACGTTGATATATGCGAGAACGGTATATATCAGTTCTCTGTTTCTCCGAACAACACCGGTAGTTCAACTTACAACTGGCAAGTATTAAAGCAAAGCGATGGTTTACCGGGTGGTGGTATAGTAGCCGATGGACAAACCACAGGTGTTGTACAGATACAATTCCTGAGCGAAGATGTATTTGTAAAAGTATCCGAAAGCAATGCCTCCGGATGTACCGGACCCCCGACACAAATTCCGGTGGCTGTGAATAAGCGACCAACAATGGATAATGGAACAACATCCATTTGTAGTGGTGATGTTACCGGAATTATACTTTCAGAGAATGCAACCAGTCCTGTGGTAGCGACAACATTTGATGTGCAGGTTCCCGCTGTATTACCGGGTATAACTCCCGTGAGCGGACCAACGCAAGGGGTACTGGCGCCAACCGGTATTACAAATGACAGCTATAAGAATCAAACCATCGCACCGGTTCTCTCTTTGTTATACCGCGTCAAACCGATCAGTGCTGTAGGTTGCGTAGGGGAGGAGAAGAGTATAACGCTGGATATAAAAGCGGAGCCTGTGATGGATGTAACACTAGGCAAAGCAGTATGTAGCGATAGTCCGATAGAAGTTACGTTGAAGTCAGCCATCGGATTTTTACCGGCTGATAAATTTGTCATCGAATCTATAGTATATAATGCCGCAGTACTGACACCGCTCACACCACTGCCGCCAACCGGAGCAACACTATATAATCCGGATATTATTTATAACCACCGCTGGGAAAATATTACTGGCAGCGATGCAACGGTTACCTATAACATTCGTCCCTATAATTCTACAACAGGCTGTTACGGAAATCCCGCTGTACCGGTGGTGATAACGATTCAGCGTAAGCCGCTGGTAACACCGGTTGCGTTGCCTCCGGTATGTAGTGGCGATGTATTAAATATACCGCTCACATCCGTGAACGTTAACAACGCAACCTTTGTCTGGACTGTGTCTCAGGTAAATGGAAATATAACCGGAGCTACTGGTTCAACAACCAACGTTATTACCGACAAACTTGTAAACAACAGTCTCATGGTAGGCAGCGTGGTATATGAAGTGCGGGCAACCAATCCATCTTCGTCACCCGTATGTAGCGGGCCTGCAGAGTATATTACGGTTACAGTAAGACCATCGCCGGCTATAACAACTCCGCTGAATGAGACAGCATGTTCGGATGGCTACGGTGGTAATACAGTTGTTAAAGATCTTACTTCGTATCATACGCAGGTCAGCACTGAACCGGGTGTAACCTATACCTGGTTTACCGATGAGAATGATTTTGCAGGATCACAGATTCCTCCTGCACAAATTACAGCCTATACCCTTACCGATGCGTTGCCGGTATATGTACGCGTTCTCAATCCGGCTGCAACCAGCGGATGCTATAAAGATGCTACGGTAACATTCGATGTGCGCCCTACGCCACAGCTTACCGTTGATCCGATTGAGACAACTGACCCTCGATTCAATATTACCTGCAACGGTTTGGCAAACGGTCAGATCGCTGTCTCAGCACAGTATGGTACCAATCATACCTTTAGTAAAGATGGTACTACGTTTGTTCCGGCTGTTTTGTTCTCTAACCTTGGTGCCGGTAATTATGTTATCTATACCCGCAACGCTGAAGGTTGCCGCGACTCAGCACCAGTGAGTATTATTCAGCCGGATCCGATTGTGGCGGGTACCCCGTCCGTTGTAGACGTAAGTTGCTTTAATGATCCTACTCCGGATGGTGAAATACACATTGCTGCTACTGGCGGAACTTCTGCAGGCGGTGGTGATCCGTTGATCTTCTCGTTGCTGCAGGATTCGAATGTGCCGTACGATGCAGTGAACGAGCGCTTCATCGGACTGCGTGCTACAACCTATACCGTTCGCATTGAAGACAAGAACGGTTGTACACTATACGTTCCAAATATTGTTGTGGACCAACCCGATGATATAGCCTTCACGATCGACATCACTTCGGATTACAATGGCTATGATGTAAGCTGTGCCGGACAAAGCGATGGTGAGATCAGCGTAGATATAGCGAACATCACCGGGGGAAATCCTGGCTATACCTATGTGCTCGACCAGGATCCGCTCAACCTCAGTGGTTCAACAGACGGAAGCTTCCAGGGACTGTCAGCGAATATACTCTATACCGTTACTGTAACGGATACAAAAGGATGTCAGAAAACATCATTGCCTGAATTGTTGATCGACCCAATACCATTGTTTGCAGGGGTAGTTGGTTTTGATAAAGATATATGTGAAGGTGCCGACCCTACAGCCTTCCAGGAATTGTCTCAACCGTTCGGAGGTATCGGCAACTATGTATATAGATGGGAGGAGTCGGCTGATAATATATCGTATGTTCCGGCAGCCGGAGTAAACAATAGTCCTACATACGATCCGCCTCCGTTAACAGACCTCATGTACTACCGCAGGGTAGTAGCTTCAGGTACATGCGCAGAGGATATTACCGATGTTGTAAAAGTAGTGGTGCATACATTACCACAGGCAACACTCACAGCACCGAATGAAGTTTGTGAGAATGGTTTCTTTACGCTCGATTTCAAATTTACAAACGGACAAGCTCCATACTTCTTCGATTACTCGGATGGCACTACAACGTATAGCCTGGTGGGTGGAGAAGACAGACCTGTGCCGGTGTTGAACTATACCGATACTAAAACATTCACGCTTACACACCTGAAAGATTTTTACGGATGCGAGCCGGTGTCTTATCCGCAACCCGTAACGGTGAAGATGATCAACATGAACACCAGCTTTACCATTGCACCGGCAACACCACAGTGTAGCGGAGGAGAATATACCTTTACATGGACTGTTAATCCGGATGTAGAATATGTATGGACGTGGAACGATGGTTCACCCGAAGAAGTGATTCCGGCTATACCTGGCCCGGCAAGCCCGGTGGTAATGCAGGTGAAGCATATCTTTACCAGTGCCAACGTAGGTGGTAACACCGTCATACCGGTAACGCTTACTGCGCGTAGCACTACCGTTGCAGCATGCGTGAAGCAGTCGGTTGCGCAGAACATCACTATTTATCCGAATATATTTATCAACGTAGCACCTGACCGTACGCAAATATGCAGCGGTGAGAAAGTAAAATTTGTGAACTCTACCGTAGGAGGTTCCGTGCATCGCTGGTTCTATCGTACGCAAGGTGGTGATCCGAATGAAGTTCGCGAAGAGCGGACCTTTGCAACAGCGGCATCACAGGAATATACCTTGACAAATACAACAAGCCAGACCGTAGTATATGAAATTGTATACCAGGTAACCAACGGTTCATGCTCGGACGAGATCGTGATGCCGGTAACAGTATACCGCTCGATGGTGGCAGACTTCAATGCAACATCCATAACGTCTTATACCGGTGGCCAGGCATTTGCAGATTTCCTGAATACATCATTGCCTGCCAATGATCCGGACTTCCGCTATGAATGGAACTTCGGTACGGCATCTTCACCAACAACTTTCGATGGTTATACTCCTCCGCAGATTCGTTATACGGCTATCGGTGAGAAAGATGTTCACCTGGTCGTTACCAATAAATCTGCCGAAGCTGCCGGCCTATCATGCTTCAAGAATAAGACTCTGCGCATCGAGGTGTTGTTACCTCCGCTGGGGGCTTCGTTCAAATATACTCCGCAGGCTACCTGCTTCCCGGCTGCAATAACTATCACCGAGAACAACGCAACGGGTGACCTGTATGAATGGACATTGAAAGACAAAGCCGGCAATACACTGGTTATAACCAATGAGACACTGCCTGTATTTAAAGTAGCTGCACCCGGAGAATATACTATATTCCTGAAGACAACGAATTCGATTACCGGGCAAACGGCAGAATCGGATAACCGGAATACACCTATACAAATTATGGATAACCCGTATGCTGCTTTTGAAGTGGTGCCGGACTCCGTGGTGTTTGTGCCCGATGAGACCGGTATACAAATGCGTAACAATACACTTCGTGCCAATAATTATCTCTGGGATTTTAATGATGGGACAACGTCTACAGACTTCCAGCCGGAACATCATTACCAGCTGGCGGGTAATTACCTGATCATGCTCTCGGCTTCTCATAACTATGGGCCGAAGGATTTTGATGGCGATGGTATCGTTGATGGCGACTTGATTTGCTATGACACCGCTACACAGGTAATTATTGCGAAGAAGGGTGGCCGCATTCGTATACCGAATGCCTTTACACCGAATATTACCGGTCCGAATGGCGGATATAGTGATGGGCTCTTCAACGATGTATTCCGTCCGATTATGGATGGCGTGGAAGAATTCCAGATGCAGATCTTCGATCGTTGGGGCAACCTGATCTTTGAAAGCAATGATAAGAACCAGGGATGGGATGGCTATGATAAGAATGGGCGATTGCTGCCGGCAGGAGTATATGTATATAAAATTGTCATGCGTTTGTCAGATGATCAGCGCACTACTCAACTAGGGGACGTAACACTTATCCGATAACACCAGATGAAGAACACGATGAAACGATGGATGGGCGTTGCCATGATAGTGATGGCGTATGGAGCAGCCGTTGCACAGGACCCTCAGTTCTCGCAATATTACCAGGCCCCGCTATATTTGAATCCCGGCTTTACGGGCGTTACTCCGCAGCAACGAGTGGCCATGAATTACCGGATACAATGGCCGAGTTTGCCGAAAGCCTTTACAACGTATGCAGCTTCGTATGATATATTTGTGGAAGAGCTGCGCAGTGGTTTTGGTCTGTTGTTAACCACCGACCAGATGGGATCTGCCGGATGGCGAACCACAACGGCCGGGCTACTGTATTCTTACAAAGTAAAGATCACCGATAAGGTTGTTTTCTCTCCCGGACTATATTTCGGCTATGGTACTAACGGCATCGACAGAAGTAAAGTGCGGCTGGGTAAAGACCTCGATGTGGAATACGATGTACCCGGATCATCGCTCGACCCGGATGTAGCACGCATCGGTAACAGTTCCTATTTTGATTTTGGATCAGGCTTTCTCATTTATAGCCGACAGCTCTGGTTTGGTGCTTCGTTCACACACATGAACCGCCCGAGTATATCTGTGCTGAATGAATCCAGTCGTTTGCCGATGAAGACCGCTATACATGCCGGTGCGCGGATTGATCTGAGCGGAGGACCGCACAACGGAGGAAGAGTGTCATACCTCACGCCTTCGTTTATATACCGCATGCAAGGCAAATCTTTTTCACAACTTGATCTCGGTGTAAACTATCACATCGATCCGGTTTCCGTTGGACTCTGGTATCGCGGTAAACCGTTTGAGAAAACTGTTGTTAATTCAATCGCGCAAGATGCATTGATCTTAACCCTCGGACTATATTTCAAGCAACTCTCCATCGGGTATAGCTACGACTTTACGATCTCTGAGATGGAGACTGCTTCCGGTGGTGCACACGAAATTTCACTGGTGTGGGAATTCTCATCCAAGCCTAGCAACCGCAGTTCGAAGAAGAAGTATAAGTTAATACCATGTCCTACCTTTAACAGTAAAGAAGGATTCTGGAATTAGACTAAAGTATATTCAAAGTATATTTAATGAAGGGTTTTCTGTTACAGGAAGCCCTTACTTTTTGATGCAGCTTCTTCCGATAACTTCTCAGCATTTTCTCTGCCGAGATAGTTGTCGATCAGCGAATGCCCGAAGTAAATGAGGGGTGTCAGTAATATCGCTACCGCGAATTTGTATATATAGTTCGTGATACCAATGGCAATAATCAATTTGTGTGGATATGTTCCGGCAAATGCAATATAGAGCACTACAAAACTATCGATAAACTGTGATACCAATGTTGATCCCGTAGAGCGTAACCAAAGGAGTTTGCCACCGGTGACGTTACGAAGTCTGTGAAAAACAAAAACGTCAATCAATTGACCCAATATAAATGCTGTGAGAGAGCCAATAATGATACGCTGTCCTTGGCCGAATATTTTCCCAAATGCATAATTGATATTAAAGAAATTGCCTTGGGTATCAGTTTTATTTTCATTTAGCCACCAATCGGCAGGAGGCAGGTCAATTGCCAACAGGAGGACTATAAAGGCATACGCAATCAGTATTGCCGTGAGGTAGCTGATACGTTTCACACCAGGCTTGCCAAAGTACTCGTTGATGAGATCGGTAGTAATAAAAACTATGGGCCAGATAATCACACCTGCCGTCAGGTTGAAATCCATGGTAAAGCCCAGGATATTGAGATGGGCAGGCTGTAGCCCAACCGTTGTTTCGGCAGAGAATATTTTTACACCGATCATCTCGGCCATCAATGCGTTGGTGATGAAGATTCCCGCGAGGATTACAAACAGGCGACTTCGTTTTTGATCAAGAGTACTCTCCATGGTATGTATATATAGCGTTGCTATTATTCCTGTAATGTAAATTCATCACCCTCGAGGGCTAACTGTACATTCGGAAAAATCGGTTTAGCTTCTTCCAGTATGGGCGCAAGATCTTTATAGCGTGCCGAGAAATGTCCGAGCAGCAGTTTACTTACGTTGGCCATTTTAGCAATGGTTGCTGCCTGTGCCGCGGTGCTGTGCAGGGTATCATTGGCTTTCGATTCTTCATCGTTCGCAAATGTAGCTTCATGGTATAGTAGATCTATACCCTTGATCTGTTCAACCATGGTGGGCAGCATTGCGGTGTCCGAACAATAAGCGTAGCTTCGTGACTTCCGCGCTGGCAATGTATAGTCTTCGTTCTTATACTTGATATTACCGTTCTCATCCAATACATCTTCACCTCGTTTCAGCGAAGCAATCTGCTGGATCAATATACCAGCGGGAAGTTTCTCCTTATCGATGCGTTTTAATTTAGGCTTCTCCCGAAACAGAAATCCTGAACAACGAATTTTATGACGAAGCGGTATAGTCTCCACCGTTACAGCATCATCTTCAAAAATAATTTTACGTTCATCTTTTTCAAGACGGTGGAAAATGATTTTGAATGAAGGCGATGACTGCGAGTAACGAAGTTGTGTCGTAATGATCTCATCGAGTCCGCGGTGACTATATAAATGCAGGTCGTTGGTTCTGCGTTGCAGGTGCATGGTAAAGATCAGCCCCATGAGACCGAGATAATGATCACCATGCAAATGACTGATGAAGATATGATTGATGCGATGGTAACTTACATCCAGGCGCATGAGTTGCATCTGGGCGGCTTCACCACAATCAACCATGAAATACCGGTTCTGAATTTCCACCAACTGTGCACTGGGGTGCCGACCGTAAGCCGGCATGGCACCGCTGGAACCGAGTATCGTAACTTTAAAGCTCATGCATGAAAAATAAAAAGACCAAAACCCGGAGAGCTTTGGTCGTGTAGACGTTACGTTGCTGAAAGACTAGTGATCTCCGCTCTTCAGATCTTTTTCAATCTCGTGCATATAAACAGCATCAATAGCTTCTTCAGCTGTAGGAAGAATGTTGAGCACACTGTCAAGCTGCGAGATCTTGATAAGCTTCAGGGTATGATCAGACAGCGAAGCGAGTACAAAAATACCTCCGTCTTCCTGCATAATGCGGTTCCCTACGAGTAAAGCACTGAGACCGGATGAGTCAGTATATTTCACATCGGCCAGGTCCAGGATGATGTTCTTCATGCCCTCTGCATGCAACGTGATCAACTCTGATTTAAGGCCCGGTGCTACACTGGAATCCAGCTTTTCTTCATGCAGCTTCAGCATGCAGTACTTCTCTTGCTTGTCTATAGTATATTTCATCGCTGTATATAATTTTCTGTATACTTCCGGTGGATTTTACGATGATCTGTCCTTACATTTTCAGGAGTCACCGGTGCATCCACCTTTATTTAAAACTTCAGATTTTCTGACTTTCCAAGTTAACGGAATTTATTGAATTGAGAATGTTTTGCTCAATTCTTTGCGTGATCCCGGTATAATCAACGGAGGCCAGCGCTTCGCCACGTACCTGCTCGTAAAGCTCTTTATAGCGGGCTGAAATTGAATTCACGATCTCATCCGTCATTTCCGGTATCTGTTGTCCGTCTTTACCCTGGAAGCCATTTTCAATAAGCCACTGACGAACAAATTCCTTCGAAAGTTGCTTCTGAGCTTCACCGGCTTTCTGACGGGCCTCGTATCCTTCCTTATAAAAATAACGTGATGAATCCGGAGTATGCACTTCATCGATCAGGTAAATTTTGCCCTGATGTTTACCGAATTCATATTTGGTATCTACGAGAATAAGACCGCGCTCGGCCGCCAGTTCGGTTCCCTTCTGGAAAAGTTTGAAGGTATATTCTTCCAGTGTTTTATAGTCGCTCTCGCTTACAATGCCACGCTTCAGTATGTCTTCTCTTGAAATATCTTCATCGTGTCCTACATGCGCTTTGGTAGTAGGGGTGATGATCGGGGTTGGAAGCTTGTCATTTTCTTTCAGGCCTTCCGGAAGCGTAACACCACACACCGATCTTTTTCCGGCTTTATACTCGCGCCATGCATGGCCGGCCAGGTAGCCGCGCACCACCATCTCCACCGCGAAAGGCTCGCACTTGAAGCCGATGGTAACGTTGGGATCAGGTGTAGCGATGACCCAGTTGGGAACAAGATGTTTGGTAGCCTCGAGGTTAAAGGCAGCAATCTGGTTTAAAACCCTTCCTTTATCCGGAATGGCGCGGGGCAGAATAACATCAAAGGCCGAGATCCGGTCGCTGGCAACCATTGCCATACGATCTCCGAAATAATAAACATCGCGAACTTTGCCCTTGTAAAAGCCCGTTTGCCCGGGAAATTTGAAGTTGGTTTCCTTGATTGCCTGCATACTCATGTACTAGATCGGGGGCAAATTAACGAAAGAAATTGAAGATCGGAGCGAACATTTATAAAACGGATTTGTCTTTGTTAAGCCGGTATAAACAAAGATACCAGGGGTTGAGGCCTGGTATCTTGTATTGCAAAGCGTTCGTTTAAAATCAGTTGCTTTCCACGGTTTTCATGTTGTCATCAGGAATGCGGTCGATCAGTTTATTGTACGGATCGATGCCGGCCTTCACCGGTTTACCCTTTACAGTAAAGGTAAAGGTATGCTCGCCTTCGCCCAGCCAGTGTTTCTTTAAATACAGTGGCACCTTCTTTACCATGCCTTTTTCATTTTTGCCATCATCGGTAAAGATGCCGATGTCGATCAGATCTTTGCCGGTTCCTTTACCCGTTTCTTTTCCGAGACCATCGTAATATAGCTTACGTGTTTGCACAGTGAGGGTAACTTTATACTGATCATCTTTCAACGGTTCTGATACCGCTTTGGTAATGCGGTTTTCATACAACGCTATCTTTTCAAACGAGTCGTCTATGAAATATTGCAATGAATCAGGAGTGGCCGCTTTGATATAGCTATACCATTCACGCGAAGTAGCAAACGGAGGCTTCTGGCGGAAAGCAGCGGTATCAATAAATTTACGGAACGCACCATTCAATCGCTCTTCACCAATCAGGTCTTGCAAAGCATATAGTATAAGCGATCCTTTTTCATACCATATATAGGAACGCGAATCATTTTCTAATAACGTAGCTTCAAATTTATCTTCACCGGCACGCCCGCGCAGGTAACGATCGAGACTATATTTCAAACGGTTCTGCATGCAGTCAACACCATACTCGTGGTGCAATACCATGAGTGAAGAGTACTCGGCCATCGACTCGGAAATCTGGTTTGCCCCGCGTGTAGCCGAAGGTGTTACCTGGTGACCCCACCACTGGTGTGCTACTTCATGAGCCGTAACATAAAAAGTATAATCGGTATCATCCGGATCGCTATAGTCTGCAACCCAACCGAAGCTTTCGGTATAGGGCACTGTGTTCGGGAATGATTGCGCGAAACCAGCGTAACGCGGAAACTCCAGTATACGCATCTGTTTATATTGATACGGACGGAAATTAGTCGAGAAGTAGTCCATGGATGCCTTCACCGAACTTACAAAGCGATCGAGGTTGTAGGCGTGATCGGGATGATGGTATATTTCGATGTTTACCGATTCTCCATTTTTACCTTTCCATACATCACGATGCACAGCATAGCGGGCGGAAGATATATTGAAGAACAGGTCCATCTCACCATCCATTTTATAGTGATAGTATTTTCTTCCGTTCTCAACCCATTCCTTCTGCAAATAACCAGGTGCTAATGCAATCTGGTCCTCATCAGTGCTTACGGTTGCTTCGAAGGTTACGTAATCTGCATCATCGTTGAAGAGTAAATTGCTCAGACCATGCGGATCGGTTTGAGGCGGAAGTGTATAGTCTTTCTTCGGTAAACCATGCTTCTTCCGTTCTTTGTCGCTGTCGATCGGATCACCCGGATAGTCGAACGAAGGAAATATACTCAGATCAAAAAAGGTTCCGTTGTAAACGATCTGTCTGCCCAGACCACTGTTTGTAAAACCTTTATAGCCTGCGTCCATCGTGATGTCCATCTTCATGGTGTCGCCCGGTTGCATGGTCTTCGGCATTTTGTAAATGAAGAAGCGGTTCACTTTGTCTTCCATCACCAGTTTAGGTTCACTTCCATCAATGGAAAGTTTTTCAATGATGGTATGATCCACCGGACTGCTGATGTTGAGAATTAGCGAATCGATCGGCTTTGTACTTTTGTTGACAATGGTAAATATGCCGGAAGCCTTCGTAGTTCGGTCTTTCGGGTATATATCGATGGTAACGTTCACGTCCGTTACTTTTGGCTGAGCGGTGAACTCGTACTTCTTGTATTTCTTTTCAAAGTCTGCACCGATGTTCCGGCTTTCCTTCGCAGTATAGTATTTGTTGAGTACGCTTACGTTGTAGTATATAAATATACCGCTGCCGATCCACAGCACCGTAAATATTGTGAGTGAGGTAGCCGAGAGACCATTGAATCTTTGTTTGGCAATCTGCCAGCGCGTTACAAGACTCGTTTCAGCTCCGCGATTCCAGAACAGGTTGCCGATAACCACAAATATAGCCCCGAGACTTAGCCAGTATATATTGAACCACGCAGTGGACTTCAGAAAATGTCCGAACCCATTCATATCAGAGATTTTGTATTCGGGAATGTAGCTGTAAAAGAAAAGATTATAGTTCAGCTCGGCAAAATTGCGGAGGCCAAACAAGGCTACCCATATACCAATGGAAACAACGTGACCTATAAATTTATTGTTGACAAGAATATGTACAATAAACGCGAGCATCACCAGCTGAATATACTCCGGGAACTCGATCAGGTACAGGTCGGTGAAATACATACCGAACTCAAAATTGAAATAGCCTTTTACAACCTGGTTCAGCACTCCGCAGATCACGACAAGGTTTACCAATACAAAACTGATCAGGACAAGCGATAAGAATTTGGAGCCATATACAACCCAGTTAGGAATTGGCAAAGCATCGGCAATGTTGGAGTAATTCACGCTTTTATCACGATGCACTACTTCACCGGTATAGAAGATTATAATGATAAAGACGAAGATGATATAGTTATAATCCTTTACTTCGAGCATGTAATACGTGAGCGGGAGAGAAGGTGTACCAAAGATGGGCGAACCAAACCAGCCATCCAGGAAGAGGAACAATACACCAGCCAGCAGGATGGCGATAAAGTAAAAGTCTTTTATAATGTTACCGAACTCCAGCAATCCCAACCGGAACACTTTTCTGAAATATATACTTTGTGAATATACCTTCTGTACAACCGGCAGATCTGCGAGCGATCGTCCTTTGCGTTCAATCACTTCATCTTTTCTAACCTTGCCGGCAGCTACTTCCAGCATGCTTCGGAACGAGAACCGGAAGAATGTAAAAGCAAACAGGAGCAGACTGATGCCGATCCACAAGATTCGATTCAGCAGGAAGTTGCCTTCCAATGGTATCAGTCCTGTATTTTGTTCAGTAGGTGTCCAGTATTTGGTAGCGTTGATATAGGTGGTGAGTGCATACGGATCGAGTATATCTACCAGGTCTTTATTGTCAAGATCCTGCGTAAGCGCATTGGCCAGCAGGTAGCCGATAAAAAGAATTACACTCCCTACATAGGTTACAACAATTTTTCGTGTGAGCGCCACCAGTGCAAAGAACACCGTACCCGTAAAGAACAGGTTGGGTATATTTAATACCAGCGTGTTGTAGATATAGTGATAGAGTATAAACGGACCGAAGCGCTCGGGTTCTACTTCACCGGTCATTACGCCCAGCGGTCCTCCGAGCCACGTACCAACGTGATACCCGAAGCTGATAAAGATGAGAATGACAAATGAACCGAGGAACCTGCCGAGTAAATATGATTTCTCGGTGATGGGGTAGGTAAAGAAGTAATCCTTCGTGCGGTATTCAATATCACGATATACCGGCACACCCATAACTGCCGAAGCGATCAAGGTCTCAAATACACTCAGAATGATCATGAAGTAACCGATGGCATATGCAGAGTTTACATATACTTTCTCGGATGCAGGACTGTTTCCATATATACCGCTCACAAAGGCAAAGAGGAACAATACAAAGAAGTATGCGTAGGTAGCAGGCCGTTTAAAACGATACCTTACCTCGAAAAGAAATATTTTCCAGAACATAGAGATGTCGGTAAGGTTAGGTTAAACGGTAATGGTGTCCATCTTCTCCGCTATCTTCGAGAAGTATACATCTTCCAGGCTGGCTTCCTCCGGCTTGAAATCATCAGGACGAAAATCGTTGATTATATGTATCTGTGTTTTACCTGCTTTGAGCTGCGTAGAGATTACGTTGAATGAATTACGGAAGAAGGATAGTTCGCTCTTCTCGATAATACGGCTCCATACTTTGCCTTGCAACGATTCAACAAGATCGGCAGGGTGCCCTTGTGCTATAACTTCACCGAGACAAATAATGGCCATGTTGCTGCAGAGGTTTGTTACATCTTCTACAATGTGCGTGGAGAGTATAACGATGGTGTTTTCACCGATCTCACTAAGTAA
>CBIHOZ010000126.1:0-20784 GCA_966211525.1 uncultured Chitinophaga sp. | reverse complement strand
TTTCTATATGGGAGAAGCGCAGGACACTAAAACTAATAACACCGATGAAGGGGTATCTGCTGGCGGCAGCGCATAATCGCGCTGTTAATTTTCTCCGGCAAAAGGCGCGAAGAAAAGTTGTTCCCGTAGATATAGCCTCGGTGTTCATGCGTGACCGGTTGATCGATCACCAGGTTGAGGGCCGGCGATCAATCGAACGGACGATGAAGCTGGCTGTACAAATGTTGCCGCACAGGACACGTATCGTGTATATATTGAGTCGCAACCTGAAGATGAGTAATCAGGAAATTGCAATTCAATTAAACATTTCGATCAAAGCTGTTGAGAAACATATTACCAAAGCACTAAAGCTTCTCAGACAATTTCTGCGCCTCTCGCTGATGGTTATATACTGCTTTTTTGAATCTTAAAAAATGGTATCGTCAGGGTAGGGTTGTAGGGTTGATACGTTGTATACTAAATGGATACGCATAGGTAGCATGATAGAGGATGAATATACTATTTTGATCCATAAGTCGCTCACCGGGCAAATTACTGCTGCTGAGAATGCGGAGCTACACGAATGGCTTGCGCTAAATACGCAGCATGCACGCGAGTATAATGAGTTGAAAAAGATTTGGGATTTGCCGGTTGAAGACGACCCAATCGATCCACGACCGATGGCTTCAAGCCGGGATCATCTCCAGGATGATCTGACGGTACTGATTGCAAAGGAGCGCCATGTTCAGCGATTTAAACGACTGGCTATTTATGCCTGCGCAGCGTGTGGATTAGCACTGATGAGTTGCGCTTATTTATACTTTTATCTTTCTCAGAACAGAGAGGCTTCTTACACGATCTCCTCCGGAAATCCAAGTACAATCTGGTTAAGTGACAGTTCACGGGTTACGCTGGACAACAGCTCATCATTGACGAGCCGGTTTACACATGCTGAGCGCATTGTGGATTTAACGGGTGAAGCCTTCTTTTCCATAGCAAAAGATAATCGGCCATTCATCGTTCATTCCTCTGGCGGTGATATTCGGGTAAAGAGCACAAGCTTTCATGTCCGCGCGTTTTACAACCAGCACCTCGAAGTCGTGGTGGTGAGTGGCGTAGTGGATGTTTACCTGCAAGAAAGAACATGGCGTCTTCGGCAAGGAGAGTATCTTTCTTTAAAAGACGGTGTTAATAGTAAGATTGCATCTGCGAATGAATATCACTTGCGCCTGGGAGCACGAGGTAAACTTGAATTTAAAATGACTCCGCTACCCGAGGTTATACAGCGCGTTGAAGAAATATATAGTATACGTTGTTCGCTGCCCGAATCACTTGAAGCCTGTCGCTTTACAGGTTCCTTTGACGGTATTCCGCTTACGGATGTTATCAAAATACTTTCCTATAGTATGAACATGCAGTTTGAGAAGACGGGAGAGGATGCGTATCGTATTGTTGGAACAGGTTGCACGAAGTAACAGTTGAATCTATGCGTTATCTTATGACTGGTATATTTTTCTTTCATTCGATATATATACATTCCCAAGCACTTTTTGATCGTGAAATCAGCATCGCTGTGAGGTCTATGCCGCTGGACGAAGTGCTTAACAAACTTCAGCAGGAGTACGCTATATTTTTCTCGTACGGTTTTGATAACGCAACCAGTAAGACTCCTATATCGGTTTCGGCCGAGGCCATTTCCATCTATGATCTTCTTTGGGAATTGGCCAGGCAGGCAGACCTGGAGTTTATCATGGTGGGCAGCACGATAGTCTTTCGGCGCGTTAGGAAATTAACTACGGGATGCTCAATTCAAAGCATTGTAGATAAACAACGAGAACTCAAGTGTACTCATTCAAACGAAGCTGAATTTCTTAAACGAAAGATATCAGTTCCGCTACAGCGTCTAAACGGTTGGAAATATATACATGTACCGATCGTCATCAGGCCAGTTACTGGGCAATATGCTTTGGTTGAAGTGGTACCTCGCTTTAAAGTGATGTTTCAAGTCGATCTGAATCGTTTTCAGTCCGGCAACAGTGGATTAAATTCGAATCAAGGCCTAAGTATTTTGAGGGCACAAGATTGTGTTGGTGTCAATGGTAGTTATCAGGTTTCTTCAGGACCAGTTCTTGAATTGAGTTATGCGCGTTCTTTTAATATTTTCATGACAAATTTATGGCGTGGTAGCATGGCAGCAATGCATGATGAAATATCAGTGGCATGCTTGTCTACGGGTGGAGGAACAAGTAAAACGCTCATTGGCTTGTCGGTAAATCTGTCGTGTATAGCTTTACAAAGTAAAATTCCTGTGACCATCAATCCCAGTTTTCGGTATGTATATGTACCTTTTGTGTTTACTAACCTGGATGCAAAAACATACGGTATAGCATTGTCTTTGCTCGTTGATCATCGTATAGGTTCTTTAGGAAGTATATCTTGTAAAGGACGATTCAGCGTGCACGAAGCCGGGGGATCGACTGAACATAAGCCCCCTTCAGCTCGGCCTATATTCGTAGATATAGGATTTCGGTATACGTTATTTCCAGTCGATAAATAATTGTAGTGTAATGATTTTATTGGAGATGATAACTTTTGGTGGTAACTACATAGAAGCCACTATACCACGTGACGGGTAGAGGAGGATATATCCCAGAAACGTGTTAGCTTGCTCACCCGGAATTTGATTAATTATAGCATAAGCCCATCCGTTAAGGCTACTCCCTCGTATCCGAAATATAGGGTAGGGGAGTAGACCTTCGTTTTTTCTGTGTCTGTTAACTGTGTCATCGCTTCAAGAATGGGAACATGCACACTCCGCTTACCTATGAACTTGATACCGTTGAGCGTATACTACACGCGCTACTGGATAAAGAACCGTTTGATTTCTCGTTGGAGAGTGATTCAGTTCGTCTACTTATAGCTGAGATTGAAAAAGTAAAGAAGAACTTTATTCACGAGGTTTTTAATTTCGATGACGAATTGCACTTGCAGCGCTATATACAATTTCATCAGCAGGAACTTATTCGCATTATAGACTCGCTTCATAGGAAGGATAGAAGTATAGAGGCAATACGTCTCATTGAAGATCTGCTTGGTTTTATTGAACGTCATTTTACCCCTTATTTTAATCAGAATGTCAAAGCACCTGAACGGTATATCGCGATAACAGGGGCGGAGATTCTTACCGTTACGAATGAATATCAGGAAGCATTAGCAGTTCATAAAGTACAGCCGAATTTGATTAGCTTGGTATTGGCACCACTCCGAAAGTTTAGTGAACATACATCCAGTGGCAGGATAACCTATCGGGAGATTATGTATGCGAAGGATCTTAGCAAGGAGATAAAGAAGATGCTACGCATCGGAAACTTTCGGCTTGATGATTCGATTCGCAACCTCCTGCTATATATGAACTATAATGCCATCGGGTACTTTAATTACTATACGCGATATCTTCAGGAACAGATCAAAACGGTTGAGAGTAAACCGGGGAAAATAGAAAAGCTTTCGTACATCTTAAAAACGATTAATCAGACACAACTGAAACCTGGTGTTGCTTATCAGCCTGTATATCCGAGTTTGAAAGAACAGGTTGTTGACTGGATAAGCGAAGAGATATCGTATGAAGAAAGAGTCTTCCAGTTAACTCAGAGGAACGTAATAGCTGCCGGTCCATTGCCAGCTGACTTCAAAGTGCAAATAGATATGTCACTCTCGCAGCTAGCCTATATTCTTAGAGTTTTTGTAGATGCTAAAATTGTTCAGACTAAGAATTTATCAGAAGTACTTCGATTCTTTTCAAAGTTCTATCAGGTGAAGAATCAAAATATAGCGTACGAGAGTTTTAGGGTAAGGTATTATAATCCTGAGGAGAGTATTAGGAAGAGCGTGAGAAGTATATTGCTTCAGTTGGTAGACTATATTAATAAAAACTAGTGTTTAATAGGGAGGAGACGGCTGGGTTGCCAAAAGGTTTAATGATTGACAAAGCGCTAACGCTTAATTACTTTGGCAGGAATGACTTAACTCCTCGAATTGTTCCCTATTGGAGACAGTCAAAGAACCTTAAAGTGATGTACCGGTAACGATTTTGTGGAGTCATTCGAGGTGGGTGTTCCGTGATATATATTATCAGGCTTTGGGGAAGAACTGATTTTTTGAAATGACAGGCCACTGTCACATTATCTAAGTTTATCTCCGAGTATTTCAAGGCTGTTCAAGAAAATTTTCGAAGTATTCGTCATTGTCGGCGTTAAATGCATCGAAGATAGTTCTTAATAAAGAGTGCATTTCTTCCCAGTCAAATTGCTCTATTTTCTTTGGATCGTCGAGACATACTTTGACTTTTTCATGATACCGGTCTTGCACGAGGCCCTTGTCCACGATCTCTCCTTGATACTTGTTAACGATCTGATCATATCCTTTCCAATGCACAGGCGTTAACTCCGCTGAATCCTTTCTAAGTAGAGCATCTGTTCCTAAATACAATTCAATACTACAGGCAAGCCCGTTGATGTCCATGTTGGATATTCCAGCGGGCCCAATCGTAGGATAATTGGTTGCAAGTTTATTTGTTGGAAATCGTAACACTTTGATATTAGAAGGCATTGCTGTCTTTGCAAGTCCACGTATTGCTACTTCTGCGGCAGTGTCATTGTCGAAAATAGCAATTACTCTGTTTGTGATTCCCGACCCGGCAAAGGATTTAACAGAGCCAACAAGTGGACCAACACCACCACCCGCGTTCGAGTTCCCGAAGTCCATGAATGAATAATAGTTCGCTAAATGGGGGTATAGTATACTAATCGCGCCTTTCAAAATTTGGACATCCGATGAACCTTCTGTGAGAACAATGATTTTTTCATTCAGCTGATGCCCACTTGCACCTGCTGAAAGAAAGTCATCGAATATCTCTTCTGGGTATTCTGGATCGTAGTGATTTTCGACTAATTCTGTAATGTCATAAGTTACAATAGTGTCATCTGGTACACATTCCAATAGTGATCGAATTAAAACGCGATGATCATGATGATGGGGAAATTTATTGAAGTCACGTTTACCAACGTAGGCGTACAATTCTTTCAACTTATCTTCCAAACTTGCCGGCGTATCAGCATTCTCTGTTTCGAACTTCTTCTTAGCCACATCAATAAAATCCTGAAAATTCGATTTCTCTAACAAATTAATTTCCTCCTGAATTCCTTCAGAAATGTCCTTATTGTCTTTAAACAGATTTACCTTGTTATCCTTTAGCATTGAAATCGTTAAGCTCTTAGACTCTTCAAACTTCTCCAGTACTCGATGACGGGTGAAGCCTGAAACTTCAAGACGTTCTTTGATCACTCTGGCCGTTGCGCGAAGAACATAGGCCTGCTCCATCTCAGTCTTGTCGCGACCATGTAATACCTGAATTCGCTCAGAGACATTTCTTTCGAAAGTTGTCAACTCGTCTATATTGAAAAGAGAAAGAATGAAGGGGTCAATAGACTCATCTGAATATATAGGTAACTGTGAAATATAAAAATCGCTGTAGTGACCCATTTAATCTTGGCTATGCTAATGTGGTTTTCTAGCACTTCAACAGACTAAAATAATTAAACCAGTTGTAAATTGTAAGATAAAAATTTAGAATCAACTAAAATCAACTTATGTACCGTGTTGACCGAAGGCTGTTCTACTACAATGATATTATTACACCAGATCCGGTTTCTTATCAGGATAGGGCCAATTTCAATTCCGAACGACGAGAAATTGAAAGAGTTGTTGAACTCAACAGACCACCAAACATTGAGGAATGCAGAAGGCATCAATTATTTGTCTTCTTTGAATTATCCGATGCACTTCGCTTTTCGACTCGCATGATAGATGCAAAAGTCTACAAAGTCATACCCATGGCCAACGCCAGAATTTTTCATACTGGAGACATGAACTGGATGGATCTCATGCTACAGTTTTCAAGACTTGGATTTGGAAAAAATGAACTCGCCGCTATGGCTCGGTTCTATTGGCAAAACGCAATAACTCCCAAACCTATCTATGAGTCAATCGTCAATTGCATGCAGGTTGAAGACGTCATTTTTGTTAACGAAGCACAACGGCTAAATTTTTCTAATGACCTTCGCGTTGCGGGGGGAAACATCGAACGCGTACCTATGTATGCTGACATCTTAAAGCATTACAACAGCGATTAGTTTTGTACATACAAATCTTGAATAGTATTGGATTTTACCACGATACCCACGCAGATATCCAATCCTTTTTATTTTGCTTGGCTGGCAATGCCTTTACAATTAGATACGTAATGAAACTTTCACATAGAGTATTATATAAGTTTTAAGCTAGCATTTCCAAAAATTACAATCTCCTTTTTTAATAGATAAATGAAGTCGCCTAGCAGATGTCGTTGCTTATGACCTTTGGCATTGATTATTCCTTCGGCAATTCGTTGGCTACATAGAAAATCGATCAATGATTTTAACTCGCTGAAGGACAATTTTTTTTGGATGGCGTATAAAAGCGCATTCTTAATTACATAGTTCAGTTCTGCTTTCATTATTGCGACAAACCGTTCCGATACGTCATGGCCTTTTAGTTTAAATTCAGCTATCGATGTTGGAATGTCACCAAATCCCATAAAGGCGCTTACGCCCAAATCACCAGCTAGTTTTCCAATTCGGTCATTCGAATTACAGGCTAGGCAAAACACTTTTTTGCCTTTAAATACACTTACATTGCTTTCATCTATAAAATTTTCTTTGTGGTAATATTTATCAGGTGTTTCTTTAATGGCATCATCGCTTACAAATTCCCTATGATTATATAAGGATCCTTTAGCACCATAAAGGCGGTCGCTGCGTCCGTGCCCTAGAAAGATTATTAATCCATTTTCGGAGTGATCCAACACTCTACGTAAGCATTGTTGATGGGATTCATCATACGGGTGAATATTGAAATGACTGACATTTTGCCCAATAGAAGAATAAATAAGATGGTTTTTTATCCTATTCAAGAAGGTCGTAGTATTGTCTTGTGGATGAATGATTAATATTTCTTTTTCATCCATTTGGGATACTTTCTGTTAAATATGAAATGATATGCTTTGTAATCTCAGATGTAAACTCGTTTCTTAATGCAGAATCTCTCTCAATCATCGTGACGATTTCGCTGTATTTTTTTCCTTTAAATGCAGCATTAACAAAAGCAGATTTAAACACAAAATCAGGATATTTTCTGATAATATCTTCAACAGTGCTCTCGATAGAGTCTGCTGTTCTTCGCAATTGCTCAACAATAGCTATTTCATAATGATCCCTCGAAGCAAATGTGACAATTCCAGCAGAAATTAAAGCGCTAATTTGAGACCATATTTCTTTAAAAGGCATTTCAAGATTTATACGATAATTATCGCATAGTTTTTGAATTTCCTCCTTTAAAATTCCGGAGTACAAAATCTTTGGAATTTTGATTCTAATATCGTTATCGTTAAAAGCCTTGATTACCAATGGACCATTAATTGAAGATCCACTCAAATTCCAATCAAATGCGATTAAGTCAATTTTCTGGCCACGGAATTCTTCCCTGAAAATATTAACCACCTTATCAAGATCGATTTCCTCATTGGTCAATAAATCGCGCCTTTCAGGATTTCCAACGTTAAACTGTAGACACGTAATTTCTATGTTGTACTTCTTTCCTTCTTCTACTATCGCTGGGAAAATATCGTCCTGCCTTGAGTCATCTACAAGTAAACAAGTTCGTTGGATCATTTTGTAATAGTGATTTCAAATGTTGCACCCTTATATACCTTCCGATTACTAACAAACTTAATATCGCCTTGCATGGATCTCAGTGATTTTCTAACCGAATGTAAGCCAATCCCTGAGCCATCTGTTTCGGTTACTCCTAATTCGAACATCTCTTCAGGGCCGTCTTCAAATCTCTTCAAAACGCCTCTGCCATCATCCGAAACCAAAAGCTTGAGTTTATCAGGACCACTCTTCTTCATTTCAACAAGCACCTTTTTAGCGCCGGCTTTCTCCGAATTCGAAATAAGATCATCGAGAATTAAAGCGATATCCAGAGCGCTAACCCTTTTTATAAATGAAATGTCCTCTCCGCTTGTCTCAACAACTAGTTTAGTTTTTTCAAAAATATCAGAATATATATCGAGATACTGTTTTACATACTTCGGGACGTCAAGGACTTGATGATTATCATCGGCTTTAAAGTTTGCGCGTGTAATTAGGGAGCTGATCTTTAAAACTTTCTCAGCATTGAACTTTATTGTTTCAAGCTTTTCGAATAACTCATTCGGCTTATATTTTCCACTACGAATTATTCTATACAAGTAATCCACACTTGATTTGATCGCTTTTGAAGTGTGCTTTATGTTATGCACGAGTCCTTTTGCATCCTCATTTAAACCACGTGACGTAGCTCTTAAAAACGTGTTTTTTTCTTTTTCGAGCGCTAACTCGTTTTCAAGACGAACATTCTCCTCTTCGGCTTTTCTTCGAGCGTCCTGCTCTTCAAGTCTTTTTCGTTCTGCTTCGTCCTTTTCGCTAATTAATTTTTCAATTACAGCACGCTGTTTTTCATAGTCTCTGCCTGCTCCGTCCAGTAGCTTAATTGAGCTTTTAAAGGCATGTGTCGTATCTCTAGTGGTTTTCGCTATCGAGAAAGTTGATAACTTTTGAATAGAGTCAGATAATTCAGTTCTATCTTGTTCAATCCGTGTAAGCAAGTTGCCAATTTGATCGTTTGATAAGTTAGGCAGGTCTTCAATAATTTTTTCGAACTGCGCTTTAGCTCGCTCTTTCTCGACACTAACCAATTCAACTATTAGATCTTCATTTATATAGATTTCAAGTATGTTTTCAGGTTTAACATCAATTATGTAGTCTATTATTGAAATTATTCTTCTATTCTTGGTTTGCTGGTCTTCAAAGTATTTTTCATCCTCAGGTGAAAATTTCCAATTCTTCGCATTCACCTTTTTTTCAAACTCGGTAATAAATTGCTTAGAGTCTGGGGAATCATGTACCTCATCGCCTTCTTCTCTTTTCTTTTTCTTTGTGAGACGGTCCCAGTCAAGTCCTTCGACCACATACTTCTCGAGTCTTTTTAATGTGTAATAGAAATATCCGTTTTTAGGGTCAACTAACTGCTGATAACTGAAATCTTTCACCAGACCTTCACGAGAAGAAACAATTTTGTATTGATTTCTCTCATCTTTGATTTCCATTCTTCCGATTAGCTCACGGGTTCCTAAAAACCTAGCGTACCCTTGGCCCTTCCTAATTTCCAGGCCTAACCAATCATCACCCAAGTCGCCGTAAGGGGGAATTCGGAATCCGTTAATAAATAAATAAACGGATCCGAACTCTACTGAACGAATTCCTGTTTGACGGGCAAAATATATTTTTGAATACGTGTTCAAGTAATAAAGGACAATACTCACATTTTTCAGAAGCGAAAAGTGTATATTTTTTTCAATTAGCCTAAAAATATCACGTCCCTTATCAGTTATGGTCGTGGTGATAGTTTTCCCATCTTCACTTATTACGGAAGAGATACTTGTTGAGGTGAAATCCAATTTCTCAAAAATTTTATTTCGAACTTCACCGTTTATCCTTAAATGCTCTTGTACTTTCTTATCGTCAGCTTTGAATTCCGCTGCTTCTAAAAATATGGAAAAAGTTGTTTTGTAAAATGACTGATTTGGGTTGATCAGTTTTTCGAGGCTCTTTTTTAGTTCAATAATTTTTCCTGTATCCCATTTATTTTTCTCCTTTATCGCCCACTTACTTCTCAATTTTGAAATTTCCAATATGGTCCCTTTTTCAAAAAGCTTGTAGCCGGTTTTCCTTTCAAACGACGCGACAGGAATCACGTCTAGGTTTACATCAATTTTCTGAATTTCTAAATCTTGACGATTTTCAACCTCAAATGATTTCCAATCAACGAAAAGATGATAAATATGACCGTTTTTCTTTCTAGTGTAGATATCAAGGTACTCTCCCAGTCTATCACAGGAAAATCGTCCAACTCCTTTGGCCCCCGCAAGAATTCTATTAAACGCCATTTTCTTGGCCTTTTTTTCGGAGTAGGCAATGTTGAGCCACTTATGTTCAAGATCATCTTCATCCATACCAACACCGAAGTCTTGGATTATTATTTTGGACGAGTTCTTCGAATGAACATGAGATGAAAGATCGTCATTGGACTTCAAATTTTTGAAAATAACGTTGACGCTCTTGGAATTAGCATCATAAGAATTCTTGACAAGTTCGAGAACTGCGATACTGTCATCATTGATAAGATCCTTGCCAATAATACTCTTTAGTAGGACATTAGTTTTGAAGTGCTTTGTTTTTGATTGCATTCATCAAATGAGTTTTTTTAAAGCTAGCCCACTTTGTTCACCAAATAGAGGTGGTATTGCATTACCAACCTGCGTATACCTCGGCACTTCCTGCGTGCGCATCCGGCCGCCTGTTGTATATTTACCTTGGAATTCATACCAATCTGGAAAACTCTGAATTCTCGCATACTCCCGCACGGTTAATATTCTTGGTTCACAGTAGTGAATGTAATCGTCAGGGAGGGTAGTTATAGTGGGACTCTGGTCATTACGGTCAAGCGCAATAACGGTATGTTTCCTAATCTTGTATTTTTTTCGAATGGCTTTATCTAAATTTTTATTTTTACGAGCATTTTTTATGATGTCTACGAATCTAGACTCAACTTCTTCACTATGCCGAGCAAACCGGTGACTATCAGCAATAACGGAAGATACTCCAGTTCGCATAAGTTTTTGATACGGGGTCACAGCGTTTGAATAAATTCCAGCTTCAAAATTTTTGGAATCAGGTGACGGCTTCTTGCCATTTAATCTTAACAAATCTGAAATCGCATCTTCTAAGGTTGGTAAAAGGGAGAGATTTTTGGCAACAAGAAATTTCTCCCGATCTGCTTCTATAGTTTTAAAAAAAGAGTCAGCAGCAACTTTCTTATGTGACGCAATATCTTCTCTAACTCCTACAAGAATGAAGCGCGTGCGCTTTTGTGGTATGCCGTAGTCAGCAAAATTTATCAAATTGCCTTTTACTCTATAACCAGCCCTTTTCAACACTTTCTCTACATAGTTCGAGTATTGACGCCCTTTCTCTTTATTCTTTTTGAACTCCAACGTAAATCCCTTCACGTTTTCAAAGAATATTATTTTAGGTTGTACTATCCTGATGAACTTTATATATGATTTGACTAGATTATTTCGTAGGTCATTTTCTCTTCTCCTTCCCGCCGATGAAAAGCCTTGACATGGGGGCCCTCCAACAATCATGTCTACCGTACCTCTTAGATTCAGCAATTGATTTTTATAATCTTTCAGAACTCGATCAATTTCCAAATTTCTTGGTTCGCCTAACCATTCTGGCCATTCAAAATGGTGCCTCGAATCAATCAGATTATGTCTTAGAGTTTTAAAGGCATCGGGGCTTTTTTCGATAGCGAAAAGGCCTTTCCAGCCGGCATGGTGTAAGCCTAGAGATAGGCCCCCGCACCCTGCAAACAAATCGATATATGTGTATTTAACGCTCATTAATGGACAAAACGGAGACAAATTATGCTAAAATAGCAAAATTCATAGATTCTTAAAGTAACAGCATTTCGTTGCAAAAGGACAGGTCTCACAGTTTGGACGCGAGGGCTTGCATACTAACGCCGCGAAATCTAGTATTCCCCAACTCATGTGGGGAGATTTCGGGTGGTTTACTATTCGATGCGCCAAAGTCTGGAGATACGGGTCATACCTAATATCCACCAATTGCCTAGGACCAAAGTATCTTTCCAGAACCCTTGCCATATTCACATCGAGTAGGGGAAGTGGTCTTTTGTAAATTAAAAGCTCTATGGCATTACCGATGTATTGACCAATAAAAGGCATTTCGTCTAGATCAGCTCTTGACTCGGGCAGCTGTCCCCTACGCCTAACAACTAAATCAGCAAGTTTCTTAAGTCTTGCTGCGCGTTGATTGAAGAGACCTAATGGTTTTAAAAGTTTCGCTATTTGGGGAACTGAACTTCTAGATATAGAATTCCAGTTCGGGTAGCGTGAAAAGAATTTTGGATAAAAAAGATTTACAGTTTCGGCTTTGGTTCGCTGAAGCAGGATTTCAGTAATGATTAGTTCATATGGATCTAAGCCATCTCCTCTCCATGGAAAATTCCTTCCATTTGCTTCATACCATTTAACGATTTTCCGCTGAAAATTTTCAATATTAGATTTAGTCGTATGTGGCATAGAATTCTTAAAAAAAGATGGCCTATTAAACAAACATTTACCAAGATGAATCAATATTCTTTTCGGCACAATTACTTCAACACATATTATTACTCGAATATCATCAGCAATATCCTTGATGCTGACTTTGAAGTTCTAGGTTTTATTGACAGCTTCTTCAATGATGAACATGCTATTCATCATTTGGCTAGACCATTTGAAAAGGAGAGCGCCCTCCATGCATTTATCTTCCACGTCATTCACAATTTTTTTGACGAAGACATGTGTAGCTACGATGAAAGGAATTTTCAGTCTTCCTTATATGCCGACATTGTGCTAAAACAATTCGGTATTAACGACTATTCGCTTGAGGATGTGATTGGAGAAAGAAAGCCGCTCCTGTATTCGGATGTGGAAGAGTATCATGATGAGCTCAGATTAAGTGGAACCTTGGAAGAACTATTTCATAAGATTACTAATGAAGTTTTTTACTTACTATTCAACAACCGTGATGTGCTTCTCAGGTACAATAGAATGGTCGCTCAGCATATGGATTTTGAATACAACAAAACAATTGAAGACCCAGACATTCGGAAGTATTTTAATAACACGGGTTTCCTGCGTAGGGTTCGAATCCCAGAATGGATTAAACGGGCAGTATTCTTTAGAGACCGCGGGAAGTGTTGTTTGTGTTTGAAGGACTTGTCCGGTCTGTTGACACCTGCAACCGATTGTCACTATGACCACATTGTACCGTTGGCCCAAGGCGGCTTGAACGACGTTACGAATCTTCAATTATTGTGTTCATCCTGTAATTTGAAGAAAAACAAACATTACATCGCTACTTCCGATTATTACGAGGCCTGGTATTGAGGCGACGAGGTGTCCAAAAGATCCCATCAAAATGTCGGGGGATCCTCACTATCGGCTTACCAGACGATCGAGAGTCGGCAATTTTTTCGAAGTGCGTTTAAAACAAAAAAGGCCAACGAAAAAATCAATTTTATGAGCTTTGAGTGTTTTGGTGTGTCAATCTAAGATGCCACTGGCATCAACAACCAGACCCCACCTAGCCTATTAATTTTCTGTATTGAAATTTTGACTTTTTACTGGTCGGCAATTTTTCGATGAGCCCTTTTTTTCTGATACTCTCCATCGCTTGCGATATAGCGGAAGTTGTGAACCTAACTTTGTATTTAAGTTCTAAATAGTCCGCTACTTCTTTAGAAAATCGGGGACTGTTTAAAAAGTTACTTGTTAATAGGATGTGTTCCAGATAATGTATTAATCCTTTTTTAAAGAATATTGCAGCCTCAATGCCGTTTTGTTTGAGAAACCTTAAGACACTTTGCTTTAGCTTGTCGGCATCGGGTAGCGGATTTTCATATTGGAGCAGTTCGAAGTCTTCTAAACCGAAAAAATCAGCCAGTAATGAAATATACCCTAAGCCTATATTTGTTTCAGCTTTCTCAATCTTAACTATATACGGTTGGCTTATACCGGTGGCATAATGAATTTGTTCCTGCGAAAGATTGAGTGACTCTCTCAACTTTCTTACTCTCTTGCCAAACTTAATCAAGCTATTTTTCTTCTTATAAAATCCCACATGCCAATGTGGTTCGGTATATAATCATTATTAATAAACTATTGTTTATCGAATTTTGATTGCGTAATATTGTATGCAGCCTTTTTCGAAAGGTGCTTTTATTAGATTATTTTGCGAATCCTTAAAGAAATTTGAAGCATTCGCACTTAGCGTCTCGTTCGGAAAACTGGTAATTTTCAAAACGTCACGAGGCAATAAGTGAGGTGCTCACGCCATTGGCGTGGGCTCACTTATTCGTGACAGGTATACCAGTACCTCCGAACAGTAAGTTGGGTTCCACGCCATATTTTTTGGTACTGGTTGCTGCTTCTTACACAATCAGACGCTCATAGTTTTCTTGTACTGTTTATTAACCAGTAAGAACATGAGCCGGTCAGAACAAATCTTCTCACGCTGTAAACGTCCTCCAAGTTAGGTTAATGGAGTCGCTGTCCGGTGTATGCCCGTTCGCATATATCAGCTTCGCGTTCGGTGCATCACCGGATTTTTTTTCTATCCATTTCTCACCTTAACTTATTTATAAGCATGAAACAAATTTTATGCTGTGTGGCATTGCTATGTCTTTTTGGTAAAGGCTATACGCAGCCATCGTCAGCCAACGGACTGGCTATTGGCTCTGTTGTGCCCGATGTAGTCCTTCATAACATGATGAACCATCCTTCCGGTCGGGTTAAACTGTCGGATTATAGAGGGAAGCTTCTTATACTGGATTTTTGGGCAACGTGGTGTTCCCCTTGTATTGCTGCGCTTCCTAAATCTGACTCTTTAAATAAGGCTTTCGCTGGTAAAGCAGTTATTCTCCCCATTACCTATCAAAGCGATGAGGAGGTTGCAAAGCTGTTTTCCAAAATATCATCCTTGCGGGATATAGGTATACCGATCGCCACCAGTGAACAGCAACTTCATCAACTATTTCCTCATTCTGAAATACCACACTATATATGGATTGATCCGCACGGCAAAGTCATCGCCATAACCGGATATAAGGAAGTGACCGCTTTGAATATTGAAAAAATGCTCACTTCTTCTTCGGCAGTGCTGGCGCAAAAAAACGATCAGGCCATTCTGCCCTATAATCGTGACGTGCCCTTAATGTATAATAAGGTGGATATTGCTCCGGAGGATATTCAGTATCAAAGTTTACTGGTCAAGTATAAAGATGGCTTTGCTTCTCGCATCGATGTGCTGGCTTACCCGGACAATACTATAGCACGCATCACCGCCACCAACACCGCCTTGAAGAACCTATACGCGTACGCCTTTAGCAGCATCAAAGAAAAGATCACTGCCAGCAGAATCGTTCTCGAGGTACGCGATACCACCAGGCTGGTATACCCGGATGCTGATAAAGTAGGAGAGGAGGCCGTGAGGCTTTGGCTCAGGAGTAATACCTACTGCTATGAGCTCCTGGTGCCGCCAGCGATTTCAAAGGATTTCTTCAGCATCATGCGGCAGGAACTCGACAAAATATTCCCGCAGTATATAGCCTCAATGGAAAAGCGAAAGACAAAAGTACTCGCACTCGTGCGTACATCCGGTGTTGACAAAATACAGTCACGTGGAAAATCTGCTTTTTCTGATTTCGGTATATCGGAAATGGTTCTTACCAATGGCAATCTCAATATGCTCATCGCCCATTGGAATTATACCCTGCAACTCTTGAAGACTCCGATTATCGATCAGACAGGGTATACCGGAAAGGTTGATCTGATTTTAAAGTGTCCGCAATCCAATATAGCAAGTATCCGAAGTGCCTTGCAACGCTATGATTTGGACCTGGTCTACAAAACAATTCCCGTAGACATGCTCGTCATCCGAGACGCGCACTAGCTATACCTTTTATTTATACTAACCCAAACCCACTATGAAAAAGATTCACATCTTATTCATCGCTATACTATATACTACTGTATCCCACGCGCAGCAAAAGAAAACCGTCACCGGCCGCATCACTTCTTCCCAGGACAATGCTGCACTACCCGGAGTAAACGTGATTATCAAAGGAACGACTCTGGGGACATCGACCAACTCAGATGGTATATTTACCATTGAAGCGTCCGACCATCAAACCTTGATCTTCTCTTTTATCGGCTATAAGCAAATGGAACTTCCGGTTGGTGATCACGATAATTTTGATATACAGCTCGAAGAAGATATAGCCACCCTGGGAGAAATTACTATTGTCTCTACGGGCTATCAGCAGCTTCCAAAAGAAAGAGTAAATGGTTCCTTTGTACAGATTGATAATCGTTTACTGAGCAGGCGCGTGAGTACGCATCTGCTCGCAAGGCTTGAGGATGTGACCAGCGGACTCATTTTTAACCGTAATATAGCGGGCGAAGAGAATGATATTTCCATCCGTGGAATGAGCACCATCAACTCGCAGACACAACCGCTTATCGTTATCGATAATTTTCCATTTGAAGGAGATATCAACACGCTCAATCCAAACGATGTTGAAAGTATAACAATTCTTAAGGATGCTGCGGCAGCTTCGATCTGGGGAGCGCGTGCCGGCAACGGTGTGATTGTTATTACAACCAAGAGAGGCGCATCCAACCAGGCTGCCAAAGTTTCCTTCAATTCCAATGTCACGATCACGCAAAAGCCAGACCTGTTTTATCAATCGAAAATGTCTTCAGCACAAATGATTGAAAATGAAAGGCGGCTGTTTGACAAAGGCTACTACGCCACAGCGGAGACCTCATACTCTTCACCACTCACACCTGCCGTTGAACTCATGATTGCCAACCGCGATGGGTTACTTTCCGATGCTGATCTTCAAAACCAGTTAGCGCGGCTCAGCACGTATGATATACGGAATGACTATGATAAATATCTCTACCGTGAAAGTGTTAATCAGCAGTATGCTATAAATCTGCAGGGAGGAGGCGCATCCAACCGGTATTATATCGCTGCCGGTGTCGATACGAATCTGGACAACCTGGTGGGAAATGATTATTCACGAATCACCATGAATATGAATAATGCCTGGACTGTCCTCCAAGACAAGCTCACGATCAATGCAGGTATATATTATTCTAAAAATACAACCCATACCAACAACAGCGGCACCTCTGCCATCAGTTACAATGGCACCAACCCGATGTATCCCTATGCGCGACTCAAGGACGACAACGGCAACACCATACCTATCACCAAAGATCACCGGCTCTCGTTCATTCAGCAGGCAGAAGATAAGGGCCTACTTAGCTGGGCCTATTCACCTATAGATGAAATCGATGCCACAGATAATACAGCGACGCTCGCGGATTACCGCATCAACACTTCCCTGAATTATAGCATAATCGATGGACTCAACGCTGAAATTCTCTACCAGTATTGGGAGAGTAATCGGCAGCATCGCATTTTACATAAAGCGGATTCATACTATACCCGAAATCTCATCAACCGGTTCTCCAGCATCGATACCGATGGAGCCGTCACCCGAAATATACCCGTGGGTGGCATTCTCGATATGACACAGACTAACGCTTCAAATCATGCCTTTCGCGGTCAGCTTAATTTTAACAAGACTTTCGGTGAGCATGCTGTCAGTGCCTTGGCAGGGTATGAAGTGCGTGAACTTGATACGCGCGAATCGATCACGCGCAACTATGGCTACAACGATGATCTCGCTACGACACAACCGGTGTCCTATACTACATTCTTTTATCGATATGATAATCCATACTCCGGTGGCACCATACCCTATATAGATTCGCAGAGTTCACTCACAGACCGGTTTATCTCCAGCTATGCCAATGCCAGCTATACCTATAAAGGCCGGTATAGTATATCCGGGAGTGCGCGCAGAGATCAGTCAAACTTGTTTGGCGTTAACACCAACCAGAAGTCTGTTCCGCTTTGGTCTGCCGGAGTAGGATGGACGATCAGCGAAGAGCCGTTTTATTCAGCACCATGGCTCCCGTATCTAAAGCTGCGCACTACCTATGGCGCCAACGGAAACATCAACAAAAAGGTGACTGCCTATACCACCGCGTATAGTCTGGGCTATGATGAGCTGACCGGTTTACCCTACAGTGTAATTCAGAATCCCGGCAACCCCAATTTAAAATGGGAGAAAGTAAAGACATACAACTTGGGTGTTGACTTTGAATCTGCGCACAGACGCCTGACAGGATCAATTGAATTCTATACAAAAGCAGGAGAAGATCTCATCGGTACCCGCGCTTTTGCTCCGTCTTCAGGAGTAACATCCTTTACCGGTAATTTTGCTTCTACGCGCTCGCAGGGAGTAGATGTGACGTTGAATTCACTAAACATCAATGGTGGTGTTCAATGGAATACAACGCTGCTATTTAGTCTTACCAGGGAACGCGTGCTTGACTATGAATCCGAGACTTCCGTGGCTTCCTTGCTCCAGTATGGTCCCGGCATGGATGGTTTTGTCGCTCCGCGCGAAGGCAAGCCGCTATATGCTATCTATAGCTATGCGTGGGCGGGACTTGATCCGGAAACCGGTAATCCGCGGAGTTATGTTGATGGCACGCCCAGCGCAGACTACAACCAGATTGTGAATACAACCACGGCAGACAAGTTAGTATACCACGGCGCAGCGCGTCCGACACACTACGGCTCTCTTCGCAATACACTTACGTGGAAGAATCTATCGTTGTCGTTTAACATCAGTTATCGCTTTGGATACTACTTCCGTAAAAAATCGGTTCTCTATAATGAAGTGCTTTCCGGGTATGTCAGTCATGGAGACTATGGTAAGCGGTGGATGCAACCCGGTGATGAAAAATTTACCAATGTTCCCTCGCTTCCCGAATCCTATGATAACAACCGTGAGATGATCTATACCTATTCCTCGGCTCTGGTGGAGAAAGGCGATCACATTCGTCTCCAGGATATATCTGTGAGCTATACACTTGATCGTCAACGCATGGCACGACTCCCATTCACGCGTGTTGAAATATACTCCTATATCAACAACCTTGGTATTCTCTGGAAAGCTGCTTCCGGCAGTATTGATCCGGATTATCCGACACTCAAACCGTCCGGTTCCATTGCCTTTGGTGTTCGGATTGATTTTTAAAATGCTCTAAACGTAACTTCTATGAACAAGCTATATATAGTAATTATATTGATGGCCGTGCTATCCTGTGGAGATGACTACTTGGAGGAAAAGCCGGATAAGTCGCTGGTCGTGCCGACAACTCTGTCAGACCTGGAGGCATTGCTGAATAATACAACCGTCATGAACGAAACGCCGGGGCTCGCGATTCTCGGGGTTGACGACTTCTTTATGAGCGATGAGGGATACCAAGGGTTTACCGATCCGGTAGAACAATACGGCTATATATGGGAAAGCGATATATACCATGGTCAGCTGTCTTTCTCAGAATGGTCATCGCCCTATCGCCAGATCTTTTACGCCAATACGGTACTTGAAGCACTGGATAACATGGCTATAGAAGCAAGCAACAAAGTGCAATGGGAAACGATTAAAGGACGTGCGCTCTTTCATCGCGCCTTCAGTCATTATCAGCTCGCCCAACTTTTTTGTGGTCCATATAGTGATGCGACAGTCGACAATCCCGGAATACCGGTAAGACTTGACGCCGATATTGATGCATCGATATCGCGCTTCTCCATTGGAGAAGTATATAACCAAATCATAGCGGACCTGACGAAGGCCGATGATCTATTGCCGGCGACCGTACCATCACGCACACAACCTACAAGCGCTGCAGCGAAGGCAATGCTTGCCATTGTATATACCGCGATGAGTCGATACCACGAGGCCGAGCAATATGCTTCTGAATCGCTCAACCTTGATAGCACGCTCCTTGATTATAACGAACTAAACGCTTCCGCTAAGCTTCCGATCAGTCGCTACAATAACGAAGTGTGTTTTCATGCGGTCTCCAATTATTTCTCTTTCCCGTATTCAGCGATGGCTTTCATTGACACTACGCTGATAGGGTCATACGATGATAATGACCTGCGGAAATCTATATTCTTCCGAATGCGTGACGTGAACCGGTATACTTTTAAAGGACACTATTCCGGATCGTACTCGCTTTTTGTCGGTGTGGCAATAGATGAAATTTACCTCGTACGTGCAGAGGCAAGAACACGCACGAATAACATTGCCGGTGCGCTTGAAGATTTAAATACGCTCCTGGAAAAACGATGGCGTACCGGCACTTATATACCTATAGCAGAGACGGATGCACGTGAACTCTTAAAGATTATTCTTTCTGAAAAACAAAAGGAGCTTGTATTCCGACCATCGCGATGGACGGACTTACGAAGACTCAATCAGGAAACTGGATTTCAGAGAACACAACAGCGTAAACTGAATGGTGTCTTGTATTCCATACCTCCAAATGATAAACGGTATATATACCCGATACCGTCTGATGAAATAACACGTAGCGGCATTGAACAAAACGATCGTTGAGATGCGTGTATGACTAGTAAAAATATACTTGTCGTGGATGACGAAGGTGTCAATCACCTTCTTTATCAAAAAATGTTGAATTCTTTTGGGTGGTCGAATGCGGTATGTTCAGCGTATGATGGAATACAAGCGCTGGAAATTTTGCAGCAGCGATGCCGGCAGAACTTGGCAATACCTGATCTTATACTACTGGACTTGCATATGCCGCGTATGAATGGGGAAGAATTTATAATCGCTATGCAGGATGTAGAATGCTTGAAAGGCAAGCGTGAAAAAATTGTAATTGCTGTTGTGTCTGCTTCGATGGACCAGGCGGAGTTTGAACGGGTCCGCTTACTGGGCGTAAGACATATATGTAGTAAGCCACTCGATAAACCGCAGCTTGAGTTGATCAGCCGGATTGAGTTTAACGAATTGTAGAATAAAGGAAGGGCAACGGAGGCGTTGCCCTTCTAAGTTTAGGTTAAGGAATAGGAGTATAGG
>CBIHOZ010000125.1:0-20839 GCA_966211525.1 uncultured Chitinophaga sp. | reverse complement strand
AGAAGATAAACCTCTCGTTTGAGATGGCCGATAACGTGATGCTATATATTGATGATATCCAGCATTGCAGTCCGGAGTTTTTGCAGAAGTTCATATCGCTCGCAGACGGTCAGCGAAAGATGGATGGTATATTTGAGGGCGAGAGTAAAACATTTGATTTACGCGGAAAGCGTTTCTGTGTTGTAATGGCAGGGAACCCCTATACGGAGAGTGGCGAGCAATTCAAGATACCCGATATGTTGGCGAACCGCGCGGATGTATATAACCTGGGCGATGTAATCGGAAGTTCTGATCAGTTGTTCAGACTCAGTCTCATTGAGAACTGTGTTGCTGAGAATCGATACCTGCAACGCATCAGTAATCGCAGCTTCGATGATTTATATAAACTCATCAGCTATGTTGAAACGAAGAGTGATATGCTGCCGGAGCTTGAAGGCAATTATAACCGGCAGGAGATTGATGATGCTATAGCAGTGCTCCGAAATATTACCCGTATACGCGATGTGGTGATGCTCGTAAACCAGCAATATATAGCGAGTGCTGCAATGAAAGATGCCTATCGTACCGAACCCGCTTTCAAGTTGCAGGGCTCATACCGGAATATGAATAAGATGGTTGGTAAAGTTGTACCGCTTATGAATCCGGAGGAAGTGAACACACTAATTCTTTCTCATTACGAAGGGGAGTCTCAAACGCTGACATCTGATGCTGAAGCTAACTTGCTTCGTCTGAAAGAAATAGCAGGTTTCCTCAGCGAGCCGGAGCTGACACGCTGGAAGCAGATCAAAGAGATTTTCGTGAAGAACAACAAATTCGGAATGTTGAGTGAGGGTGATACTTCGGGCCAGATGCTGGTTCAGTTGAGTTCGTTCAATGATCATCTCGAAGCCATTGCCAAAGCAATTAAAGGCGATCGATGATATAGATTCATTCACGTTCAATAAAAAGAAGAAAGAGGCTGCTCGCGTGGCCTCTTTCTTTTTAGCGTTAAACTGAACGATACTTTACTGTTGGCTATATCTATAGTGCATGATTTTTCTGATGGGCACGATCGCTATGCGTGCTTAACTTTTAACTTTATGCGATACATTCGGCAGGAACACGGTGATTATTCCTATCAGCGGAAGATATGCGCATAGTTTAAAAACATATTCTATACCCACCTTATCGGCGGCCCAGCCGAGTACAGCGGAACCAATTCCTGCCATACCAAACGTGAAGCCGAAGAACAGGCCTGCTATCATTCCAATTTTTCCCGGAACCAGGTCCGTAGCATATACCAGGATCGCAGAAAAAGCAGACGCTATAATTATACCGATCAATATAGCCAGGAAGACTGTCCAGAAGAGATTTACATTGGGCAGTAACAACGTAAACGGAGCAGCACCCAGAATTGAAAACCAGATGACATACTTTCTCCCAAAGCGATCACCGATCGGTCCGCCAATAATGGTACCTATAGCAACGGCAGCAAGAAAGGAGAACAAGTAATACTGCGACTCTTCAACCGTAACGTTAAACTTTTCGATCAGGTAAAAAGTAAAGTAATTCGTCATGCTTGCCATATAGAAAAACTTGGAGAAAATCAGAACTAATAATATACCGATGGAAATGACCACCCGGTTCTTGGAGATACCTGGTGCTGTTTCGGCTGGTATAGTTGCCGGATTACTTTTTCGGAGTTGAATACGCGCCTGGTACCATTTTCCGATCGCGAATAGTATAACCATGCCTAGTATAGCAACAAGACTGAACCATACAATAGACAGTTGTCCGTGTGGTAAAACAATTATAGCCGCGAGCAGCGGACCAATGGCTGAGCCTGCATTTCCGCCAAGCTGGAATATTGATTGAGCGAGTCCTTTCTTGCCACCTGATGCTAAATATGCTACGCGTGAAGCTTCAGGATGAAAGACAGACGAGCCCAAGCCGATAAGACATACCGCCAGTATAAATGAAATAAAACTTGATGCTAACGACAACGCAATTATACCCGCGAGACTGAACACCATCGCGAGTGTTAATGAAAACGGTTTACTCTTCCGGTCGGTATACGCACCCACGAATGGCTGCAATATAGATGCAGTCAGCTGGAATGCGAGTGTAATAAAACCTATTTGAGTAAATGAGAAATGATACTTGTCTTTTACGATCGGGTAAATAGATGGAATTACAGATTGCATCATATCGTTTAGCAAATGCGAGAAGCTTATTGTAAACAATACTGTAAAAACCGTTTTCTGTGCCATTGAATTTTGCTGCGAGGCAAGCGTTGCCTGTACAGTGGTGGCTGGTGTTTCTTTAATGGTCATATCATCTGATGATTGTGATAGATTTTTTTAATACTGCTTCAGTAGAATTTTCAGATCTGTCGCAGTTTGTTTCTTGCTTTTCAGAAGCAGACTTAGCTGTAAAGTTTAACGTGTTCAATGAGACCGTAATCTTTTCCGATTCATGTATCGTCTGATGGGAACATCAATGAATCGCATGGACAGATAGGCAAAGAGCACCAGGAAAATTACAGCGCTTATAATAACAAAGGTAAGCTCTTGCACAGACGGCTTGACAGTGGTATAGTAGTGACCAAAGATCCAGATCGCCCAGTAGTGCGTCATATAGAGCGGGTAGGAGATGTTGCCGGAGAATTCGCAGAGTTTCGTGAGGCGTGGTGAAAGTGCCGAACCTGCACCCAATGAAACAAGCAAAGGGAAATATAGCAAGGCAACGAGTAAATCCGTAAGCCAGTTCCATTTTGTAACGGGCATAACAAAAGCTAATGTCAGCAGTATACCAAGAACTATAAAACCCAAATTGTTCCGGATGATGAGGTTGTAGCGAAAGATAAGTATACCGGCAAGAAAGGAATAGAATACACGCGCGCCACCGTCCCAGAAGTTACTGCCTGCCCAGCCTCCCAATAAGTTGCCCGCCCTATAGGCTACAGCGGAGAGTGTACCGGCTGCCACGATCAACAATACGATCAGAATCGCGCGATTGATTTTGGACAAGATCAACGCATAAAAGATGTTCGCTATATATTCCCAGAACAGCGACCATGACGGAGCGTTAAAGCCGAACAGGTTAAACGCACGTTCTTCCATCATCGGTGCAGGTACCAATAACACCGAACACAGGAACAATAAAATTATCGTACCTATACTATAGGCGCTGGCTTCTGTGCTATAGGGGTCCAGAAAAAATCCAAGCAGTCCTAACACAGAGCCCAGGACAACCAACGGATGAAGTCTGATAAGGCGTGCCTTGAAGAACTCAACCAGTCCTGTGCTCTGTATGCGATCATCGTATGCATACGCAATGACGAATCCCGACAGGCAAAAGAAAAAATCAACGGCAAGATATCCGTGACCTATAAAGTTTTTGCTGAAGTCAGTAAACACCCATTCCATGAAATGGAAGATGACTACGGCTAACGCTGCTATACCTCTCAGACCATCAAGAATTGCAAAATGTTTCTTGGTGCCTGCTACATCCACCAGGTTGCTGTTCATTAAATTTTTTCCAGGTTTATAAACTGGCGACAATAATGCAGCAGAAAGGTAATTTTCCTAGTTATTTGTGATCAAAGGTTTCAATGTGTTGTCTCATTTTAAATCAGCATGCACACGGTACATGGAAAATGTACGATAGCAGATATTATCTATAGTCAGGCAAACCGTTACGGCCGGCTTGTAAAGTCAACCATCCATTGAACACCATATTTGTCTGCGAACATGCCAAAGTAAGAACCGAAAGGGCCGTCCGTGATTGGCATTTCGACGTTGCCTCCTGCTGAAAGTCCATTGAATAATTTGTCTGCTTCTTCACGACTTTCTGCACTGATGGATATAGTATTCCGGTTGTCGTTTTCGGTTACTCGTCCCATCATTTCCAAAACATCGCTGCCCAGTAATACATTACTTTTACTGATGGGTAATGCAATGTGCATAATTCTGTTTCCGTCACGTTCCGCTATAGGGTGTTCAGCGCTTGACAGATCTTTGTAGCGCATGATCTTTGAGAACTCTCCGCCAAATACAGATTTGTAAAATGTAAATGCGTCTTCTGCGTTTCCGTTGAAATGAATGTAAGGATTGATATGTACCATGTGTTCTGTTTTGTATTTGATGAAACTGATTTACTTCCGGAAGAAGTTTAAACTATATATCACCTGGATGATTTTGATAACTGTTGGGCCGCCAGGAGTTCTTTTAGGTTTTCATAGGTCATGGTCATTCCTATCTTGAATCCTTCCAGCACCATCTCTAACCGTTCGCGCGATTCGTTATAGATACTGATATATACTTTTGTCCATCGATCATTATCGGGGCCGTTATGTTCGCTGAAATTCAAATCCCAGTCAGAGCCATACTCGTCAGGGTTTTCATCTTTATCTGCGAAGACATTAAACATTTTGAAATTGGTTTTTGGACTAATAGAAGTATATCGCTGGATACCCCAACGCTCTTGTCCTTCAGGACTTACCATCGCATAAAACCTGCGGCCACCAACTTTAAAATCCATATACTTCGTTTTTGAAACGAACGGTTTCGGTGCATACCACTGATCAAGAATTTCAGGTACCGTAAACGCATCCCATACCATATCCAGGTCTGCATTAAATTCCATGGTTATAGATACGGTTTTTGTTGCCTTGTCAAGGACAAAATCGAAGGGTGAATTGTTTGTCATTTTTTCTGTTTTTTCATGGTTGATAATACGTCACTAAGTTGATGAAACCGGGCTTCCCAGATTTTTCTGAATTGGCTTAGCCATTTATCGATCTCTTTCATTTTTTCAATTTCAAGTGAATAGTAGATTTCTCTTCCGCGTTGTTCCTGTTTCAGAAGATCACACTCGGTAAGAATCTGAATGTGTTTGGAAACCGCCTGCCTGCTGGTCTTAAATTCTTCTGCGATGGCATTCGGTGTCATTGCCTGTGCTGCAATCAATACCAGGATTGCCCTGCGGGTCGGGTCGGCTATCGCCTGAAAAATATCGCGTCTGACTTCCATAAATATGTGCAACTAAGTGATTGCAAATATACGTGCAATTATCTGGTTGCGCAAAATAAAACCTCAGATTTATTTACAAACACCAGAACAGGGGAGGTGGCGAATGTTTTAGATGGCGCCAAAATTTGATTTTTGGTAGAAGCGAAGAAACTACTGGAAAGTATATTTAAGGTTCAGGAAGGACACTTGAAATTTGATTAGTAGCAATCCGGTTGTAATAGTATATATAGTATGCAGCAATTCTGGGATATAGTAGATTCATACGCAAAGATTTCGGATGAAAGCAAAGCAGCCTGGGCAAATATACTGAGGCGAAAGACTTATGCGAAGGATCAGTATTTTATTTTAGAAGGCGAGGTTGCCCACACCGTAGCCTTCGTTGTAAAGGGATTGTTCTCGAAATTTCATACAACCCGGGAAGGTGAAGTAGTTATTAAACGTTTCTTCTTTGAAAATTTCTTTGTGGCATCCACCAGTTCGGTGCTGGCGAAAACACCGAGTCTCTTTTCAATAAAAGTGCTGGAGCCGAGCACTGTTCTCGAGTATAATTTTCAGGAGTTTAAGAACCTCACAACAAAATATCCGGATATAGCGGCCTTTTATATCCGGTATATGGAACTGCATTGGATCATTGAAAAAGAACCGCTTGAAATATCCTTCCGATATGATGCAGCAAAAGTGAAGTATGCAAATTTTTTGAAGACATATCCGCTGCTGGAGTCGCGACTTAAGCTTCATGAGATTGCGGCCTACCTGGGAATCACACCAACGCAGCTTAGCAGAATCCGTTCGGAAAAATAAATTTTTAATTCCTCAACATATGTAAAGGCGCGGGTTCTCTGCTGCGCGTAATTTTGACTCAGTAACCAAATGAATCAGGAAATATAGGCATAGGTATAAACTGAGTTTAAACTGGCGTTGATTCAATTAGCAGCGGTATAATTTCATTTTATAAAAACAAAATCAGTACAATCATGAGCTCAAAAAAAGTTGAAGACTTCTTTCAAAAACTCAGGCATCCGCTCAAAGCAGAAATGGAAGCTGCGTGCAGGATTATCGCAGAAGCCAGTCCGAAAGTTGTTGAAGATGTGAAATGGGGTGGTCCGAGTTACGACTATAAAGAGCCGATGGCCACGTTCAGCCCAAGGGTAACAGAATATGTGGCGATCATATTTCACAAAGGTGAATTACTCCTTGGGAAATCGGATTTGTTAGAGCCCGCACCGAAAGGTAAAGCGTATGTGAAATTTCATTCCATGGATGAGGTGCTGAAACATAAGGCGGGTCTTCAAAAGATCGTTCGCGAATGGATCAAAATCATGGATGCATAGTTACGCTCGTATACACTATATATAGCGATATAGATATTAGTTTATTTTGGTAAGTTTGAATGATTATGTGATGATGCTTCGGATGCACATGCATACTTCGAACAAGTAAACTATGAAAACGCAGTTAATTACCCCGGAAGGTTTAGAGAAGTTAAAAGCAGAGTTGGATCACCTGTGGCGGGTTGAACGTCCGGAGACCACACAAAAAGTAGCCTGGGCGGCCAGCCTTGGTGATCGTTCTGAAAATGCCGATTATCATTACAATAAAAAACGCCTGCGCGAAATCGACAGGCGCGTGCTTTATTTGCGCAAGTGTATTGATGATCTGAAGGTCGTGAGCTATTCACCTTTCCAGGAAGGCAAAGTATTATTTGGCGCATGGGTGGAAATTGAAAATAACAAGGGCCAGCAAAAACGCTTGCGTATAGTCGGCTCTGATGAAATTATTGACGCCAAAGACTATATATCTGTAGACTCGCCCATGGCACATGCGTTAATGAAAAAAGAAGTAGGCGATGAAGTAGTCGTGAAAACAGGAGCAGGAGAATTTGTGTGGCGTATTATTAAAATCGAATATCAGAAGTAACGTTTTATCCTGCATCAGGTCGCACCAAAAGTCACATGGGTTATCGGGTATATGTTGTGGAGCTTTCAAAAAAGGTCTTTACCGAGAATAGAAAATTTCGGGAAGCCAATCCGCAATTCAATGGCGTGCTCGAATGTCTGTATGTTGGGATGACGAGCAAGACTCCGCAGGAACGATTTATCCAACACCGTACGGGCTTATGTGAATAAGAAAGGACATAAGCTGTCAGCGAACATTGTCCAGAAGTACGGAATGTATCTGCGTCCGAGCCTCTATGATCATCTTAATTTAAAAACCATGACAAGAGCCGAAGCACTTGCCATGGAAGAAAAACTTGCCTGGGACTTAAGGCGTCAGGGATACGCAGTATGGTTCAATTGATATATACTTCTGCGCGGATGTCATATTCGGCTACAACTACTTCACCACCTCACTCACCAGAATTACCGGTGCAACGTTCGTGTAATTGACGAAGTCAGCTCTGATAGCATCTCTATTGGGAGCAATGGCTGCCTGGTAATCCTCCAGACTCTTTACATAGAATGTTCCGATCGCCATATAGGGCAGTGGTTGGTTGGGGATACCACTGGCTACACCTTTTTCAATAGTATATTTTACCAGATTAGATCCGAGAAACTTGGCAACCATTGGCATGTGCTTCGTTTCATAGTACTCCATATTAAATGTTTTACCCTCTGCAAAAGGGTACATGACCGAGACCTTGATCAAGCCTTTTTCAGCAACATCGGAGTTGTGCTTTTTACTTTTTGGCGATTGTTTTTCCTGGCCAACGGCATGAAAACACACGGCTAGAAGTAAGAACGCGAACGCGATTAACAGTTTGGATTTCATATATTTTATTGTTTGAATGTTGGGTCTGGCATTGTAGACTCGTAATCTACAAAAATCAAACATTAACTGCGATAAGGACAGTGTGCAAATCAGCTTGCACAGATTAAACGACTGGTACTTTTGTACGAACGAAAATTCTGTTTCGGTATGCACACCATTGACTATGTATTGGTCTGGTCAACTACAATGTCGAATGGATCGAACGCGATGCAACGTCTGCCCTAGACGCCCTTTGAAAAATAAAGCCGGGTTAGACCCGGCTTATTAATGGAAGAAATTTACTTGCTTAGAAAATCTCAGGTCAACATGCATAACGAGTTATGCTGTCGTGTAAGAAATCGTTCGACATCTTTTTATTATAGGTTTAGTTTAATCCATTCGTTCAGTGATGTGAATGGCTCCGTTGAAATATCTTTAGCCATTTGAATTTGGGCGTCTGAATTAGGTCCCATATATGTATAGGACTCGAAATAAGCCAACAACTGGGCAACTGCTGCTGCTCCATCGAAGAAATTGGAAAACACCTCTGGTGGAACTCGGTTAAAACTGTAGTCTTTCCCGTTAGCTTTGAAAACTTTCACAACATCATTGAAGCTATTCAATTCAGTTGCCAGCGATAAATAACTTCCTTTCCCAACCTTCTCGGGATTTAAAAATACTCCTGCAACTACTTTTCCTAAATCGCTAATGTCTGCCATGTGGATTACTCGCTTGGCAGGGTCGATGGGTAAGGTCCATCCGACAGTACCATCCGGTTGCTGTTGTGGCGCTAACTGTCCCGTAAAATTTTGAAAGTAACACGGAGGCTGAACAAATGTATAATTTGAAAATCCTGCGTTTTTTACGAGGTCATCAACTTTTGCTTTTCCTGTAAATTGAGGAACATCAAACTGACCGTTACTAATTTTTTCAACGTTCGGTAAAGTAGACCAGACGAAGTGATTCACATGAGCTTTTCTGGCAGCTTCTATCGCTATATTTCCTTGTGCTAATTCATCTGCTCCTTCCCAAAAATTAGTCACCACAAACACACCGTATGCATCTTTGAATGCGTTGGTTAATGATGCAAGGTCCGTTAAGTCAGCTTGTACTACTTCATCGGCCTTGCCTTGATATTTACTCACGTTTCGGGTAATGGCCCTCACTTTGAAAGAACCAATCTTCACCAGAGCATTTACTACTCCTTTTCCTTGCAGACCAGTCGCACCAACGACCGCAATTATTTTCTTTCCCATCTTGAATGTTTTTAGAATTAACAATGACACAAAGATGGAAGCGATGCAAGGCATGCACCTATAATGTACCTTAAGTAAGAGTCTTAATGTAGATTAAGTGTTGGCAATCTTATTTCGGATCGTGCTAAGAAACTCTGGTGTTACACCCAGGTATGAAGCGATCTGAACATTCGAGATGCGATTAAAAAAGTTGGGATATCTTTTTGAAAAGTCCAGATAACGCTCTTCAGCAGTGGAGCTGATATTCTGGAGGATTCGCCGTTGGGCACTTACCAGCGCATTCTCTGTAATTATTCTGAAGATTTGGTTGAATTTTAAGCTGTCATCGAAAAATTTGACTTGGTCCTCCTTTTTTAATTGAAGGACAATTGAATTCTCAATAGCTTCTATGTATAGTTGACTCGGCTCCTCTGAATAAAAGCTGCCGATATCCGTGATCCACCAGTTTTCAATAGCAAACTGCAGATTATGTTCTTTACCTTTTTCATCTACCATATACATTCTGAAACAACCCTCAACTACGAATGTATGGTGCTTGCATATATCACCTTTTTGAAGAATAAATTGTCTTCGTTTAACGCTTCGTTCCTTGAAAGCTTCTTCCACAATAGACTTTTCTTTGTCGTTCAAAGGAAGATATTTCTCGAAATAGTCTGTTAATGGTTTCGTTGTCATTTTCAAATTCGCTGGAGCCTTTAGGAATGCTGTCCGACCAGTTGCAACCTGTCCTGCGAATACAAATGTAATAGAGAAAACGAAAGTAATGAGGACATGCTTTTCTGTCCTGGTCACACGTACTGGTTTAACTATACATCTCTTAACTAATGCAGATCAATCTGCGAATAAAATCCTATATATAGGTTCTCTATCACTTGATGCTTCAGCTATGCTGATAATTAATTTTCAACATGGGAATGTTGAAACAAATAGTAATAGGAGACAACTTGAATTTGAATCACAGGTATAAAGGTTAGTAGCTGCAACATGAAATTTTGTTTATACCACTCCCATAAGCGCATACTCAATCCAATAGGTATTATCAATAATGTTAGTTATATTAGCATGCCGCAACGAAATATTATTCCACTTAGTGGTAACAGTGCATTCCATTTTGAGTTACCAATTTGTCTTTTGACATTCCATTCTGGCCAATAGCTTTAGATCAAGCGAACTTAATCGACAACCAGCATGGTCAAAATCATCTTTATGATTGATGATGACGAGGATGACAGAGACATCTTTCGTGAAGCTCTTCTAAAATGTTGCCCCAATATTAATTTGCTGTTCGCCACCGATGGAGTGGAAGCATTGAATTTTCTTCGCTCGTATGAGGTTATACCTGATGCTATTTTCCTCGACATCAATATGCCGCGAATGAATGGCATAGAATGTTTAAGGAACCTCAGAGACAGTGCGATAACGAAAGATATCCCGGTTGTTATACATACAACCTCGGCGGACGAAGAGGCAGAGAAAGTAGTGATGCAATTGGGTGCCAACTACTACATGACAAAACCTGCAAGCTTCGACCAGTTATGCAATGAGCTTGCTCCACTGCTGGACAACATCTTCCAAGAGAGCAACGTCTCTACACAATCAAAGGCGTAGACAAAGATGCCGCGTCAGCGCATGGTAGCTATTCCTTTGGTTCAATTCTTTTATATGAAATGATATATTAAATGAAGACATCTCCAACTGATAGATTAAAAAACATAGAACAAATGATTCGCGAGTCACAACGGACCTTAAATACACTTGAAAAGTCTATTAGACAAAATAGGGAACTTATTGGGGCCACTAAAAATTTAATCTCAGAGTCTACCGCCCTGCTTCACAATGGAAAGGCATCTCCGCTGGACACTCCAGACATCTTCCTCTAATCAGCTTGCGTAATCCGCTATATTTCAATTTATCCTTTCTGTGAAGAAAAGATCAAACCCGGAATATATACTCCCGGTAAAATGATGTTGTCTATCAGCTTTACGTGCGTTAAAAGGACAGTGCAGATGAATTATCCTTTTCGGTATACTTTATATTATAAGTATACTATATTTAATATAGACTGTTTGCACTGCACCGAATAATTCTTATTGCTAATGCTGAGATTGCGTGTCAACACTAAACTGGTAACCTGGTGAAAAGATATTTCTTTTCGGCTTGAGAGTTGTATAGTGTTTGTGGTATTTCAAGAAACAATTTTTAAATTTTTTCGGATTATCTTAACTTGTATATACTGGTTTAAGGTGATAATGGGTAGAAAAAGGGTTGTTACGATACTATTGATACTGGCTTCGCTGGTTTGCAAAGGACAAGTTGATACTCTCGGAAATCGCCAATTATTTTTCAGGCGTATTTCTACTGATCAGGGACTGCCGCAGTCGTCAGTGAATAGTATTCTTCGTGATTCGCGAGGTTTTGTGTGGATCGCCACGGAAGATGGACTAAGTCGTTATGACGCTACTGAGTTTCGGATTTTCCGCCACGATCCGGCAGATTCTACTTCTATAAGTCATAACGTTATTCACTTTATACAAGAAGAAGAAGCAACAGGTAATTTGTGGATTGGAACCGTTTCAGGCGTTAATTACTTCGACCGTTCTCTTGAGCGATTCAAAGTGTTGAAAACCCACAACCCACCGGGTACTGTTTATACGAACGCTACGCTTGACAGAAAAAGAAAACGCTTATGGTTGGCTTGCACTGTTGCAGGACTCCGGTATATAGATTTGTCCAGTCATGTAGTTAAAGATTTTAAGAACACAGCATTAGATAATGAAACAATATGGACTGTTAAAGTTGCTGGTGATAGTTTATTGATCGGCACACTACAGGGACTAAAGATTCTCAATCTGCAAAATGAGCAGGTGTCTACATTCTATAGCGGATCTCCAGTCAGATCTATATTAAATGATCGCACCGATTTATGGTTTGGTACGGAGGGCAACGGGCTTGGACACTACGATCGCATAACGCAAAAGACTATATACTATAATCGTGAAAATGCAGGGACCAATAACAATGATATATGGTCGCTGGCAATAGACGATGAGCGCAATCTATGGATTGGTACAGACGGAGGAGGATTAAATATCCTGATGCATGGAGAGAAAAGTGCACGTACCTATCTGCATTCAGAAATTGACGAGCATAGTATAGGTTACAATACTATACGTTCTATTTTCATTGAGCCCAATGGAAATGTGTGGCTAGGTACTTACAACGGGGGTGTGAGCTATCACGAACAAAAGCCCATTCAATTTCAGTGGTATCGAAAAGAATTTGACAGCGAAAATTCGCTGCGCAATAATGCTGTATCTGCTTTCTCACAAGCCGATGATGCAACTATTTGGATAGGAACGGACGGGGGAGGACTTCACTACTTAAAAGATGGTGTCATTCATCGTTATCCTTTGCCCGTGAAGCTGGCAGATGTAAAGGTGATTACTTCTCTTCTGAGTGATCGCGATGGTCTATGGGTTGGTTCTTTCCAACATGGATTGATTTATTTAGATGAACATGGTGGTTATAGGCAATATAAACATGCCCCTCATGATAGCACTTCAATTTCTGCTAACACGATCTGGTCTATACAGAAGGATTCAGCGGGTTATCTTTGGGTTGGTACGAATCGAGGTGTTAACCGCCTTGATCCGCACACTGGCATTTTTCATAATATCGATAACCGTTTGCAGGGAAAAGTCGATAAGATTTTTCAAGACATCCAGGCGCAGAGCATTCTCATTTCATCGGATCACACCATTTGGATAGGTTCCTACGGTACGCTCATGTCCTATCAGCCGGCATCGGAATCCGTAATGGAAATAATTGGATTAGATAACAAGACCGGATTACAAGCCGATTTACGAGTGAAAGCATTGCTGGAGGATAACGGAAAGATATGGATCGGTACCTATGGGAGTGGGCTTTGTCAGTACAACGTTCACACACATACATTTCACATCCTGGACGAACGTCATGGCCTACCTGATAACATTGTCCTTGCTGTCGAAAAAGGAGAATCAGGAAGTCTATGGTTAGCGACTAACAAAGGGCTTGTTCATTATAATGAGACTGATACAGTTTTCTCTGTATTTGATTCCAATCATGGCGTTCAGGGTACAACGTTTAATCGAAACGCAGCATTGCGTACATTGGATGGACGTTTGCTATTCGGCGGTACACAAGGGTTTAATATTTTCAAACCTCAAACATTCACAGATAATTACAATTCATTAAAAATTGTATTTACCGAGCTAAGTATATTTAACAAGCCGGTAAGACCGGGTAGTGGTATACTAAGGCAGAGTATAACTGAAACGCAGGAACTTAATTTGCCTCACGCAGTCTCAAGATTGATTACTATACACTTCTCTGCTTTTAGTTTTTTATCGCCAGACAAAATAATATACTCCTATAAACTTGAAGGCTTCAATGACGACTGGCAAAAGACTGGTAAGGATCATAGTGTCACCTTTACAAATCTGGATCCGGGTACGTATCGACTTATTGTTCGCGCTTCCTTTAACGGCAAAGTATGGGGGCCGGAGAAAACGCTGACGATCGTAATCCAGACGCCATGGTGGCGTACTTCCTATTTTCGCTCGCTGTTGATCCTGCTTATTGTAATAGGCATCTATAGTTTCAGTCGGTTCCGTACGTACAACCTGCATCAACGGAAAAAAGAGCTGGAACATTTGGTTAACCTGCAGGGACAAGAAATTCAAAAACAAAATCGCGATCTGGCAATACAAAATGAAGTATTGAAATTGCGTAATGATGAAATGGCCTTGCAGCAGAAAATGATTACGGAGCAGAATATACAGCTAAACGAAGCCAAGCATAGTCTCCAGTTAATTAATCAATCACTGGAAGAAGTCGTTGATCAGCGAACGCAGAAATTAAACGAGACTATACATCAACTTAACAAGTCCATTAAAGAGCTCGATGCATTTGTATACAGCGCTTCGCACGATCTTATTGCTCCTATGAAATCCGTTGCAGGTCTAATAGCACTGACAAGGATATATAATCAGAATAATGAAGTCAGTATTTACATTGACCACATGGAAACGAGTATCAAAAAGCTCGAAGATGTAGTGCTGAACATGATTCAATACTCCCAAAACTCTAACCTGGAGCTAACCTATGAGGATGTAAACCTATATGATTTACTTCAGGAGAGTATATCTGATTTGAAATTTTATCCAGGTGTAGAGTCCATGGATTTTGTAGTAGACTTGAGTGAGGATACACAAGTCAAGTCTGACAGAAGCAGGCTTAAAATCATTTTGAGTAATCTAATTAGTAATAGCATCAAATACCGCGATGATAGAAAAGAATTTAATAAAGTGTGGATAACATTTGAAAATGGAAAAACGATTTGGAAGCTGGAAATGCATGACAATGGTATTGGCATTGACAAGCACTACCTGAGCCGCGTATTTGAAATGTTTTTCCGGGCTACGGATCGATCCAAAGGATCAGGTCTTGGGCTACACATTGTAAAGGAAACCGTTGAAAGACTTCACGGTGAAATTTATGTTGATTCTGAAAAAGGTGAATGGACTAAATTTACCATAGCCATGCCACATGAAAATGTATACCTTCGGAATAAATAGAAGGGAAGAATATATTGGAAAGTAAGTTTTGATTTTCAACTGCCGGTTATACGCATTGCAGTATACTATATAAATGATGGGAACTTTGGCTGCTAATGATAGGGGACGGATGGTGCTACACTGGCTTCATGTAACTCTAGATATCATCATTTAATGAAGTAATATAGTATTTACCCTTGTGTGCCGGGAAATTCGAATCATGTGCATGCAAAAAGTCTTTTTGTATATTCTCGAACATCTCTCGTATAACCCTTGATCGGTCGGCATTTGTTTTGAGGACATCTACTACAATACTGGCAAGTTGTAGATAGTTCTCTGCATCTGCAGATCTTATGGCTTGTTCCATGCCCTGTATCTCTGGTAAAACGTTTCTGTACACCACACAGGTATCGGATAGTTTTCGAAATATCGTTTCATGCACGTATTTATACGAAAGTGAATTAAGCTTCTCCATCGGCGCAAGGGAATTCGTGAATGATGTAAAAAAATGTACCCGCAAATTTCATGTCATACCAACGCCTGGCGGTGTATTAGTTTCCTGTATATTGATACGTATCTGATGCGGTCTATTTCAACCACCCTGTTGTAATGCCTTTATCATTTTCGAATATAGTTCCTACGGAGCCGATTATACATCGATTCGCTGGTAGTCCGGTGATACTGCGGATCGAGTACACAGCGTTAAGACCGGTGCAGTGCGCTCCGATGAAATATTGAATTCCTGCTGTTTTTACCTGTTCAGCAGTCCAGGTTAATTTCTGCTCGTGGGCATCCAGTAAATGGAAGCCACCTATGGCAGCATATACTTTTCTGTTCGGCAAATTCTTTTTAACAAATTCCAGTGTATTTACGATACCGGCATGGCCGCAACCTGACAATACGATTAAACCCTCTTTGGTGTCGATCACCATTGAAATATCCTCCCATACAATATCAACAGCAGTCTTATTAGCAAGTCTTATGAGCGTAGTTTTCGGGTAATTCTCCTCGGGATGCACGCGCGGTACTGGTCCGGTTATATATATACCGGGTGCTATACGGGTAAACGATGAGACCACGCGTATAGCCCCCCCGGTTTGAGTATACGCAGCGGAATCAAAAGACATCATTGGATTTTTTCCCTCTAATAACTTCGGTTTAAAAAAGCCGGGGCCAAGCAATACAGATGAAAATGATCCCGTGGGTTGATATTTATTTCGCAGATATATAGCACCGCCGGTATGATCGAGGTGATTATGGCTGAGTATAAGATTGGGTATATTGGAAAGATCTACATGGAGAGCCTGCGCATTGTCATATACTATATCCGGAAACTTACCAGTGTCGAACAAAATCCTTGTGCTGTCGCATTCTACCAGCGCAGAGAAACCCCACTCACCTTTACCTTTGGTGTCGGCAAGCATGGTAGATAAGATTGTTATCTTAACTTTATTTATTTGTTGTCCGATAGCCTGATGGAGATGCAGACTAATGAAAAGTATAGTACTAAGGGTCTTGATTTTATACATCGTTGTTGAATATGTTCGTTGATTAAAGATAACGCTGGTTGCGGGAATTCTAAAGGATGATTAAAGAAAATGACACGGCTAACGACTTACGTCACATTCCAAGAAAGGGAGGGATTACCAATGTGTTACTGATCCGTTCTATAAACAAAGCGGGACATTATGTCCCGCCAGTGGTTGTGATTATGATATAGAAATTTGTTTTACTGGTTTTACCTTGGCGTCCTCCCGCTTCGGTACGGTAACGTAAAGAATGCCATCGGCATAACGGGCTGAAATCTTATCACCGTCCACCTTATTTTCGGGTAAGGCGAAGCTTCGTTGGAAGGACTGATAATTAAACTCCCTGCGGGTATACGCATTGCTTTCATCTTTTTCCTCGTGCCGCTCTTCGTGTTGTGAAGAGATGGTGAGTATATGATTGTCTAATTCTACTTTGAAGTCATCACGCTTCATACCCGGGGCGGCAACCTCTATGCTAAAATCGTCATTCGTCTCCCGCACGTTTACCGCAGGGAGAGTTGATCCGTTGGACCTCCAGTTTGTCAATGTAGAATTTAACCAGTCGTCTGCGAAGAAATCATTAAGCAGAGACGGAACGGAAGGAAATAGATTTCCATTGTTTTTAACTAAAGTTTTCATAGCGCAATCCTCCTTTTTAATTTTAAGTTGAACATATACTATATCATCTTTAGAAAACTCCTCTATTGTTTATCAAGAAACCTGAATTTGCCTTGCCGGCTTTGTACGGGCTTCTTCTTTTTTAGGTAGCGTAAGCTTCAGTATACCGTTCTCATAATGTGCTTCAATCTTTTCTGTATTTATCGTTGGTGGCACAGAGAAGCTCCTGCTAAAAGAATGATAATTATACTCGTGCGTTCTGTATTTCCAATCATGTCTTTCTCCGTTGCGATTGTCTTCATGATCGTATGAAATTGTGAGTATATTATCCTGAAGTTCTACACGAAAGTCTTCTCTTTGCATACCGGGTGCTACCATCTCCAGTCGGAAATCATCGTTGGTTTCCATAATATTTACTGCCGGTGTTGATACCCCGGTGTTACTGAATGAAGGCTGCCTTACCTTTTGTGTAACAAAGTTGTCGAACAAAGTAGGTACACTAAATCCGTACTCTACCCATTCGGGCATTTCGTTTCGTTGAACTCTTCTTTTCCTGATCAACTGCATGTTGTTCCTCCTTTCTTGCGATTTATATACTATCGGCTGCTGATTCTGTTTTTATTCTTGTCGCTGTTCTGTTCGTAAAATTTGTTTTTGATCGAATCCATGCGTTGCATCATATTTCGCATGTAGGCATCATTCAACTCGTATCGCTTCAGAAAATAATCTTTATGAAAGAAGTCCGGATAACGCGTTGAGTCGCTGAAGAACAACGGATCGAACTGTTGTCGGAAGAACGAGAAATGGTTCCGATCAAAATAGCGATCGAAGCGATGTATAAGACTGTCCATTTGCGCGGTGTCGCCTTTTACATTGGAGTAATAGGAAGTATAGGTCGAATCAAAACCCACCACATTTCCGTTGTCATCGTAGTGCCGGTTCACCTTGATGTTTACGTTCGGCTTAGAGACGCTGTCTGCGGATGCTGTTTTCGCATGCGTACCGGTTTGTCCGTTGGATTTTTCATGGCAAGATGAAAGAAGGAGACCAGCGGCCAGCAGGTATATACCTCCTGTACGTGCGAGCTGTTTAAAGTTCATAAGTTTTGTTGTCGTGATCTTCCGCCTCGCAGAAAGACCACTGTTGTTCAGATCGAGTTTCATGGTCTTTAAGAATTGAATTCCGAAAAAAGCGTAAGCAATATTTGTGCAGGTATATATATGCCGTGGCAGGAAGGCAAAAAAAGAACAACCTGACATTCATTTCCGTCAGGAATTATGTCAGGCTGTCGTATCTGAAGGAAAAAATTTCAGTGTCGGTATGTTTATGATTTCAAAGATATAGCGTTGGTATACTATATATAACTCCCTTAGCGTGAGCGGATCTCCCTGCGCATAAAGGATGCATACGATAGTGCAAAACACAATACCGTGGCTGCGGCCAACCCTGTAAGCTGCGGCCACACAACGAGTAAACTTTGCCCGAGTGGGAGTGGACTTGGTATCGTGCCATATACCTGCTCCATCGTAAGAGGGCCAAGACTGCGAACAGACGGCATCAGCAGCGTAGTAGTGGCTTCATTAAACAACTGGATAGGCACGATGCGCAACAGGTTTGATATGAATTGCTGATAGCGGATCACTTGCTCGGACGTTGCCATTATAGAAGGTTCCATGTTTTTGGCTACTATATTTACCAGCAACTGGTAGAATACGGTAAAGAACAGCCAGACTGCTATGCCGCATAGCGCTGCCGTTGCGGGCTGCCGGAATCGGATCGAGAATAGAATTGACAGGTTGAGCCAGAAGGCGACATAACATATACTGACAAGTACGAAACATAGTATACGCCAGAATTCGTCCGGAGTAGGGGGTATACCGATTCGAATGAGACCAATACCCGTAACCAAGAGACTGAGCGCAAACAGCATAACGCTGATAACAAGTAACGCTGCGGTAAACTTCGCATTGATCACATAGTCGCGATGAATGGGTTGCGCTACGAGACGGCTGAGCGTTCCGCGATTCTGTTCTGAATTGATCGCATCAAAACCCAGGCTAATCCCCAGGAGCGGACCTAGAAAACTGATGAACACCGTAAATGATGGGAGCGTACCGTCCGTTAGTGTGAACAACTTGAGAAATAGAAATGCATCATTCGTTGCATCCGCTTTTGCTGCACGCGTCATCGCTGTTAGCGCGGTATAGAGTGATCCGAAGCACGTTAATGCTATTAGTATAACGAGTATATTAAAACGCCAGCTTCGGACGTGATCGGCTACTTCCTTATTAACAATAACCCAAAAGGGATGTATACTTTTTTCCGCACGCAGTGGTATAGTTGTGTTCTTTACAGTTGTAATGATCGTCTTTGCCTTTGTCTTAATCGGCTCGGCAATAGCAATAACATCATACATAGCTTTCATGTTCTTTGAAATAATGATGATAGATGTCTTCCAGTCCATATTCTTTTTTGTGCAGGCAGGTCAGATCGGCACCAGCCGTTATAAGGGTGCGTGCTACCTGTGAAGTAACATCATGTACGCAGCCTATATGGAACGTGCTTCCCTGTAGCGTTACTGTGAGTACACCTTCAATTTCCTGTAACGCACGTTGTAACTCGGGTATACTAGTAGAGGATGCAGTGATGGTAATGCCTGCTTCAATAGTAAGCGGTTCGCTTGTAAACAGATTTGCTGCCAGCGTATGTACGTTACCTTCTGCAAGAAGCTTTCCTTTTACGAACAGTCCTACACGATCACATATAGCTTGTATTTGTTCAAGGTGATGAGATGACAGCAACACCGTAAGACCTTCTTCACGACTAAGCTGCACAATCAGTGACAAAAATTCTTGTACACCTTTGGGATCAATGCCGAGTGTAGGCTCGTCAAGTATAATCACCTCCGGATTTTTGATCAGCACATCAGCAAGTCCTAAGCGCTGGCGCATACCACGTGAATATTTACCGGCTTTTTTATGCGCGGCTTCTGCCAGCCCTACGCGGTTCAGCAACTGTTGAGCGCGTTGTGCTGCTTCGCTGCGGCCGATGCCGTTCAGTTGCGCAGTATATACTATATTTTCAAAGCCGGTATACTCTTCGTAGAAACCAACGTCTTCCGGTAAATAGCCTACTCGTTTTTTAACTTCAATCGGATGGCGTGTAGCATCCCAGTTGCAGACGCGCACCATACCGGAGGTCGGTTCCGTCAGGCCGAGCATCATCAGGATCGTAGTTGATTTACCTGCACCGTTTGGTCCCAGCAATCCGAAGATTTCTCCCTTGCGAATGGATAGATTCAGGTGATCTACAACAGTATAGTTCCCGTACCGTTTGGTGAGATCGGCCAATTCTATAATGTGTTCGTTCATAACTCACCTCCTTCCGTGTTTGCGGAAAAGGCTATATACCATTCCAACGGCACCGCCCATAATGAGCACCCCAAGCCAGCCGTATACCGTGGAAGTTTTGACTGAAACCCGCAGCGAAACCTTGGATGATACTTCCGGAGTTTTAGCTTCCAGGTTAGTAATATAGTCGCCTGCAATGGCTTTTTCATCGGCCTGGACGGTGGCATATACTTCGGCAGTCTTTCCCGGTTCGATCATTTCGATCTGGCTGGGCTCGAACACAACGTCCCAGTTGACCGGGGCCGCATGCGACAATTTGATATTCTTCAAGGGGGCTGAACCGTTGTTGCGCAACTGAAGGGCTATACGCTTGTCATCACCCGCGGTTATGGCCGTACTGAGTAAGCCGTTGGGAGTAGTCATCTCCAGGCTGTAGGAGCCGGTAACAACAACTTCAAGATCGAGGTTTGCGGATGCCGAGCTGGTAACAGCGGTTACAGGAATATTATAGGTGCCGGCTTCAATGGCATCTGGTGGGTCTACCTCGATGGTGATACTTTCGGTGTGATTGGGATCGGCCTGCACAGAAGTTACCTGGCGACCACTTACCTTGAAAGCTATATTCCAGCCTGGAGGCGTATCGGCACGCAACGCATACAATTGTTTTTCTCCCGTGCGGTTTTTCAGTTCCGCACTAAAAGTGAATGCAGCGTTGGCGTTGCCTTCCAT
>CBIHOZ010000124.1:0-20892 GCA_966211525.1 uncultured Chitinophaga sp. | reverse complement strand
AACCTCTTTTGTTACAAATGAACCCATAAATGGATCCCGCTTTCCGAGCGCCAACAAACTGTCTTCCAAAACGCGGGCATCGTCCTTCAGTTTTAATTGTTGCTGGGCCAGCGTATTGAAACGTGGGTCGCTTTGATTTAATTCAGCTAGACCCTTCATAAGATTTTCCTGGTCAAACGAGAGTTTAACAAGCCCATGGATGATTTGACGCAGAGATTCCATGTTCTCCATGTCCATTTCCATATTCATGGAACTCTGAGCGCCTTCCATCTGCTGTTGCATCTTTTGCATTTGCTGAATGGATTTCTGCTGAGGCGCTTTGGACTTGGATGGTTGGTTTTGCTCGAGCATCTCCTGGCTTTCATCTTGCTGTTGCTCGTTTTGATCTATTTCTTCCTCCGAAGGCAATTCTTCACCTTTTTGTAATTCTTCTCCCAGTTTTTTCAGCTCGTCAAGCCTCTCGGTTGTCTTTTTAAACTCTTCCTTCAGCTTTTCCTGTTCTTTGGCCAATTCCTGGCTTTCTGACTTCTGACTGTCTTCGTTTTGCTGCTGGTTATTATTATCGCCTTTTTGATTCTTTTCGTTCTGTTGTTGTTGTTCGCCTTTCTTATCTCCCTTTTGATTTTTTCCGGATTTATCCTTCTCAAGTGATTCAGTCTTCTCTAAAAGCGATTTCTGATCTTGAACCTGTTCTTTTATATCTTCAATAGCTTGATCGAGTTTATAGTCGTATTGAAGTTGCTTGAATAGCTCTAGTGTGCGTTCGAGCTCCTTTTCTAGATTGTTGGTATTTTGATTGAGCTTGTCGAGTACCTTCTGCAGCTTATTGATATCTGCGTTTTCTTTTAATAGCTTCTGCAGTTCTTCAAACAGCTTTTTGGTTTCTTCATCCAAAAGCTCTTCCATCAATTTCTGGATTTGTTGAGCTTTTTCACGAATTCGCTCGTCCTGCTTCGTAAAAGCCTCTTTTTTCTCTTCCAGCAGTTTGTTCTCTTCTTTTAATTTCTCGAGCATCTGGTCCAGACCTTGCTTTTGCTGTACAATGTCCTCCAACATTTTTTTGTCCTGCCAGTCGAGATTTTGCTTGCCCTTCAGTTTCTGCGCGGCTTGTTCTATCTGGTTTTGAAGCTTGTTTGCTTTTGATTCGCTCTGATTAATCTTTTGCTCCGTCTGATTTTGTGAATTTCTGATTTCCGTTACCAGATTATCTTTTGTAGGAATCAAAAACGTATAAAAACCTGTTTTGCTGGATTTCCGGCCATTTACACCATCATTATCCCACACTTGGAGATGATATTCGAGTTGCTCACCAGGCTTCAAATTCAATGAATCGACAGACCAATTGTAAAAGAAGCTATGTTGGTTTTGTCCTCGTGAAACAGGAATATTAACAGACCTTGACAAAATCTCTTTTTGGTTCTCATCTCTTATTCTGAAATGAAGTGCCAATTGTGTAATACCATAGTCATCGCCGATAGATCCTCCCAAAATAATTCTCTGATATAAAACTGAGTCTTTGAAGTTATTTACAGAAATCTGCGGATACTGATCCTTGATCACATCAACCTGATATGCGATTCTTTCTTTGTTTTTGCTTTTATCATTTTCCAGGAGAATCTCGTATTGATCGGGGTTTCTAAATTCTTTTATGAAGTTAAAAAACTGATTATCAGATTCTTGAAAGTGCTGTGGAGTATTTTCAGAAGCGAAAAGAATGCTTGCTTCCTCTGCATTCGCAGTCGCCAAATTCCATTTTACTTTTGTGCCCTCCGGAATTTCAAGGTTTCCCGAGTTCACAATTTTTTCCGCCTGGCGCTGTAGGTAACGAGGATATTCAAGTTCAATATTGAATTGTGTAAGCTCCGGCCTGTTAACAAGTGAAACGTGGAACATCTCTGAGTAAAAGCCCGCTGCCTCAAGTTGAAAATCAAATGCCGCCTGTACATTTTCAAAGAGTGCTGCGAATTCTCCGTTGCCATTGTGATCCAGTTTAATTCTGCGTTCGCCTGTAATAAGATAAGCGTCATCCGGCACGGCTTGTCCATCCAACGTTATATTGATAGAAAGGTCTTCGTTATAAAATGCCGTCAGTGATTTATCGGCAACATTAAATTTGAATGGCGCTTGTGGAGAATATTGTTGTGTAAAATTTACAATGCGCTGGGTGCTGAGTGTTAATATGCTGCTATTGAAAATGATGATTGCAAAAATGGCAACGAAAGGTATAATGAGATAGCGCAGATATTTTCTGTTCTCTCGTATATCAATAAAACTATCAAACTGAATGGGAGCAAAATCTTGGGACTTTTGTTGGATGCTCGCGTAGGTTAGAGCGGAGTCGCTTCTGGATGAGCTGAGTTGGATGAGGTTGAGAAGTCTGTCGCTAACGTGAGGTAAATGGTTGCCTATAATTTTTGCACTTTGTTCTTCGTCCATTCCTCGTTTGACGATCCACCAGCGAAGCGGTTCTTTCAGGAAGCGATAGGTGCAGAACACGGCCACTGCGAGAAAAGTAAAGAAGATTAAAAATCTCGCCCACGGACTGAGCCACAGATTGTACTCAACAAGTGCAGCAACCAGAAAGTACGAGGCGAGAATTGACAGGGAGAGAATGGCACCTCTTATGAAAATGTTGAGATAGTACTTCCGCTTGAAGGACCTGATCTTTTCATGTATCTGCTCTACACCCGTTCCCATATGTATTTGTATTTATAGTCAAAAACGAAACAACTAGATTTAAAGTTGGGAGACACCTAAGATAGCGGCTCCCGACTTTCAAAACAAAGCACTGGTATAAAACGCGCCGAGCCTAAGAATTGTGTTCGGGTCTCGACCAGTCAAATTCTTTTTCGAAGTACTCGATTACGTGCATCTTCAATAACTTCTCTTGTTCCAGTAAATCAAAGTGCGGCAATTTTTTGATCAGCTTCCAATGCGGCCAGCCATCTTTATCCTGACCTTCAAGTTCATAATATCCGGAGTAGCTTAACACCTTGCAGATGCCAATGTGCATCAGGTCTTGCTTCTCTTCTTTACTAAAAACGCGATTGCCTCTTCCAAGTTCCTGCACGCCAATCAGGAAAAGCACGCTGTTGAGATCTTTTGGCTTTTTACCAACCATGCTCTCAATACCCAGAAGTAATGAAGACCATGTTCGTTCAAGTTCGAGATCGCGCTTAAACATTTTGAAGTTCCTCCCAATATTCAAATGCTCTGCGCAGATGCGGAATTACAATGGTGCCTCCAACTAATGTTGCAACGCCCATCGCCTCATGAACTTCTTCTGTGGTAAAACCAACTTCTTTGCACTTTCCTAAATGATAACGAACGCAGTCGTCACAGCGAAGTACGAGTGAACAGGTTAGGCCGATAAGTTCTTTTGATTTTACATCCAGGTGCCCTTCGGCATACGCGTTGGTGTCGAGATTGAATATTCGTTTAATGATCAGGCTATCGGAAGCCATGATCTTGTCATTCATCTTGCTACGATATGTATTAAAATCTTCAACAAGTCCCATAAAATAATTTTTGAATTAGTACATTTAAAAACACAGTTGCTGGCAAATATATTTCTAAAATGGCTAATTCTATTTTCAAGGAGCTATTCTCCGATTTCATTTCGCTCTTCTTTCCGAATTGTTGTGTTGCCTGTTCCGATTCACTCGCTAAAGGTGAAGAACTTGTTTGTACACATTGCATGCTGGAGATGCCACAAACCTCTCATCACAGAGAAATTAACAACGAGTTGCAGACAAGGTTATCGCACCGTTTCGAAGTAACAAATGCTGCGGCACTTTTCAAGTTTGCCAAGAGCAGTCGCGTGCAACATATACTTCATGCATTGAAGTATAAAAACCGGCCCGAAGTAGGTGTTATGCTCGGCAAAGTTCTAGGACAAAAACTCGCGGATGCTAACCTGATGAAACCAGATATTATTATACCTGTGCCGCTTCATCCGTCACGAAAAAGAAAACGCGGCTATAATCAGAGTGCAAAGTTTGCGGAAGGATTGGCGGTGAAATTAAATATACCTTTCTCGGATACCATTATCACGAGACTTGTAAAGACAGATACACAAACCAAAAAGAATAAACTTAACCGCTGGCAAAATGTTAGTGAAGTTTTCCACGTGAAAGATCCTGTTACCGTGAAAGGTAAAAGGATCCTTCTGGTGGATGATGTGGTAACAACCGGTGCTACCATCGAAGCCTGCGCGTATATACTTAAACAAAATGGCTGCGCAGAAATAAATATAGCCTGTATTGCAGAAGCTTAATCGTTTTTCAAATTATCAACCGGGTTTGCCCACGCTGCACGTATAGTTTGTGAACCAATGGTGAGGCCGCCCAATACAATAAGAATTAAAATGCCTGAAACGATCACACCTATACTTAGCTCCGTACGGTAGGCAATCAGTTGTAACCATAAATTGTTGATGAACCATGCTGCCGGAACAGCGAGCGCAATAGCGATAACAATCAGAAGTATAAAACTCTTCGACAGCAAAAGCACTAATGAACGATTACTCGATCCTAAAACCTTACGAATTGAAATTTCTTTCAATCTTGTTTCGGTGATATAGGTTGCCATACCCAGTAAACCAAGACAGGAAATAACAATGGCCATAAAGGCAATTACACCAATGATATTCACAAAATCTGCGAACACGGTTTTGTAGAATGAGCGCACCTCTTCATCAAAATCGCGATAGTCAAGTTTCAATGACGGATTTACTTTTGCCCAGGCAGCTTCTATATTCTTTATCGCGTCTTCACGACTTCCGGTATATTTTACCTGCAGTATATTAAACTGTTCCGGATTATACCGCAGCGCCATTGCCTCCACTTTACTCATCATCATCTGATGATTGTAATTTTTAATCACCCCAATAATCTCGAACCTGGATGAATCAAAAGCGTGGTAGATAAATTCACCTATGGCATCGTGTGGTGTAGCAAACTGAAAATTCTTTAGCGCTTCTTCGTTAATGATGATCGAACTCTTGTTTTTATCACCGGCCCGCGCATCGAAATTTCTTCCTGCCAGCAGCGGTATATTCATGTTTTCGAGATATCCTTCATCAACAACAAAATAGTCAAGCAAACTGCTTTCTTTATCATTCAGCTGTTTTTTAAAATTATCACCGTAGGTAACGCCCGTTGCCGGAATGTGCGATGCAGCCGCTATACTTTGTATAGTGCTATAGGAGCCAAGTTGTGTTTTCAGTGCCTCATACGATGTTCTGTTCAGTTGAACATTAATCTTGTTGGCCATATCAAAACCATGATCGGCTTTAACGAAAAGCTGAAGTTGATTATACAGCAGTAACACCGACAGAATAAAAATCAGCGATAGCGTAAATTGCACCACGAGCAGCGACTTGCGCAAACCCATCCGGGAGAACAGTTTCAGGCTTCCCCCTATATTTTTGAAAACCTTAACCGGCTGGAATTTCGAAAGTATAACTGCGGGAAAAAATCCGGCAAGAAGTCCTACGCAGATACTAAATACAATAAACACACTGTATACATATATATTTCCCTCCAGGTCCCAACGGAGTGCCTGGGCGAAACGGAGGTTGAGCATAAATGGTTTAACCGCAAGCAAGAACAAAAGTGCAAGGCCCAGTGCAAAGAGCGACATGACCACTGCCTCGGATATAAATTGAGAGAATATCTGGTAACGATAGGCTCCATTTACTTTTCGTATACCGATTTCTTTTGCACGGGTTAGTGCACGTGCTATAGAAAGATTGGTATAGTTGAAGCAGGACGTTACCATCACAATCAGCGCGAGTCCGCCAAAAAAGTATACAAAAATCATGGGCATGAACGGACCAATCGGGTTGTTGATAAATCCTCCCGGTGTTATACTCGACAGGTTTTGAAGATAAAACTGAATCTTCCGTTCATCTTTACTTTCAGTTTTCTCTGCCTGCTGTTTTTTCGCGAAGTCATTTAAATGTCTTTCAACCTCCGCAGGTGATTGTCCTTCTTCCAGTAACAGATAAACCCAGCCTGCAGTAAAATTATCCCAACCTGAATCGTTACGGTCAAACGTGCTATCGGCTTCAAGACTTTTAATGGTGGAGTACGAAGCGAGTCCTTCAAAAACAATGTGTGATTTATTCTCCGTTTCCTTCAACACACCGGTGACTTTATACTCCCCTAACTTTCCGACTTTGATCACCTCTCCTACCGGATTGTTGTTGCTGAATAATTTTTTTGCCGCTTTGCTTGTAATCACCACGGAGTAAGGATCCTTCAATGCAGTTTTCGGATCACCAAGTTCAAGCTCATATTCAAAAACGTCCAGCGCATCCTGATCTACAAAAAAACCAGATATAGGAATGTTGATGTCACGGCCCGGATCAAGCTCGAGCCAGTTATTGCCAAACCCTCTTCGGATGCGTACCGCCTCGGATACACCGGTGTAATCTTCGAGCATCGCTTGCGCTACAGGCTGTGGTGATGTAGAGTAGTCATTACCCGAAGAAGATCCGTCCGGGTTAAGGTTGCGGGTGATAACACGATATACCCGATCTCGCTTCGTGTTGTAGCGGTCGTATGTAAGTTGATCTGCTACAAGCATAATGATGCCGAGACATACCGACATGCTGATGGCAAGACCAAATATATTTATGAAAGAGAAAAATTTATGCCTCTTCAGATTGCGCATGGCAACCTGTATATAGTTTTTGATCATAAAAGAGAATGGAAAAAAGGTGAGGGTATATTGTATGAGGAGTGAGTAAAAACGTACTGCTTATTTAGCAGCACGTTTTACCAGGAAGAAGTATAGCAGAAAACCGAGAGAAAGAGCAACAGCAAAAATTCCGTAAGGCAATGTTGAATCCGGACGTACTTCGAGTGAATCCATTAAGATGAGTGCGATACCGCCCGAGAGTGCGATCAGCCCCCACTTCAATGAACTATATTTATTGTCTTCAGCAGCATGTGATTTGAAGATTGACTGACTCTCTTCGTTAACAAAACCTTTTTCAATCATCTTCTTTTTAAGAATATAATCGGTGAGCACTTTGGTAAAAAAGTATAAAGAAGTACCAAAGCTTCCTATAATGGCGATGGGCATAAGTACATGTTCCATGATGTTTCGTTTTTTGTTTTGAAGCGTAAGACACGTGGGTGCAGCATGATGTTGCAAGATTTGTTTATTTATTTTCTGCGACATACTGAATTACTCCGGGCGCAATATTTTTCTTTACTTTCTGCAACATCTTTACGGGCTAACTTGTCTAACAACTCAATGACAGACGATCGGGCGCTCATCTCTAGAACCTTGCGGGGAGATATGCAGGCCTTCACGTTGCTGATCCGGCAGCATGAAAGGCTTGTTGCTCATATGATAAGCCGCCTGGTGAAAAATGATGAAGAACGTGAAGAGCTTTGTCAGGATGTATTTTTAAAAGTGTACGAAAAATTGGCTGAGTTTAATTTTCAGTCCCGACTTTCCACGTGGATCGCTACGATTGCTTATCGACATGCGATTAACCACATGCGAAAGAAAAAGTTGTTGTACACAGCGATTCCGGAAGATGAAAGTTATACGGCACATTTTACAGAAGACGTAAATCCCGAGTCGTTAATGGAGGACACCGACATGGACACTTTCGTGATGAAGCTTGTTGACCTGTTGCCCACCAACTATAAATTGGTGCTAACTCTTTATCATTTTGAGGGCATGTCATACGAAGAGATTGGTGCTGTTACCAATATGCCCGAGGGCACTGTAAAAAATTATATCTTCAGAGCACGAACGCTTCTGAAAGAAAAAGTAAAAAGCATTTTACCAAAAGAAGAGTGGTTATGAGTGAGGCTGAAAAAAAACTGCAGGAGAAAATTGAAGCCGGGTTTTCCGGTCAGGCTTCTGATGACGAAAAGGTATATCAGCAAATTTTTTCGGCGTTGGAGAAGGAGCCATCCTTTACTTTGCCTGCTTCGTTCGCAGAAGGTGTGATACATAAAATTCAACGCGAGCAGGCACGTGCGGCCAAGCGCGAATACTTCTGGTTGTGCGCAGGAATTATACTGTTGGTTATGGTGATGGTGGTTGCTATAGCGTTCACCGGTTTCAAAATCAGTGCAGGTTTTCTGTCTGGTATATCTGCCTATAAAGGTGTGTTTGTATTCGGAGCCATATTCATAGGTGTTCTCCATTGGCTGGACAGAAAGTTTATTCGCACAAAGAGTGACGCCTTGTAATTTTCAGGTGTCGGCAATTACACTATATTAGTGACAGAGATTATTTACCCTGTCACCTACTATGAAGTATTCTAGCCTGCTACTCCTGCTTTGTTCAGTATTCAGTCCGTTGTTCGCCCAAAAGTATACGGGCGACAGCTGGTCGAAAGTAAAGTCAAAAGGATCCGGAACTTTAACGATTGTATACTACGATCAGGCCGGTCTTATTCAAAATGTAAATGGTAAAATGAAGGGAGTGTGCGTGGATATACTTTCAGATTTTGCCGAGTACGTAAAGACCAAACACGGGGCGAATCTTACGCTGAACTATGCAGGACAAGAACAGGAGTTCTCTTCCTTCCTGAAAGTAACACAGACGACTCCGAATATTCTGGGCGTAACAAACACCAGCATTACTGACGAACGTAAAAAAATAATGAAGTTCAGCCCTCCGTATATGACAACGCAGTTGGTACTGCTTACTCATCAACAGGCGCCAGCACTTGTGAAACTCGAAGATCTCTCAAAAACATTTAATGGTTTTACCGCTGAGGTAATAACCGGAAGTACACATGTGAAGTATATTGATAAAATAAAGAAACAGTATTACCCAAGTCTCAATGTAGTATATGCCGCATCTAGCGAAAGCGTAATAAAGCATCTTACATCAAACCCTAAGGTCTTCTCAATTCTTGACTTTACTGAATATGTAGGCGTGGTGCGAAAAAAACTTCCTGTAAAAAGGCATGATATCGACCTGGGCAATGCTGAAGAACTTGGTTTTATAATGGCCAAGCAAACCGACTGGGATGAAGTATGGAACGAGTTTCTTACAGCAGACTATCGGAAAAGTGTGCGCTATAAAAAAATCATTGCGGATAATTTAGGTTCAACTTTTCTGAACCTGGTACGCTAAGTAAAAACAAAAGAGGCCTGCTAACACAGCAGGCCTCTTCGCATTTATACCTATAGATCTTTGACGTTCAACTTAGTCGGCTTCGATCGTAACAGTGCCTACATCCGTAACGTTGCCAACCGTTACCTGCACACCTGACTTTGTCGTAGTGAGATAATTGAAGTTGGGAGCAAATGAAACATCGTACGTACCGGTTGCCAAACCGCGGATCAGGAAGCGACCTTCTGCATCTGCATAGGTAGTACCAACGGTATCTTGCCCGACAATGGCGTATACCGCAGGCGTTGATGCTGCCGGAGTAACTATACCTTTTATTGCTCCGTCTTGTGCCTCGGTGATAGTTCTAATGACCGGCTTGAGTTTATAACTTCCATTGCCGGTAGTAACGATGGATCGGGCAACATCAAAATCAAGCAGGATTTTATACGTTATACCTGCTGATAAAGTCTGATGAACCTGAAGTTTCAACCCAGACTGTTGCGCGCTGGGTGTTGACAACGCAAATACATCACCATTAACCTTCACGGTATTGTTATCGCCCAACACTAAACGCACTTGCGAGATTTTACCGGCAGGCAGTTCTATTTCTCCAAGCAATGTATCAAGGCCGTTTGTCAGGTCAAGAAGATTATACACTCCTTCTCTTACGGGCAAAGACCGCCATCCTGATTCCTCATCATTATCACCAACGTGTACCTTCACTTCCTGAATGTCAATGTTTACTTCCTGATAATCTCCGGGAGCATCCGTTAACCACACCTGAACCTTGGCCGCTTTATCGTCATCCGAGTCACAACACACTAAAAAGACGGAAACAAGGCTCAATAGAAAGAGTTTCACTGTTTTTATGAACATATAATTTGGATTATTTTATAGTTCAAAGGTTGTTAAAAGCCCATCTTTATGTATAACCAATACTGATCAACAGTCAATAGTTTCGCTTTTCTGACAGCTTCCTATATTTTTGCGCTCTAAATAAAAATTCTGCTATGAGCTATAGCATCGAAAAAGACACCATGGGTGAAGTGCAGGTTCCTGCCGATAAATATTGGGGAGCACAAACTGAGCGTTCACGCAATAACTTTAAAATTGGTCCTGAAGCAAGCATGCCCAAGGAAATCATTTATGCTTTTGCATACCTGAAGAAGGCTGCAGCAATGGCCAACCACGAACTCGGTGTTTTAGCAGCCGATAAAAAAGATCTGATCGCTAAAGTATGCGATGAAATTCTTACCGGTAGTCTCGATGCTGAATTCCCGCTGGTGATCTGGCAAACCGGATCCGGTACACAGAGTAACATGAACGTGAACGAAGTAATCGCTTACCGCGCGCATGTAATTCAAGGCGGTAAACTTACAGACGAGAAAAAAGTATTGCACCCGAACGATGACGTTAACAAGTCGCAATCTTCCAACGATACATTTCCTACCGCCATGCACATCGCTGCCTATAAACAGGTAGTTGATATAACACTTCCGGGTATGAAGAAGCTTCGCGATACATTGGCTAAAAAATCGGAAGCCTATAAAAATATAGTAAAGACGGGACGTACCCATTTTATGGATGCAACTCCGCTTACACTCGGTCAGGAATTTTCAGGATATGTTCAGCAAATTGATAACAGCATCCGTGCTATAAAAAATGCACTGGAAGTTGTTCGCGAACTCGCGCTGGGCGGAACTGCTGTAGGAACCGGACTCAATACTCCGAAAGGGTATGATGTACTCGTTGCAAAAAAAATAGCAGACCTAACCGGACTTCCTTTCATTACAGCTCCGAATAAATTTGAAGCATTAGCTGCGCACGATGCCATGGTAGAATTATCAGGCGCGCTGAAAAGATCTGCGGTAGCATTTATGAAAATCGCGAACGACATCCGTATGTTAAGTTCAGGTCCTCGCTGCGGTATAGGTGAAATAGTTATACCGGATAACGAACCAGGTTCTTCCATCATGCCGGGTAAAGTAAATCCAACACAACCGGAAGCGCTTACCATGGTATGTGCACAGGTAATCGGAAATGATGTTGCTGTATCTATAGGTGGTTCAACAGGACATTTCGAATTGAATGTTTTCAAACCCGTTATAGCAGCAAACGTACTTCAATCAGCGCGACTGATTGGTGATGCTTGTGTATCGTTCAATGATAAATGTGCAGAAGGTATAGAACCGAATGAAGCTATCATTAAACAACATCTTGAAAATTCGTTGATGCTTGTAACATCACTCAATACACACATTGGTTATGAGAATGCAGCGAAGATTGCCAAGAAGGCGCACAAGGAAAATAAAACACTGCGCGAAGCAGCAGTAGAGCTGGGCTTGGTTACTTCCGAGCAGTTCGATCAGTGGGTAAGACCTGAAAAGATGGTTGGAAGTCTTTGAGAAATAGCACCTTCCTGAAAAATATAATAAATTATTTGTACTTTTAAATGGGATTTAAACCAAACAAGCCATGAAATACAGACTTACTTTATTTTTTTGTCTGGCTTTAATTTTTTCATCTACACTAGTTTCTGCACAGCTCTCCAAACAAGAAAAGAAGGAGTGGAAGAAAAAAGCCAAGCAATTTTCTAAAAGCCCTGAGAGCCTGAAACAATTAACAGAGGAAAAACAGGCAGCAGAAACACAAGTATCTACACTGAACCAGAAGGTAACGCAGATGCAAAGCCAGGTGAGTGAGAAAGATGCCAAGATCGTTCAACTTGAAGATGAACTTACGCAGGCTCGCGGACAACTCACGTCAGCAAAAGCAGAACTCGCACAGTTGAAAGAAACTCCGGTTATTAACCCGATGGATTTTTCAAAAGGTATAGTTTTTAAAGTACAGATAGGTGCTTTCAAGAATAAAGATCTTGCTAAGTATTTTGATAACAACCCCAACTTTGGCGGTGAAGTAAAAGAAGGTGAACCACAAAAAGTAACGATCGGAATTTTCCGTGATTACTGGGAAGCCGATACCTTTAAAAAGTATATGCGCGAAATGGGCGTTAAAGATGCATGGATCGTTCCATACAAAGATGGCCAGCGCGTAGAAATTAAAGATGTTCTGGAAGGTGTTGTAAACGAGAAACCCGCAGAAAGCTCTAAATAAAAAAATTGTTTCTGTTTGAAACAAAAGCAGTGGTTAAACACTGCTTTTTTGTTTTTAATACGCTCTGGTCCTGTTATTGATGTCTCAAAGTTTTTAAATTTTTAAAAGACCGGCACTGCCTTATTTTTGCAAAATGACTTGCTTGCGGAATCTCCTGTTTCTCTTGTTTTTGCTGCCTACAACCCTTCTGGCACAGATTCGTGTCGGCAAGCTCGTTATAAAAAAGAATGAAGTTTTCGAACTGGGTCAATCCGATATCCTGGTTGCTGATACACTCATCATGATGGATTCATCGCGCCTGGTGTTGAACAAACTCAAGGCAGAAAATTTTGTGCGCGCGCGCTGGGCAGTATTTGGTCGCAATTGTGTTATTGACGGAAAAGGTATAGATGGCAAGCCAGGACGAAGCGGAAGAAACGGAGATACTCCAACCATTCCCTGCAGCTCTGGGCAGCCGGGTCGCAACGGAGGAAAAGGTCTTGATGGAACACCAGGCATTAATCTTTTTCTGTATCTTGAAAGAATAACCATGAACGGAAATCTGATTATAGATTTAAGTGGAGGCAATGGCGGACGTGGCGGTGATGGAGGCAACGGTGGTGGCGGGAGTCCGGGCACTGTACATTGTATAGGAGGCGATGGCGCCAACGGAGGCAATGCCGGGCCGGGCGGAAATGGTGCTAACGGAGGAAGTTTAACATTAGACAACGCGAAGAATCCTGCTGTAAAAGATTTAATAGGAAAACAGATCATTATTAAAAACTACGGTGGTATGGCTGGCCCTCCCGGACGAGCCGGATACTACGGACCGGCAGGATTAGGTCCATCGCGCAGAAATGGTAAAAAAGGTTTGCCAGGAACTGAAAGCGCCTTCGGTTTAGGAGGTGGCTATGGCAAAATCAACATCGAATCAAACTAGGCAGATGTATAGAAGATGGATTCAAAAAGAAATACCCTCACAAGAGGAAGTTGAAAGGCTTTCGCAGGCAATTAATGTAAATCACTGTTTAGCTTCTATTCTTATTCAGCGAAAGATCACTGAGTTTGACACAGCTAAAAATTTTTTCCGGCCTTCGCTCGAACATCTTCACGATCCTTTCCTGATGAAGGATATGGATAAAGCTATAGATCGTTTGAAGAAAGCGATTGATTCAAATGAAAAAATACTGATCTATGGCGATTACGATGTAGACGGTACCACGGCCGTGTCGCTGGTATATAGTTACCTTCACAACTTTTACAAGGACTGCGAAGTATATATACCCGATCGCTATGCTGAAGGGTACGGTGTTTCGCTTGCAGGTATAGAGTGGGCTGAGCAAAACGGATATACGTTAATCATTGCGCTCGACTGCGGTATAAAATCATCGGAGCTCATTGACACGGCACGCAACAAGGGTATAGATTTTATTATCTGCGATCACCACTTGCCGGATGACAATATTCCGCTTGCAGCTGCAGTACTCGATCCGAAACGTAAAGACTGTAATTATCCCTATAAAGAATTAAGTGGTTGTGGTATAGGTTTTAAACTGGCGCAGGCGTATGCGCAACGCTATCGCGATAGTCATGAAATATACCAGTACCTTGATCTGGTTGCCGTAAGTATAGCTTCTGATATAGTGCCCATCAACGGAGAGAACAGAACGCTTGCACATTTCGGTTTAAAGAAGCTGAACGAAAATCCGTCTCCAGGCTTAAAGGCGCTTCGCGAGATAGCTGCTATAAAAAATGATCTCGATGTTTCCGGGATTGTATTTACGCTGGGGCCGCGTATAAATGCTGCCGGTCGTGTAGCACATGCTCGTGCTGCGGTGGAGTTGCTCATTGCCAAAAGCGAAGAAGAAGCAAACGACCTGGCCGGAAAAGTAAATATCAAGAACGACCTTCGTAAACAATTTGACTCGGATATAACCGAAGAAGCCATTGCCATGATTGAAGGCGATGCAGCGTTGCGCTCCGCCAAGTCAACGGTACTTTTTAAAAATACCTGGCATAAAGGTGTAATTGGCATAGTTGCTGCTCGCTGTGTAGAGAAATACTATAGACCAACGGTGATCTTAACGGAATCCAATAATAAAATTACAGGCTCGGCACGAAGTGTTAATGGCTTTGACTTGTATAAAGCTATACATGAATGCAGCGACCTGCTTGAAAAATTCGGCGGACATAAGTATGCTGCCGGCTTAACATTGGATATACAAAACCTTGAATCGTTTCAGCGCAGGTTTGAAGAAGTGGTTTCATCCTCTATAACAGAGGATATGCTCACACCTGTTATTGAAATTGATATGCCGCTTAACTTCGACACCATCACGCCAAAATTTTTAAACGTGTTGAAGCAGATGGCGCCTTTCGGCCCGGAAAGTCAGCGTCCGGTTTTCCAGGCGAGCAATGTATATGTATTTAATTCGCTGTCTAGTTTTAAAGACAAGCATGTTCGTTTTCTCGCGGCACAGGAAGGAAGCGACAGTGTATTTCAGGCTGTAGGTTTTGACCTGGTGGAACACTACGACAGACTTTCGAGACGCGATACATTTAAGATGGCTTATACCGTAGAGGAGAACACATTCAACGGAACAACTTCCATTCAGTTAAGAATCAAAGACATTAAATTTCATTGAGATGATATTGCGCGCAGAACATTTAATGAAGAAGTATAAAACGCGAACTGTTGTGAACGATGTTTCTGTGCAGGTTGCCCAAGGAGAAATTGTTGGTTTGCTCGGTCCGAATGGCGCAGGTAAAACTACGTCCTTCTATATGATTGTGGGTTTGATAAAACCGAATGAAGGAAAAATCTTTCTGGATGATCAGGAAATAACTCCGCTCCCGATGTATCAGCGCGCACGCATCGGTCTTGGTTATCTTGCACAGGAAGCTTCCGTTTTCCGAAAGTTAACCGTTGAAGAAAATATAATGTCGGTGCTGGAGATGCGCGATTACACAGCCCAGCAACGAAAAGAAAAAGTAGACGAACTGATTGAGGAATTTAGTCTTCATAAAGTTCGAAAAAATATGGGCATGTCTCTTTCAGGTGGTGAACGCAGAAGAACGGAGATCGCGCGTGCGCTTGCTGTTGATCCTAAATTTGTTTTACTCGATGAGCCCTTTGCCGGTGTAGACCCGATAGCGGTTGAAGAAATTCAAACCATCGTTGCCAAGCTCAAGAATAAAAACATCGGAATACTCATCACCGATCACAACGTTGATGAAACATTGTCCATTACGGATCGCGCTTACCTGATGGTAGATGGAAAGTTATTCAAGTCCGGAACGGCCGAAGAACTCGCCAGCGACCCGCAGGTAAGAAAGGTTTATCTGGGACAAAACTTCGAGTTGAGAAGAGCAAAAATTACGCTTCCCGCCGAAGAAAAATGGTCTGATCCATCCGAAGGATTATAAGATTCTTAAATCGACCAGCACACGCACTTTACTTCCGTTCTAGTCGGCAAGTTTTACTATTTTTGATTTTACTGTAAAGTGTGTAAATGGGACTGATCAATTCTATATTAACATGGGTTATGAAGAAGCGCATCCACCAGATGGAGCTCTTCATGAAATATCCGCATGAAGTACAGGATGAGCTTTTCAAAAAACTGATCTATAGTGCTCGCTATACCGAGTTTGGTTTGCAGTATGATTTCAGTAGTATACAAACCTACGAGCAATTCCGCGAGCGTGTTCCGGTTCATACGTACGAAAAAATTTTCCCATTCATCGAGCGTCTCATGCGCGGTGAACAAAACATTCTGTGGCCAACGGAAATAAAATGGTTTTCAAAATCATCGGGCACCACGAACGCACGCAGTAAATTTATACCGGTATCGCAGGAAGCGCTCGAAGATTGTCACTTCAAGGGCGGAAAGGATCTTATATCCATCTACGTTAACAACTACCCGGATACAACATTGTTTGATGGTAAAGGTCTTGCCGTTGGAGGCAGCCATCAACTCAATGATTTCGATCCGAGTGCAAGTTCCTATTACGGAGATGTATCGGCAGTAATTATGCAGAACCTTCCGCAGTGGGCACAGTTCATACGCACGCCAAGTCTTGAAACAGCGTTGATGGGAAATTGGGAAGAAAAAATTGAAAAGCTCGCACGCGAAACGGCTCGCGATAATGTTACCAACATTGCCGGTGTACCCACGTGGACAATTCTATTGATACAAAGAATTGTTGAACTGGAAGGAAAGAATAATATACTGGAAGTATGGCCTAACCTCGAAGCGTTCTTTCACGGAGCTGTTTCGTTTACACCCTATCGCAATCTTTTCAAAGCGCTTATACCTTCTGACAGAATGCGCTACTGGGAAATATACAATGCCAGTGAAGGCTTCTTCGGTATACAGGATCAGCGCGATTCGGAAGAAATGTTATTGATGCTGGACTATGGTATATTCTATGAATTTATACCGGTATCAGAACTTGATAGCGAAAATCCGCGTGCGGTTCCGTTGGGCGAAGTGCAACTCAATACAAACTACGCTATGCTCATTTCTACCAACGCAGGTTTATGGCGCTATAGCATTGGTGATACTATAAAATTTACTTCGCTTGCTCCGTATCGTATAAAAATATCAGGTCGCACTAAACATTTTATTAACGCCTTTGGCGAAGAGCTTATCGTTGAAAATGCAGATGCCGCAATCGCGAAAGCTTGCGATGAAACCGGGGCAATTATCGAGAACTTTACGGCCGCACCTATATATATAGATCACGGTAAAAAAGGCGGACACGAATGGCTGATCGAATTCAAAATCCGACCGTCAAACCTCGAGCATTTTACACATATACTTGACAAAACACTTCGTCAAATAAATTCCGACTACGATGCGAAGCGCGCACACGATCTTGCACTGATCGCGCCCCGTGTACATTGTCTTGAAGAAGGAACGTTCTATGCGTGGATGAAAAACCGCGGTAAGCTTGGCGGACAAAACAAAGTTCCTCGCCTGTCCAACACGCGCGAGTATGTTGAAGATATACTCAAGATGATGGCAGAGGTAGAGCGATAAATATACTTTCAAATTAAAAGAAACTAAAAAGGGTGGACTATATCCACCCTTTCTTATTTATAAAAGTGATGTGCTTTAATTTATAGTAAATGTACTCTCACTGAGTATCTCCATAGGTACATCCATATCCTGTGGAACCATGCCTCCTGCCAGCAAAGTCATCTTACCTTTTATTTCAGAGAGTACTTCCATTTTGGATGGCCATCCGCTTTTAAGATCAACGGTACCTTTGGTCATCTGGCGTCCGCCTAAATCTACTTTCGCCTGCATGCCATTGATCGTTGTTGGTTTGTCTTTGTCGATGGTAACAATGACACCATCACTTACGATAGATGCAACCGTACCTTCGAGTTTTTCGAATGTCCAGGTGTTGTTAATCTGCATCGGGAAGTTAAGCGCTGTGCTTATGGTGTTCTTCCAGGTATCACCGGTTTTCACTTTTGCAGTCGGGTATTGCATCAACGACATTTCAATACTCGCCTTGATTGATTGTTCACTCATGGCCTGCTGAAGAGATTGCTTCGCCTGATCTGCAGCAGCAGGTTCCATACCGAGTTTAGAAACTCCCGAGTATAGATTTTCGGTGCCTTCTACTTTTTCAATTATACCTTGTTTGTTCATAAAGATGTAGAACGGCTTCTTTGTCATCGTCTTCATCAACTTATTCTGTATGGTATCGTCACCACCTTCACTGTCCATGGTAACATCGCCCATAGGCATTTTCATCAGCATCTTAATCTTCGAATATGTTGTTTCCACTTTTGCCCCGGTAGGGGTTAACGCAACAACCTTTAATTGCATAGCACCATCCAGCGAAACATTAACAGACATCTCTCCTGCTCCCGGTACAGATTGAGTAATGGTTTGTTTGGTGGTTTGAATCCACTCATGCACATCACCAACTTTAAAGATATACTCCAGCTTAACTTCTTTAGCCGGATTGGTAAAGGCGCAGGCTATAAATACAAGAACTACTAAACGCAATGCTTTCATAAGGTTGTTTATAGAATAAAAAAATTCAGCTCAATCTCTCTTTATACTCTTTAACCACGAGCCTATACTCCACCGCGTTGATTCCTGTACGATGGTGCCGCTCTCGGCTGCACGATTAACTTTCTCCACGGTATAAAATGCGCTGGGTAAAATATCTTTTAGTTTTAACAAGAGGTCATCCAGGTGTTCTCTTTCCAAAACCGTAAACACCAGGTTCTCATGTCCGTCTGGTCCCTCTGCATGTACATGTGTATACCGAAACTGCTGCGAGTTAAGAAACGCAAGCAGGTGATAAACTTCTTTTCGTGTAATGATACGTACAATCACTTTGCCATAAGCGATTCGCTCTTCAATGATCATCCCTACAAAAATACCGGATGCGAAACCGGCTGGATAGGCAATGTAACAGATCCAGTTATCAAGGTGCTCAAAGATTTGACGGATGGCCATCAGCCAGATGAACGATTCAAAAAAACCCAGGATCGTTGCTGTTGCTTTTCGCCCTCCCAACACATAAATAATGCGAATGGTGTTGATCGATACATCGGCAATGCGCGCGAAAAAAATCATTAGCGGTAGAATAAGAAAACTGAAAAGGCTCTCACTAATTCCCAGTGTACCGATAAAGAAATCTTCCATGATATTGCAATAATTAAATTAAAATTCCCGACCTAAACTCTGCGAGGCTAAAGTTAGCGAGCTTCGGGCCGTAAGCTATACATTGACTTTTTATTTTGCGCATGTTAACGGTTTTTTTATCACGGGTTGTCTCAGTAACTTTATTCCGAATAAACTCAACCCGGGTTGTATTGCTTAAAACGTAAAACAGAACCGTCAATCTACTTCAGGAGAAATCTGTGCGCGAGAGAATTAAGAGTCGTTGCACAGAAATCTTAAAAACCCACAAAAGATATGAACCTTAAACAGAAATTTTCCGAGAGCGACCTCCAGCGCATAAAAGAAGCAGTGAAGAAAGCGGAAGATAAAATCTCAGGAGAAATAGTTCCTGTTGTTGTAGAACGCAGCGGTTCTTACTCAGAAGGAAACTACCGGGGCAGCTTGATGGGCGCATCGCTTATGTTCATTTTTATGATCATACTCGATCGCTATATTATTACCGATGCTGCCAACACGCTTTACTACGATCCGGTTTTCATTTTTATCGCGGTAATTGTCGGAGGTGCTATAGGTGCAGTACTCCCTAATTTTATCGATCCGCTCAAGCGAATGCTGGTGAGCCAGCGACAGCTCGATTACTCTACACGCCAGCGCGCCGAGAATGCTTTTCTGGAAGAAGAAGTTTTTAATACACGCCATCGTACCGGCATCATGATCTTCATTTCATTCTTCGAACACGAAGTAATTGTTATGGCTGATAAAGGTATAAGCAAAGTAGTTGAACAAAAGCAGTGGGATAAAATTGTTGCTGACCTGATCTCACACATTCGTGAAGGAAAAATTGTAGAAGGTCTTGAAGCATCGATACAACGCTGTGGTGAAATTCTGTTGGAGAAAGGATTTTACAAAACGGAAGATGATACGAATGAGCTTGGAGATGAACTTCGCTTTGACCGTTAATCGTACCGATAACTATCGGTATACATTCCAAAAATTCCTAACGCCAGATTTTACCACATGACTTTCAGAATTCTTTTCATTCTTTTATTTATACCCTTACTCTCTTTTGCCCAGCGAAGTATACCTGAACACGGTGGTATATGGGTACATGATGAGGCAAATTTATTATCCGCGCAGACCAAGGCCGAGCTCGAAGCAATTTTAAAAGCCGAACGCGATTCAACCTCTAACCAGATTGCTGTATTGATCATTCCTTCTCTCGAAGGTGATGCGTTCGAGGAGTATTCTCTTCGTGTTGCTGAAAAATGGAAGCTCGGTCAGAAAGACAAAGACAATGGTGTACTGTTGGTCATTTCCATTAACGACAGACTTGTGCGCATTGAGACTGGTTACGGATTGGAGGGTGCATTGACGGATGCGCTTTCTAGTCGCATTAATCGAAATGAAATTGCTCCGCGTTTCAGACAAGGCGATTTTGACGGAGGTGTGAAGGCCGGTGTGCTGGCCATAATGCAGGCTATAAAAGGTGAGTATAAAAATGACGCTCCTCCTCCGCGAAAAAAATCAAGAAAGAATTCTCCGCTCATTACGTTACTGATTATAGTTGCCATTATTATTCTTGCTGCCCGCAGACGTGGTGGCGGAGGTGGTGGTGGTTGGTCATCACGGGGTGGATGGATCGGTCCTATAGGCGGAGGTGGATTTGGTTCTGGCTCCGGCTCGTGGGGTTCGGGTTCTGACTTCGGTGGTGGTGGTGGATTTGGCGGAGGCGGCTCCAGCGACTCTTGGTAATTTTTAGTTTAAGAAACGAAGAATGAAAAAAGTAGTATCAGTTGTTTTTCTGTTGATATGCGTGTGTATAGCTCAGGCACAACGTGCTGTACCCGAATTATGGGGCCATCGTATTCACGATGAAGCTCACATTCTTACGCAGGCTACGGTAGACAACCTGGAGGCTACACTACGAAAGCATGAAGACTCCACAACAAATCAGATTGCTGTTTTAATTATACCATCACTCGATGGAGAAGTGCTGGAAGAATACTCACTGCGTGTAGCGCATGATGTATGGAAGCTCGGATCTAAAAAC
>CBIHOZ010000123.1:0-20974 GCA_966211525.1 uncultured Chitinophaga sp. | reverse complement strand
GAATAATCCTGGTAAAGGTATATACGAAGTTCCTGTGGGTGGTGGCCCGGAAGTACAGCAGCCGCAGGATTTTACTTACGTGTATACATCATCGTATGTTGAGTCGCTTGTGTGGACGGATGATCTGGCCGGTACCAATAAATATGCTTTAGCCTATACGTGTGGCTTCTCGTCAGCAGAAGATTAATACTATAAACAACTAAAAACGTTAACAGTTACTTTTATGAAAAAATCAATTAAAACTCTTGCGGGCATAGGTGTGCTTGCCGTTTTGCTTATTGTCCAGTCCTGTATACCAGAACACATTGCAAAGAAGGTTCGTATCCGAAAAATGTATTGGGAGAACATCTGGTATAGCGCGCATTACAATTCAGTCGGGCGATTGACGGAGCTTTTGTCAGATAGCAGTAAACTGCTGTTCTATTATGATGAATCTGACAAACTTTATAAAGCTGAAATATATATCCCCAATGAAGCGACTGCCAAGTATATCTATACGTTTACGCAAGGACCACATGGTATAACAGAGATCGATCTTAAACAATATGGTAATGCCTATCAAAAGGATATTATTACCTACAATGCCGGAGGTGATATAGTGGGCATACACCAGTTTACACCCTTGGAATGGCCGTATGAGGTTGACTTTAAAACGTTGTATGATGGTGATAACCTCACGGATATGTATGAAGGCGATGTTCCGGATGAAGAAGGGAAATGGATTTATTCTGCCGGCACTTTTGATAATAAGGTAAACCCTTTCCGGATGCTGGCGAACGCAGTAGGGAATCCTGCCTTTTTTCCGGTTGGAAGACTTTGGTTCGAACCGCTGGCCGGTGAGCATATTTACGAGGGTGAGCCACCTTTTGTATTGGGAACACCTTATGAATTTGAGATCAACTATATCAGCAGATTCTCTAAAAACAATCCGCTCACAGCAAGTTATGATATACCGGGAACGGATTTCCTTACTTCGCAGATATTCGAATATACCTATAGCGGGTCACTTGTTACCTCTATAAAGTGGCGACACCTTATTGTTTCCGAAGAGTTTTCTGAAGATTATAAATTTGAATATGAACTCGCGCCTGTGCTTCCTTAACTATCGCTGAAGAGACTCAGCTATAGTTTTGAAGTCTAGCGATTCCCATTGATCCTGTATTCCGGGTCTGCTCATCACTTCGTTCATGATCTTTGCTTGTGAACGGCTGATGGTGTAGGCTTCGGAGTACCGGATATCATCCTTAAATGTTACCATGGAATATAGCGGTATCCATTTATCAGGATATAGCGTGTGAAGTCGTGCTTCGATTTTCTTCCGGAGCAAAAAATCTGCATCTGCTACCAGGTCGCGCATCTCTACAAAATTATCAAGTGCCAGTTGTGCGATAGCATCTGCGTCAGGCTTGCGTTGCTTTTGAAATGCCGGCAGTACATCGTCCCAGTTGTTGGTATAGCTGTCGAGCAGCGAATTGAGAATACGACAATCTTCAAAGCCTGCATTCATACCTTGTCCGAAAAAAGGAACGATAGCATGGGCGGCATCGCCGATGAGTAAAATTTTATTACGCACCCACGGATAACACTTCATCGTAACAAGCGATGAGGTAGGATTGCTAAAGAAGTCGGTGGACAATGAAGGCATGAGTTGCGTTGCATCCGGAAATGCATGCATAAAGAAGTTATGAACAGACTCTTCTGTTTGCAGTGTGTCAAATGAAAATTTGCCTTCAAATGGAAAGAATAGTGTACAGGTAAAACTGCCATCCGGATTCGGAAGCGCTATCATCATATAGCTTTGTCTCGGCCAGATATGCAGCGCATTTTTCTCCAGTTGAAATTCACCGGCCGCGGTTGCCGGTATATGTAATTCTTTATAGCCATGATCGATATAGCTTTGCGAGAAATCAAACCGATCGTAACGCTGCAGGGATTGTCGTACAGTAGAGAAAGCTCCATCTGCCCCGATAATCAGGTCAAAAGTATATTCTTTGATTTCGTTTTCCTGCGATGCTATACTAACGGAAGTTTTTTCTGCATCAACGTCCATTACACGTTGATTGAAATGAAGGCTGGCGCCTGCTGCTTCTGCGGCATTCATTAACACAACGTTCAGGCTACTGCGCGATACCGAGTTGATAAACTCTCCCTGCTTACCGTACGGTTGAAAAGTGAGATTACCAAGTATATCATGCATGATGCGGCCGTGCATCGGGATCGTCACTTTCCGGATGGCATCGGCAAGTCCTACTTCTTCCAGCGCGCGTATGCCGCGATTGCTTAATGCCAGGTTGATGGAGCGACCTGCGAGTAATGTGTTCTTTCGTATATCCGGTCTGCGTTCCAGGACGGTAACTTTATAGCCGCGCTTGCATAAATATATAGCGAGCAATGAGCCTACAAGTCCTGCTCCGCTTATCGCAATGTGTTTTATCGCCTTGCTCATGTAAGGAGATCGTTTATGATTTCTCCTACCCGATAAACTTCTTCAAATGTATTGTACAAAGGAACGGGGGCTACGCGAATAACATTCGGCTCGCGCCAATCGGTTATAACGCCTGCTTTGTTTAATTGTTGAAATATTTTCTTGCCGTTTTGCTTTGTGAAGACAGAGAGTTGACATCCGCGTTCCTCCGGATTAGCGGGTGTTATAATTTTTAGAGTATTCTCCAGCGGATCGATCTCTTTTAAAATATACTCGAGGTAAGAAGTAAGGGCTACACTTTTTTTGCGTAAAGCTTTTATCCCTGCTTCCTGGAATATTTCCAGTGATGCCAGTAATGCTGCATTCTGAAATACCGGTACATTGGATACCTGCCACCCATCTATACCTTTCATCGGTTTAAAACCTTTCTGCATGTTGAAGCGTTCGCTTTCGTCATATCCCCACCAGCCGGCAAAGCGTGGTAACTCGGTATTGCGCTCATACTTCTCATGTATATAGGCACCTGCTATAGCACCCGGACCGGCATTTAGATATTTATAGCTACACCATACAGCGAAGTCAACTTCATCTTTGTGCAGGTTCAAGGGTATATTTCCAACAGCATGTGCCAGGTCAAAGCCAGCTATAGCACCAGCGCTATGTGCCGCTGCGGTGATCTTCGGTATATCAAATAGCTGACCGGTATAGTATTGAACGCCTCCCAATATTACCAAGGCCGTTTCGCGACCATGTTCTGTAATGGCGCGGATTATATCTTCGGTGCGCAGTGTATATTCTTCTTCGCGTGGTTTTAATTCGATCAGTACTTTGTCTGGATTCAGACCGTGAAATTTTATTTGTGATTCAAATGCATACTGATCAGACGAAAAAGCACCGGCTTCTGCTATAATTTTATACCGCTCGGTGGTGGGTATATAAAACGACACCATCATTAAATGAAGGTTGATGGTGAGTTGATTCATGGCAACGACTTCAGAAGGTTTAGCGCCAACCAATGCGGCCAGCGTTTTCTTTGCCAGGCGGTGATGGTATAGCCAGGGATTACGAGCGTGTACGTGACCTTCGCCACCTAACTTCGCCCAATCCTCAAGCTCCTGGTTAATGAACTGCTTGGTAGTTTTAGGTTGAAGCCCCAGGGAATTACCGATCAGGTAAATGGATTGTTTATTGTTGATTTTAGGAATCAGAAATTTATTGCGATAACTGCGAAGCGGATCTTCCCGGTCTGACTTCTTGGCAAACTGTAAACTGTTCTTGAATTTCATAGCGGAGCGATGTATACGAAATAAGTTACGTAAAATTTAATGCCGTCTGCTATACAAGAAGGAGTAACGGATAACAACGAACGAATAACGGTTAACGAACAGCACTTTTCAGAAGAGTGACAACTGCCTGCGGATAGCCCCCTCGTGATAAAGCAGCCATTCTTTATTCTCAAGTCCGCCACCGTAGCCCGTCAGGTTACCGCTTTTACCAATCACGCGATGGCATGGTACAATAATAGCAATTGGATTTTGACCGTTGGCCAGTCCTACAGCACGAATTGATTTGAGATCACCAACGCGTATCGCTATATCTTCATACGAAGTTGTTGTTCCGTACGGAATTGTCAACAGCGCGTTCCATACTTTCTGTTGAAATGCAGAACCGCGCAAATCGAGTTCTACATCGAAGAATTTACGTCCCTTATAAAAATACTCTTCCAGTTCTGCTATACATTGATCGGTTGTAGCAGTAGGTGTCTCTTCTTTCTTGCTGTCTCTCAGAAAACCTACGGTAATGATCTTGTCGTGCTCCGATTCTATTAAAAGGTCTCCCACAGGAGATGAATAATAAGCTCTTCCTTGCATGCTATAATGACTTCATCTATACACTTATACAAACCGTGGATCAGCCTCCATTACCGTTCCGCATTTACTGCACGTTCGCAATGATGCCGATCCATAAAACTCGCGAAAGCGCGGAATAAAATCTTTCTCAATATTATCAAGGTGGAAACGATACTCATGAAGCTTGTTGTTGCACGCATCACAAAACCAGATCAGTCCGTCTTCAATTTCTTTTTCAATACGCTTGCACTCAATCACAAGTCCAATGGAATTGGCAGGTCGTTCCGGTCGATGCGGAACGCGTGCCGGGAGCAGAAACATTTCGCCTTGCCGTATAGGTATATCTACCGGTTTACCATCTTCCTGTATGCGCACGTTTATATCGCCTTCAAGTTGATAAAATAATTCTTCTGTCTCATTGTAATGATAATCTTTGCGGGCGTTGGGGCCACCCACAATCATTACGATATAGTCACCGGCATCAGCATATAAATTCTTATTGCCCACCGGGGGCTTCAGCAGATCGCGGTTGTCGCGGATCCATTGATTGAGGTTAAAAGGTCTGCGAATAGCCATATAATACTTTTTAAGTTTTGATACGGTTGTGTTAAACCATCTATTCCTTCTTAAATTTAGCAACAATTCACATACATAGCTTTATTCATGAATCTTGATTTAACTGGCAGGCACGCCATAGTATGCGGCAGCACGCAAGGTATAGGAAAGGCTTCAGCGGTGGAACTCGCACTATTGGGCGCGCGTGTTACATTGATCGCCCGCAACGAAGATAAACTTAAATCCGTGCTGAAAGAATTGGCAGCCGCGAATGGTGTGGAACACGATTATATCGTAGCGGATTTTAATGCACCGGACGATCTTCGAAATAAAGTAACAGACTATACGCGCACGCACACGGTACATATACTGGTGAACAATACCGGCGGTCCACCTGCAGGACAAGCTATTGATGCGCGTACGGAAGATTTTATTCAGGCGTTCTCTAATCACCTGCTGTGCAATCATATTCTTGTGCAGGCTTTGGTTGACGGCATGAAGAAAGCAAAGTATGGCAGAATTATTAATGTTATATCAACATCGGTTAAAATTCCGATTCGGGGTCTGGGTGTGTCCAATACGATTCGTGGTGCTGTTGCAAATTGGTCCAAGACACTTTCGCTGGAGCTTGCTCCGTTTGGTATAACGGTAAACAATGTATTACCCGGCTCAACGATGACCGGTCGACTTGAATCGCTGATCAATTCAAATGCACAGAAGGCAGGCAAAACGTTTGATGAAGCGAAACAAGATATGATACGTGAGATACCCGCGGGACGTATAGCAGAGTCTCATGAGGTGGCAGCAGCTATAGCATTCCTGGCAACACCGGCTGCCGGGTATATAAATGGTATTAATGTTCCGGTGGATGGCGGAAGAACAGGAAGTCTATAACAACACATATGGAGTACATCGATAACTATATAGAAGGTATATTGCTGCCTCCGCATGCCGGAAAGTATATCGATAATTATAATCCTGCCGAAGGAAGAATATATAGTTTTATACCGGATTCCGATGAGCGTGATGTAGCGGCTGCTGTTTCTGCAGCGCAGCATGCTTTTGCAGAATGGTCAGGTATGCCGGTGGAGAAACGTTCGGCTATACTTTCGCGCATTGCTGATCTGATCGATCGCGATCTCGACAAGCTTGCGATAGCGGAAAGTATAGACAATGGCAAGCCTGTGAAACTTGCGAAGGCTGTAGATATACCACGCGCTTCTGCCAACATGCGTTTCTTCGCCAGCGGTGCTATTCATTTTGCAAGTGAAGCACATGTTACCGGCAATGAAGCCGTAAACTATACATTGCGTACACCCGTTGGTGTTGCCGGTTGTATCTCTCCCTGGAATCTGCCGCTATACCTGTTTACCTGGAAGATTGCTCCCGCACTCGCAGCGGGCTGCACGGTTGTAGCGAAACCATCTGAACTTACACCGATGACAGCTTTTCTGTTTTCACAGCTTTGTATTGAAGCAGGATTACCGAAAGGTGTATTAAATATAGTACATGGTTTGGGAGCCAAAGCCGGACAAGCCATTGTAGAACATCCGGATGTTGCGGCTATATCTTTTACAGGAGGAACCGTTACCGGCAGAAAGATAGCTGCTACAGCAGCACCCATGTTTAAGAAATTGTCGCTGGAACTGGGAGGTAAAAATCCAAATATAGTTTTTGCTGATTGTGATTTTGAACAAGCGATTACCACATCCTTGCATTCGTCATTTTCAAACCAGGGAGAGATTTGTTTGTGTGGCTCGCGCATCTTTGTAGAACGCAGCATTTATCAAAAATTTACTGACGAATTTGTGAAGCGAACAAAAGCGTTGGTGGTGGGCGATCCATTATTGTCTGAGACAACAACCGGTGCGTTGGTTTCCGAAGCGCACATGAATAAAGTACTGTCCTATATAGCATTGGCGAAGCAGGAGGGAGGAACAATACTTGCGGGTGGCCATCGCGTTACAATAGCAGGCCGATGTGGACAAGGATATTTTATCGAACCTACGGTTATTACAGGACTCGATCACTTATGTAGAACCAACCAGGAGGAGATATTTGGCCCGGTAGTAACAATCACGCCTTTTGATTCCGAAGAGGAAGTGGTCCGCTATGCGAACAGCACAACGTATGGACTATCCGCCACGCTTTGGACAGAGAACCTGAAACGCGCCCATCGTATTGCTGCACAATTAAAAAGTGGTATCATCTGGGTAAACTGCTGGCTCTTCCGCGATTTGCGTACTCCGTTTGGAGGAATGAAACAATCTGGTGCCGGTCGCGAAGGTGGTTGGGAAGCATTGCGTTTCTTTACAGAGGCTAAAAATATTTGCATTAAATTGTAAATCCTTCATTACATATTTTTTGAGTGGCCTTACCTTTTCATATTCAATCCTATATCTTTCGATTTTAATCTGCGGGAATGTCTTTCTTCGATATTAATGCTATATTTTTTGAGTTGCTCGGTTATAAAATGAGTTATCTCGAATTTTTTGGATTTGTTTCAGGCGCTATAGCAGTGTGGTTGTCAGCGAAAGCTCACTTGTGGAGCTGGCCCATTGGTATCATCAACGTTGTGCTCTCGTTCTTTTTGTATTACCAGATACAGCTATACCCGGATATGTTTTTACAAATATTCTTTTTTGTAACCAATGTGCTGGGCTGGTGGCGCTGGGCAAACCCGCGACCGGGTGAAGAAGACAAGCGGCATGAATTGCGAGTGAGCTTTATGGGTATATATACTTTCATCGGTATATGTGTGGGCGGTTTAGTCGGTACTGCATTGTTGGGTGCATTGGCGAGTCAATTACATCACTGGTTCCCTTCATTTTTCCCGGTGCCGAGCGCTTTTCCGTATGCGGATTCTTTCATAACGGTGATGAGCATTATCACTACGTTTTTCATGATTCGTAAAAAAGCTGAATGCTGGATCATCTGGATTGTGGTAGATATAGTGGCTACATATTTATACTTTATCAAAGGCATTATGTTGTATAGCATTTTGTATTTTATGTTCACGATCATTGCTTCGTTTGGCTTGTGGCATTGGATACGCGAGTATAGAAGCTATCAAACACAACGTGTATGAAACGCGGACTTGTTATCGGTAAATTTCTCCCGATACATGAAGGGCATGTAGCGTTGATTCGATTTGCTGCAGCACATTGTGATGAGCTTATTGTATCGATGAGTTCTATACCACACGATCCGATCGATCCGGCCTTACGATTATCGTGGATCAAAACTATATTTCAGGAAGATTCATCCATTAAACCTGCCATGATTCTCGATGATTTTGATGATGAATCACTGCCGTTGGACAAGCGAACAAAAGTGTGGGCGGATTTTATCAGGCGAACCTATCCATCGATAGATATAGTTTTCAGCTCAGAAACATACGGGGCACCGTTTGCCCACCATCTTGGTGCAGAGCACATAGCTTTTGATCAGGATAGAAAGTACGTTCCCATCTCTGCTACTAAAATAAGGCAACATCCATTTCGGTATTGGAATTATATACCGTCCGTTGTCAGACCATACTTCGTAAAGAAGCTATGTTTCTATGGAGCGGAAAGTACCGGTAAATCTACCCTGGCAAAACGAATGGCTGAACTATATAATACTGAGTTTGTGCCGGAAGTTGCGCGTGAAATAATATCCTCCAATGAGTTTACGCTGGAGGATATTGTAACCATTGGTTATGCACATGCTGCACGCATCGAAGAAAAAACGCGAATAGCAAACAAGTTGCTGTTCTGTGACACCGATGCCATTACAACGCAGATATACTCGCAACATTATCTGGGGGCCGTTCCTGAAGTGTTGTATGAATTGGAGAAAGCGGTTCGGTATGATGTATACTTTTTGTTTGATATCGATGTGCCCTGGGTGGCGGATGATCTCCGTGATCTCGGACATCAGCGTGAAGCGATGTTCAATGTTTTTAAAGAAGCGCTCGAAGTTCGAAATATACCCTATGTGTTGGTGCGGGGCTCTTACGAAGAACGCGAAGCGATTGTTCGAAAAGAGATCGATCGGTTATTACACGGATCACCGGATAGCTAACTGCTGTATCTTTCTTTTTAGTAATTCTTTCTCTGCTCCGGAGGTTGTAAGCTGAAGTGCCCGTTCGTATGCCTGCTGTGCTTCTGTGTTCTGGAAAAGTAATGCATGGAAATCTGCCAGCGCGGCATGGTATAGATAATGGTCGTTAAGATCTGTGATCTTTTTCAAGGCGTCAAGTCCCGCTTCACAGGATTGCGCATAGCCCAGCACTATAGCTTTATTCAATTCTACAATGGGACTTTGTTTTACATGGGCCAGTAGTGTATAGAAGTGGTATATCTTTTTCCAATCCGTTTCTTCGAATGTAGCAGCCTCTGCATGGCACGAAGCAATGATCGCTTCGAGATGATACTCGGAGATCGCATCACCATCTGCCGATACTTCAAGGTAATAGTTGCCGCGATCGATCAGTGCTTTATTCCAGCGACTGCGATCCTGATCTTTTAATAAGATGATTGCACCATCGTTACTTATTCGTGCGTCTTCACGCGATGCCTGATAGCACATCAGCGCGAGCAATGCGTTTACGGCCGGCGTATTGGTAACTATATTTCGTGTAAGCAGTATGCAGAGACGCATGGCTTCCTCACAGAGATCATTGCGAATAAGTTTGTCCGGATGTGAAGAATTATAGCCTTCATTGAAAAGCAGATATAGGGCATGCAACACTGTATCCAGTCGCTCGGGAAGTTCGGCCGGTACTGGTACTTCCAGGTTTATTTTCTCTTCTCTGATTTTCTCCCGTGCCCGGTATATTCTTTTCGCCACAGTGTCTTCACTGGTGAGAAACGCAATCGCTATTTCGCTTGTGCTGAGACCGCAGAGAACTTTCAGTGTAAAGGCAAGTTGTGATTCGTAGGGTATAGCAGGGTGGCAGCATGCAAACATCATTCGCAGCTGACTGTCTTCAATTTCATTGTCAAGAAACAGCTGACTAACTGCCGGTGATAATGTCCACTCGGATTGCAGGGCCTTTGCTATAGCTTCTTCATGGTGCTGATGAATGCGTTGCTGACGAATAATATCGACCGCTTTGCGTTTAGCAACGGTATATAGCCATGCCGATGGATTTTCAGGAATACCTTTAAAGCTCCAGGCAGACATCGCCTTGAGCAGCGTGTCTTGTACTATATCTTGTGCAACCTCCAATGAACCGAAACCCAATAACCGCGTCAGTACGGCTGTCATCTTCCCTGCTTCATGCCGGAAGAGATGGCTTACCAGTTGATTGACGTTTTGCTCGGGCATTCATAAAAGTATGGATTTTCCGGATCGTTTATGTGTGACTTGTGGGTGATCTTTTTCTCTGAAGAAATATTTCCTCTCCATCAGAGTAACTCGCCCGGAATTCTGATGATTCGTAATACAATCGTAGCTATACTACGGCTACTCCTGATCGTAGTATGTAGCATCACGCACAATTTTTCCGTCTTTAAATGTTAACACGGAAACAATCGGGAGTTTGAAAGATATACTATCGCCCATGCTGCCGGTGGCGATAAACTCTACGGTTACTTTATCTCCAGAAGGATAAAGTCCCACAACCTCATCGTGCAGGTCGGGAAACATTTTTTGTAACTCACTATATTTTGCAGCAGTTTCCGGTTGTGTTTTGATGACGTAATCTTTTCCGAAAGCCGGATCAAGAAATAGTGCAGCTTCAGTATAGTACGAAGCCATCGTTTGCCAATCGTGCTTATTGAAAGCTTCAAACATCTTCTGAGTAAGTGCTATATTTTGTTGTTGCACATGGTCTGATGAATTGCATGAAGCACTCACCATCAGTATAAGCAGGTATAGGTATATATTTTTCATAGGTAGAATGATGATATGGAGTAGTGACAGGTTGCCAGATAACGTGCTGGAAATCTGACAACCTGAAAGTTTCTTTGGAGCAGGTGAGGCAAAGACTACATATCGAACTTCATAACCTCGCGCACTTCCACGCTTCCGTCATACTCATAGTCCGGGCATTCTTTTGCCATCTCGGTTGCTTCGTCTAAACTTTTGGCGAGTACAACAAAGTAGCCTCCTGCAATTTCTTTTCCTTCCGCATACGGCCCATCTGTAACAGTCTTCTTTACTCCGGATACGGTTTTGCCTACCGGCAGCAATGCTTCACCACCGGCATAGCGTTCAGCTTTGGTAAGTTTCTCTACCCAGGCAAACCACTTTTGCATGTGTGCCTGCTGCGCATCGGGCGATAAATGGCTTACATCGCCACCACGAAATAAAAACATGTACTTTTCCATGATTGTTAAAGTTTAAGGTTGAACAAAATTTACACGATGACGGGCGAACATCTTGGTTCCGGACAAAGAATCTTAAATTTTTTTCAAATATTTATCACGACCAAAAATCGGATGGCGATTGCAGGGATGTAAAAACAGAAGTATTTTGACTTCTCTAGTGGTATAGCATGCAGAAACATATTTCCATAAAGGTATCCGGCCGTGTGCAGGGAGTATATTACCGGGCTTCTACGCACGAAGAGGCGCAACGTCTCGGCTTAAAAGGTTTTGTAAAGAATGAACCTGATGGTTCAGTCTATATTGAAGCGGAAGGTGATGATGCCGTGTTGAATGCCCTGGTTGCGTGGTGCAAGCAAGGTCCACCGGCAGCCCGCGTGACCAATGTAGAAATTCAGGAAGGAATCTGGAAAGGATTTACTGAATTTGCTGTAAAGCGATAACCCTCTGTTCTATTGAATCGTATTCTGCCCTGATGCCATATCATATCGACCTCTTTGCTGTTTTCATTTTCCTGGGAGTTGTCCAGGCCGGCTTTTTGTCTTTTTTCTTTTTGTCGAAGGAGAACCGGAAGAACGATGTTAATTTCTTTCAGGGAGTAATGCTGATTTCGATGGCAGCATGTTTACTGGAGATACTGCTGATGTATACCCGGTCTATAGTTGATTGTCTTTTCCTGGTTGATTTCTCGGAGCCTTTTGCGCTGGCGATCGGACCTTCGTTTTATTTGATGATCAAAAGTCTCATCAATGGGTCGGTATCACGAAGAACGCAACTGCTGCACTATATCTTCCCGGTGATATACTTCTTTTTATTGATTCCTTTTTTGATACAGTCGGATGATTACAAATATAACTCGTGGGTATATGCGTATCATCCGGATATACCCCTCCGCGATGTTTCGGTGGACTATGACGCGCGATGGCTCTGGATAACTGATAATCATACCATACTTTCGCTGGTTAGTATAGGTATATATATCGTGTTGGGAACAGTGGAAGTAATAAGAGCCTTTAGGGAGAAGCAAGAGTCGTTTTTTAATCCTGCACACCCGGTGCTTAAAAAATTAAGGACGGGCATGCTGCACATGACCAGTGCCACGGTGATGATATTTGTTGTTAAATATTTTAATATTGATGATACAGGCGATCATTTTTTTGCTGCCTATATTTCATTGATTATATACCTGACCAGTTTCAATGTGATAAGTCATTCCGGATTTTTTAGGCAGACCGCACTCAGCGAACCACAGAAGTATAAAAGCTCAGGTGTAACTGCTGATGCACAAAAAGAATTACTGGATAAGTTAACGGTATTGATGGTGCGCGATAAACCTTTTTTGCAGCCGGGCTTTTCATTGCCCGAGCTTGCCGGTAAATTGAATACCACTGTACATGTATTGTCGCAGGTAATTAATGATGGGTTGGGTAAGAACTTCTTCGAGATGGTGGCAGCGTATCGAGTAGAAGAAGCCAAGCGTTTGCTAAAAGAACAACCTCATGTTAAAGTGGAAGAGATAGCTGAACAGGTAGGGTATAATTCCAAATCATCGTTCAATACAGCTTTTAAAAAGATATCCGGAAAGACGCCTTCCGAATACCGTTCAGCCTGATACTATACTACATCATTACGGATGTCTCTTTCTCTGCTGCATGTTTACGGGCGCGGTATCGTACGGTGCCTTTGCCAATGCCCAGTATAATTAGTCCTACAAATCCGCAGACAACCATCATCCCTACCATCGGTACAGCTGTATTGTTGTGCAGTGCACTTACGGCAGCAGAAGCCAGTCCGCCAACACCCATACGGATACTTCCCTGTATAGCGGCAGCGCTGCCGGTTAGTTTCGTGAAAGGAGCGAGTGCAAGCGCTGTGCTGTTCGGACCGGTTAATCCTTGTCCAATTAAAAAGATGAACATCATGCCCACGAGTTCATATTTACCATACCATCCTAACGCAGTGCCGCCTACCAGTACAATGCCTACGAGACTTTGTACGATCAGTGTTGTCTTGATGATCTGCTGGCTGCTATATTTCTTTAAGAGTATATGATTTAATTGTGTTGAACCGATGATGGCGGATGCAACGATGGTAAAGATCCATCCATATTCCTGTTCACTGGTGTGATAGAGGTTTATGAATACATCAGACGATCCTGCTATAAACGCAAACGGTGCTGCCGTAGCAATGCCTCCTGCGAAAGCATAGATCAAAAATTGTTGTTGCTTGAGTACGGTAATAAAATTAGTCATTACCGCCTGTGGCCTCAGCGACATCGATGCATCGGCACTTCGTCCTTCGGGCAGGAAGAAATATATACATAGCATGATGAGTGCCATAACGGAGGCGAGTATAATAAATACATAGTGCCATCCGAATCCAACGGTAACATATCCTCCGATGGTAGGCGCAATAAGTGGTGATACAGCCACCACCAGCGTAAGTGATGAAAATGCCTGCGCTGTTTTGTTGATCGGGAATAAATCGCGCACCAATGCCTGCGATGCTACCATACCGGCACAGCCACCAATCGCCTGCAAAAAACGCATGGCGATTAAGGCGTTAATGGAATTTGTCATGGCGCAACCCAGCGATGCTATAATATATACCACGAGGCCGGCATATAGTGGCAAGCGTCTTCCAAAACGATCGAGCAGCGGGCCATATAATAACTGGCCGAGCGCAATGCCCACCAGGTAACTGGTTAAAGAGAGTTGTACCTGATCGATGGTGGTGTTGAGATCTTTGGCAATAGCCGGAAAGCCTGGCAAGTACATATCAATCGAAAACGGACTGATGGTTGATAGTGCCCCCAGGATCAGGATAACAACGATGTGTTGTTTACGGGTCATAATTATAATTGGGCGCGCAAGATACAACGCCAGTTATAGTGCTAAAGGCTTTTCGTCAATAAATGGTTCAGAAGTTTTTTCTCAACCGGTTTCTGAATACATAAAAAAAGCAGCCCGCATTTTTATACGCGGGCTGCTGCTGATTCCGGGGATTATCTTTCCTAATTCTTGGTGTTGATATCGGGCAGAACAAAATCATCCAGCGCACTGGGTTGTTTCATCAACGCTTCAATGTCTTCTACTTTACGCGGTGCTGCAATTGACAAATGCTCGTAGCCATTTTTGGTGATGAGGTAATCATCTTCAATGCGTACGGCAATACCCCACCAGCGCTTGTCGCAATTGGCATTATCGGGAATATAGATTCCGGGTTCAATAGTAATTACCATGCCTTCCTGCAGTTTGTCGTATGGGCCGCGATCGTGCACATCCAGTCCGATGTGATGGCAGCACCCGTGTGGATAGTAATAATGTCTTTCATTCTCATCCTTAATGATCCCCAGGTCTTTTAATCCTTTGTTGATCACTACACGTGTAGCAGCCGTCAGGTCTTGAAATGTAGCACCGGGTTTGCAAACCTTCATGCCTTCTTCCTGTGCTTTCAATACCAGTTCGTATATCTGTTTTTGCTCTGACGAAAATTTACCAGACACCGGTATGGTGCGTGTTATATCAGCCGTATATCCGCGGAACTCGGCACCGAGGTCCATCAATATCAACTCCTTGTTGGTGATGTTCGGTTTATAGTTGTCGATATAGTGAAGTATACATCCGTTGTGGCCGGCACCTACTATAGATGGATAGCCGAGATCTTCGGCCTGGTATTTCTTGAATACAAATTCATGTATACCCTGGATCTCGCGTTCAGACATGCCGGGCTTTATTGCTTTCATTACTTCGCGTTGTCCCATGCATGAAATACTTACGGCCTTCTTGATCATATCTACTTCTTCTTTGGTTTTGAATCCGCGAAGTCCTTCCATGATCGTTGCAAGCTCGGCTGTATTGAGATTATTTTTAACCGGTTCACGCGTTACGCTAAGACCTTTTTCTTTCGAAGGATAATTTACTTTAACCTTGAAGTCTTCGATCATACTATATAGATCAGAAGAGTCACTCGGATCATCGCGCACATCGTTCATGAAATCGAAGAAGAGTATCTTGTCGAACTTCGAGAAATCGACATTATACTTTTTGAATTCCTTGTTATTGAAAGCCTGTTCAAAGCCGAGTTGATTTTTTACTCCGGCATCACCCAGTCTGCGGCCTGTCCACATTTCAGCTTGCGCACTGCGTGGTTGCACGAAGATGATTTCATCGTACTGTGTTTTGTTTGCAGCAGTCTGTTTGTCTTTGAAGATAAACAATACAGCGTCTGGTTCTTTATACCCGGTGAGGTAAAAGAAATCCGGATCCTGGTGGTAAACATAGTCTACATCGTTAGCCCGGTTACGAACCGGGTTCGCGAAAAATACAGCTACCGAATTGGCTGGTAATTGTTCGCGTAGTTTGGCTCTGCGTTCCTTATGAAATTCCTTGGTAAGAAAATCATTCGGCATATCGGGATTCTGCGCGAATGCCGGTATAGCCATCAGCATAAGAATGAATAAACTGAATCGTTGCATGAGTAGGTTGATCATTGAGTTATATAAGCGTTATCGAAGGTACATCAAACATTTTTCTGAATATAGTCAGAGTGGATATCCGGCAATGCAAGAGGGCAAGTGGTATACCAGGTTAACGTTCGTCAATCTCCTCCAGTATAAAATCTTTACCCTGTCCGTACCGCACCAGTTCTTTAAGATGGTATCGCTCCAATGTAAGCAGGTCTTTTACTTTGAAATCACCATTGGAGAGAATGTTTTCAATAATAAATTCATGTCGCTCGCCAAAGTTGATCAGGCGGTATTTTTTCCCAGCCCGGAGTACATCAAATGAAAGTCCTGCCATAATTAAAAATGTTAAAATAGTATCAGCGGAAAAAAATATGCCTGATGACAAGAGATTACTTTAGCCGGGAAAGGTCAAGCTCAAATCCGGGGAGTATATCGTTTCCTGAAAGTATATTGTTAAAGCCATGAATTTCCTGAACGCGATCGAGCTGGTATACATATGCTTTTTCTTCCTGGGGGTCGATCAGCCAGCCCATGCGGCAGCCATTCTTCATCCACAGTTGCATTTTATCCAGTAGTATATTTAGCGGATCTGACTTCGATCGGAGTTCGATCACGAAATCCGGACAAAGCGGTGCGAACTTTTCCTGTTGTTCAAGCGTGAGTTTATCCCAGCGTTTTTTTTCGATCCATGCCACATCGGGCGATCGCATCGAACGGTCCGGCAATGTAAAGCCGGCAGATGAATCAAACCCGTAGCCTAAATCTGCATGTGCCTCTGCCCATATCCAGAATATACCACTTAACTTCAGGTTCAGATTACTTGATTTACTTCCAACGGGTGACATAATAATTAACTGTCCGCTACTATCGCGCTCAATCCTTAACTCTTTGTTGGCAACACAGAACCGATACAATTCATCATCAGTGAATTGGTCTTGTTCAGGAATCCGAAGAGTTAAAATGTTCATAATCAAAAATACAAAACGTGTATTATAAATCCTCTTCACGCTCCAGCATCAGTATAGATGCCTGCGGAACAATAAAGTATTTTTCTTCTTCGTATATAACTTCAATGGCACCCTTCTGCAAAAATATGGCGAGATCGCCTTCCTGTGCCTGCAGCGGTAAGTATTTCACAGAGTCTTCTTTACCTTTCCATACTTCGTCTTCATCGGCCGGCAGTGGCAACGGATAACCCGGCCCCACCTTGATCACATAACCACTCTGTATCTTCTCCTTCTCCTGTACACCCGGAGGCAAATATAGTCCGCTGGCAGTCTTGTCAGATTGCTTGGTAGGTTTGATCAGTACGCGGTCGCCAACAACAATCAATTTTTTAAGTTTATTGTCTGGTGTAATCTTCATTGTAATGAATTCTTTATTTTGTTTCTTTTCCGCAGCAAATATCCTAAACAATACTAATTCCGTAAATGCATTTATTTAATTTCAGTATGCTTAATTAAAACCCAAATGAAAAAAATCTGCTCATTAACTCTGTTGTTCAGCCTGCTGGTTCGTGTGTTGCCAGCGCAGATCGATGCAGCACTGCTGCGCTACCCGGATGTGTCGCAAACACATATCGTATTTACCTATGCCAATGATCTCTGGGTTGTGCCTAAGACTGGTGGCCTTGCCTGGCGCCTCAGTTCTCCGGCTGGTGTAGAAGTGTTTCCGAAATTTTCTCCGGATGGTAAATCCATTGCCTTTACCGGTAACTATGACGGGAACGAAGATGTATATGTGATACCGAGTCTCGGTGGTATTCCGAATCGCCTCACGTATCATGGTTTGAATGATCGTATAGTTGACTGGTACCCGGATGGCAAACAGATACTCTTTGCTTCCGGTCGTGAAAGCGGACGCGAACGTTTCAACCAGTTTTTTAAAACGACAGTAGCCGGAGGGTTGCCTGAAAAACTTCCGATGCCGTATGCCGAGTTCGGTTCTTTATCGCCTGACGGTAAACAGCTTGCATTGACTTTTCGCACGCAGGTGTTCAGAACCTGGAAACGCTACCGCGGTGGGTGGAATGCCGAGATACATTTGTTCAACCTCGAAACACTGGCCTCTGAAAATATATCGGTGAATAACGATGCTGCCGATGAACTGCCGATGTGGCATGGCAACAGTATATTCTTTCTTTCTGATCGTGGTGCAGAAAAACGCATGAACCTGTGGGAATATAATATAGCGACCAAAGCGTTTACCCAGCTCACCACGTTCAAAGACTATGATGTACACTACCCTTCGCTTGGACCTGAAGATATAGTGTTTGAGACAGGCGGTAAGTTATACCTCTATAACCTTGCATCGCGAAAGCCCCAGGAAGTAAAAATAGAAATAGTAACGGATGGTGCAGGTTTGAAGCCTATGATTGAAGAAGCTAAAAATATTGAGCATGCATCTATAGCACCGGACGGAAATCGGGTATTGGTGGAAGCACGTGGCGAAGTATTTAATATACCGGCTGAAAACGGTTTTGTGAAAAATGTAACGCAGTCATCCGGAGTTGCAGAGCGTTACCCAACGTGGTCGCCTGACGGTAAATATATAGCGTACTGGAGCGATCGTTCCGGAGAGTATGAACTTACCGTTCGTGAAACGAAGAACGATGCTACAGAGCGTAAGCTCACTGCCTACGGTGCAGGCTTCCGTTATAATTTATACTGGTCGCCTGACGGAAAGAAAGTGACGTTCATTGACAAGGCTATGCGCATCAAGATATATGATGTGACTACGAACCAGACTATAGATGTAGATCGTGGTATGCGACAGATGCATTTTGCATTGGAGAATTTTTCTGCAAGCTGGTCACCCGACAGCCGCTGGTTAGCATACGACCGTGATCTCGACAATGGTCATCAGGCTGTTTTTCTATACGACTATCAGTCTAAAAAACTCACACAGGTAACGAGTGGTTACTATACCTGCATGGAACCCGCGTTTGATGCGGAAGGTAAACATCTCTTTATGTTAACCAACCAGTTCTTCCAGCCAAGCTATAGCGATATCGATAACACATTTATCTATCCGAACAGTACTAAAATTGCTGTTATAGCTTTGAAGAAAAGTACGCCTTCCATACTTGCTCCGAAGAATGATGTGGTAAATCTGAAGGAAGAAAAGAAAGAGGAAGATAAATCGGATAAGAAGAAAAAAGAAAATGGTGATAAAGATAAAGCCGATGAAAAGAAGGATGAAAAAGTAAAACCGGTAGAGATAGATCTTGATGGTTTGGAGGCGCGACTGATCATGTTGCCGATCGATCCGGGTAATTTCGGAAGCCTGCAAACAGTAAAAGGTAAATTGCTATACCATCATTTACCCAACACAGGCTCGGATGGTAAAACAAGACCTCTGAAATATTTTGATTTCGAAAAACGTGAGTCCAAAACAATTGTAGATAATGTTGATGGCTACGAGGTGTCTGCCGATGGTAAAAAGATTTTGGTACGTAAGGATCAAAGCTTCTATATCGTAAAGGTTGAAGAGAACCAGAAGACAGATAAGAAACTTCGTACCGATGAAATGCAGTTGCTGGTTAATCCGAAAGAGGAGTGGAGACAGATACTGGTTGATGCGTGGCGCCTGGAACGTGATTACTTCTACGATCCTACCATGCACGGTGTAAACTGGAATGCCGTAAAAGATCAATACCTGAAAATGCTTGGCGGTGCATTGACGCGTGAAGAAGTAAATTTCGTGTTAGGTGAAATGATTGGTGAGTTGAATGCTTCGCATACTTATCGCGGTGGTGGAGATGAAGAAAGCAGCCGACAATTATCCGTAGGATATTTAGGTATAGATTGGCAGGTTGATGGTCAACACTATAAAGTAAAGAAAATTATACGCGGTGCTCCGTGGGATGCGGAAGTTCGCTCTCCACTCGATCTTCCGGGAGTTGATATCAGGGAAGGTAATTATATACTGGCGATCAACGGTGTTGCTTTAACAACAGCGCTTGAGCCATCGGCTGCGTTGCAAGGTCTGGCGGGAAGAACGGTAGAAGTTACCTATAACACTTCGCCTTCACTCACCGGAGCTAAAACAGCGATAGTGGAAACGCTGCGCGATGAATCACGCTTGCGTCACTTGGCGTGGATCGAGCAGAATCGTAAACGTGTGGAAGAAGCGACCGGAGGAAAAGCAGGGTATATATATGTGCGCAGTACCGGTATAGATGGACAGAACGAATTGATCCGTCAGTTCAATGCACAACTCGATAAAAAGTCGCTGGTAATTGACGAACGCTTTAATAACGGTGGACAGATTCCGGATCGTTTTATTGAAATGCTGAACAGGCCGGCACTTGTGTACTGGGCTACACGCGATGGTGCTACATGGCCATGGCCTCCTGCCGGAAATTTTGGTCCGAAGGTTATGTTGATCAACGGCTGGAGTGGTAGTGGTGGTGATGCGTTCCCGGATTACTTCCGCAAGTCGGGCCTTGGTCCGCTGATTGGTTCACGCACGTGGGGCGGCCTGATTGGTATCAGTGGTGTGCCTTCACTTATTGATGGTGGTGGTGTAACAGTGCCAACGTTCCGTATGTATAACCTTGACGGAACCTGGTTTAAAGAAGGCCACGGTGTTGATCCGGATATAGATGTACCGGAAGATCTCACGCAAGGAGCAAAAGGTATAGATGTTCAACTGGAACGTGCAATTGTTGAAATCCAAAATCAACTAAAAACGAAAACGTTTAATGTGCCGAAGCCACCGGCTTATGAGGTACGTTAGCGTTTCTTCGCGATATATATACTTAAAAATATAGCCTGTTTTTGCAGGCTATATTTTTTTGTGTTGATGTGTTGGGGTGTTGATGTGTTGAGGTTGATGGGATCAACTTGATTTGGCTTCCAGCATGCTTTGCTCTCTGCGGTGTGTCCACGGTGGGGTGGGGTTATCTTCTTTCCAGAGGCCTTTACGTTTTTCCTGGGCGCGGGTGCGGTGGCTCTCTAATTCAGGGTCTGGATTTTTTTCGGATGTCCAGGCTAAGCCTTCTTTCAGAAGATCAATGCGCAGGTCTGTATCTCCTTTTACGAGAATTACTGCGAGGTAATTTCCTTTGCGATCTTTACCCTGAAAGTTCACTGTTACAGTTTTATTCAGGACAGCTTTCTCTAAATGTTTTTTTGCGGATTCTCCAAACGACTGTGTCAGTTCAGGGCAATCTATACCGGCCAGTATTACTTTATAGGTCTGTGTGTCATCGCCCAGTATCTCAACGGTGTTGCCGTCTATTACTGTAGTTACTTTTCCGGTTATGCTGTTGTTGGCCCATGCAGTATATATACCAACCAAAAGCAGTAGCAGCGACAGGTTAAGCGTTCTCATTTTCACTATTCTCCTCATGTGTTAA
>CBIHOZ010000122.1:0-20978 GCA_966211525.1 uncultured Chitinophaga sp. | reverse complement strand
ACACCATCAACCGGATGGTGGGCCAGTATATATTCCTGACAGACGCGATCGTCTATGCAGCAAATATATCCGCTCATCCAATATAATGCAATAATTCTATAGAATTAGTAGAGTTAAATTGTGATATTTATGTTTATTGCATTCGCTATTCAAACACTGAATATTTTTTATTCACTTCGAAACAGAACAATATGAGAAGAATTGCAATCGTCACCCTGATCCTTTTTTCAGCGTGTAGCGGCAAAAATAAGTTGAGTCCTGAAGAATTGCAGGCTTACAAAAATGAGATCGATGACTGGCATGCCAAACGTATTGAAAATGTCTCCGCTCCCAATGGTTGGTTAAACCTGGTTGGACTATATTGGCTTGAACCCGGCATCAACACGTTTGGAAGCAGTTCAAAAAATAAAATCATTTTTCCTGCCGGAAAGATTGCCGAAGAAGCCGGCTATTTTTTAGTGACCGGAAATCAGGTTGACCTATATATACGAGATGGTGTAACTGTTACAGCAGAAGGTGAACCGCTCACTCAAAAGACAATCTATATTGCAGACTCTACGCCTGTTGTTGTTGCCAGCGGCACGTTGCGTTGGAATATCATTAAGCGTGATAACAAACTCGGTATTCGCTTACGTGATGACGAAAGCGTGACGCAAAAGAAATTTACAGGCATTGATCGTTACGCGGTTGATCCTCACTATAAAGTTGAAGCCACTTTCATTCCGGCCGATTCATCGCGAACCATTGACGTTACCAATGTACTCGGACAAACTCACGCACAACATTCACCCGGCAAACTTGTATTCGAGCTGCAGGGTAAAGAATATCAACTGGACGTACTCGAAGGTGGTAAAGATGAGTTCTTCATAATAATAGCGGATCAAACCAGCGGTAAGGAAACATACGGAGGCGGGCGATTCATATACGTTAAACATCCAGATGCCAATAATCACATAACGCTCGATTTTAATAAAGCATACAATCCGCCATGCGTCTTCACGCCTTACGCCACTTGTCCGTTGCCTCCCAGCCAGAATGTGCTGGATATAGCGATACAGGCGGGCGAAAAGAACTATGATGTCAACCATGCTCATTTGGCAAAAGATCAATCCTGACAAGATATACTATAGTACGATTTGTACTCTACAAATACATCTTACACTAAAACAATATACAGTATGGCTCATAACGCAGAAAAACCTATTGGTATATTTTACGAACATCCTACACGCTTCAGAATACTCTTTGACGAGCTCGAAGCGAGACGTATTCCATTTGCAAGAATCCAGGCTACACGACATACGTATAATCCCAATGAAGCCGAGTCTCCGTATAGTCTTGTCATTCACGGCATCAGCTCTTCGGATTGTCAGCGTGGCAACAGTGCGGGTATATTTCATGCGGCCAATTATCTTGCGCATCTGGAACGACTTGGCGTGCCGGTTATTAATGGAACGTCTGCTCATGCTATTGAAAGCTCACGGGCAAGACAACTTTCGTTACTGACCTCTTTGGGTATACCCTATCCGCCAACCCGGATCATCAGCCATCCTTCACAAATTGTATCGGCTGCGCGAACGCTTCGGTTCCCGGTATTGGTGAAAGCAAACATCAATGGAGACACGACCGGTGTTACACGATTCAACTCCTGGGAAGCGCTTCAGAAGGCAGTAGATCTATACCAGGTAAATCTCGGGGCCGATCATACTGCGCTTGTACAAGAGTATATTTCGCCCATTGATAATTATGTTGTCCGGTTACATATACTTGATGGAAAGTTTCTATATGCGGCTAAAGTATATATTTCTCCGGAAGACTTTGAGTACAGTCCATCGGAAGTATACTGCAAACCAAACCGCTATTCACAAGCCAACTCGTATGGTATTGCAGAGACGATCGAGAACGATTATACTCCTCCCCTGCAGCTGATTGAACAGGCTGAACGCATTATACAGGCTGCTTCCATTGATGTTGGGACAGTAGAATTTGTGCCGGATGCCAGAACCGGTAAATGGTATTGTTACGATGTAAACGCACGAATCAATTTTGACTGCAGCAGTGACTCCGCTCCATGCAAGCAGTTTGCTGACTACATAGAATTCAGGTTACAAAAATTTTACCAGGCACAACCGGTTTATATTCTTTAAATGCCTTTAAGGTCTATGTAGTTTGGATATCGCACAAGTACTATGGCGTAGCTTCAATCCTGAATATATCACGCAAGGCCCTGCGGGCTGCATGATACCCGCTCATGCCGTGTACTCCGCCTCCGGGCGGTGTGGATGATGAACATATATAGAGTCCTTTGGCAGATGTCCGATAGGGAGAACTGCGCAAGACAGGCCGCGTGAAAAGCTGGTCGATCGTTGCTGCGCCTCCGTTGATATCACCCCCTATATAATTGGCGTTGTACCATTGGAGTTGCTCGGTGTTCATTGTATTGCGCGCCAGGATTCTGTCGCGAAATCCGGGGGCAAAACGTTCGATCTGTTTCTCAATGACGTCAGTCATGTCAACGGTAGAGCTATGCGGCACGTGGCAATATCCCCAGGCTGTATGCTTGCCGGCCGGAGCGCGCGTAGAATCAAAGAGACTTTGCTGGGCCAGCAGCACAAATGGTTTTTCCGCATGCTTGCCCTGCCACGACAACTTTTCCGACACTGCTATTTCTTCCAATGTATTTCCGATGTGAACAGTTCCTGCCTCGCGACACAATGGATTTACAAAGGGAATAGGACCGTCCAGCGCCCAGTCAACTTTGAACACGCCCATCCCATAGGCATACCGTTGTAACTGCCGTTTGTATACGGATGAGAATGTGTGACCTGCAATTTCCAGAAGCTGGCGCGGAGTTATATCAAACAATACTGCATGCGCGCTGGGTAACTGACTGAGTGAACGCACATGAAAGCTCGTCATCACTTTACCACCGAGTGAAGTAAAGTGTGCGAGTAAAGCATTGGCAATAGCCACCGATCCTCCCTTCGGAAGCGGCCAGCCGTGCGCGTTGCCGGCACTCATCAGCACCAGCCCTATAGCAGCAGTGGCAAGCTTGTCCAGTGGAAGTATAGCATGCGCAGCCATACCAGCCCATAAACCACGTGTGCGTTCTGTTGAGAAACTTCTCCCAACCATTGTAGCCGATTGAAGAGCGTTCAACCCAAACCGGGCAAGCAATAGCGGTCGTGAAGGTATACTCAGGGGTCCCAGTATATCTCGCGTCAGCGCGTCAAAATCTTTTACGAGCGGTCCGATCAGTTTACGATAGCGCGAAGCATCGTGTCCTAAATTGCCGGCCGTTTCTTCGAGTGTATTATATAGTATAGCAGCATCTCCGTTATCAAAAGGATGTGCAGCAGCATAAGTTGGTTTCAGAAACTCCAATCCATACTTGTGTAGCGGTAATGACGCAAAAAACGGAGAGCCTGCAGCAATCGGATGAACAGCTGAGCAAACATCATGTATATATCCCGGCAATGTAAGCTCCGCAGAGCGAAGTCCGCCTCCAATGGTTTCTTTGGCTTCAACCAGCAATACAGAAAGTCCTGCGCGTTGCAACGTGATGGCTGCTGCAAGACCGTTGGGCCCGGAGCCGACCACAATAGCATCATAATCGCGCTTTTCAAGCTGTGTCATGGCGGCAAATTATATATTTATACTTTGCCTTTAGCATCGGGGCGTAAATATACTTCGCCATTTTTCTGTACAACCCATCGCGTTACCGGGTTAAAATGATAACCGCCACTGCCGCCACGCGCCTGCAGCAATTGTTCATAGAAAGGTTGTGTATACCCGGTCTCATCAACAGCCCTGCTCATAATTTCGGTTGTCTGTCCATCCCAGTTCCAAAGATAGCGAAAGCCAGTGTGTGCCTTGTCCAATACAGGACCTTGCAACAATGCTTCGTTCCATGTCTTGCCTGCATCTGTACTCACTTCCACACGAACAATTTTACCGCGTCCGCTCCACGCTATACCGCGGATTTCAATCCACCCTTTTTCAACTGTTGCCGGATAAGCAGGATATGTAATGATCGAACGCGCATCCATTACAAAACTGAACTGACGTATCTTACCACCCGAAACCGGTTCGGTATATTTCGAAGTCTCTTCGCGTGTAATGAAAGGTGTATCGGAAAGTTCGATGCGCCTGATCCACTTCACACATGTATTTCCCTCCCAGCCCGGTAAGACCAGTCTTGCAGGATATCCTTGCTCGGGACGAATCGCTTCACCATTCTGTGCGTATGCCACCATGGTGTCCTCCCAACCTTTTTCAACGGGTATACTTCGTGTCATCACGGCTGCATCAGATCCTTCAGCCAAAAACCATTTTGCTTTCGGATCAATCCCGACTTCACGAAAGAGTGTCGATAACATAACACCTGTCCATTCGCTTTGACTGGTAAGTCCACATATAGCCTGAGGCGACAATGTCTCTTTACTGCCGCGATAATTACCGGAACACTCCAGGAACATAATGCGCGAAACGGAAGGGAATCGTTTCAGATCACGCAGGGTAAAGATCATCGGCTTCTTTACCATACCGTGAATCAACAATTCATATTTATCCGGATCAATAGTCGGTACACCACCATGATGACGTTCATAGTGAAGATCGGATGGCGTAATCGTGCCGAACAGATTTTGCAAAGGCGTCCGTGACGATGTATCACTTGGAAGCTTGACCGGTTTTTCGAAGGGAGAACGCGTGCCGATTATACCGGGTGGTGGTCCTAATTTCTTGGTAGGATCATCCGACAACTCCGCTTGTGTAACGGCAGTCTGCATCACTTTACCAAATGTGGTTTGTACCAGCACCACTGCGGCTGCAGCTGCTCCGCCCAGCAGGGTTCGTCTCTTGATCAACGGTGTAGTATTATTTCCGTCAGGCTTCATCACTTTATTTCCGGGCCTCCCTTCCGATCATCGTCTATAAAAAGTTTTTGTGCCGGCATTATTACTTGCGGCAGGTTGCTGGCGTCAAGCACAATGGTTGAATCAATAATGTTATTGCGATATAGCAGGAATGCCGTCAGACTATATACTTCATCGGACGAAAGTGTTCCGGGAGATGTATAGGGCATTGCACGATTGATATAGTCATACAGCGTTGTTGCGTATGGCCAGTAATTACCAATTGTTTTTTCACCCCGCTGAATGGAGTCTGATTCGTGAAATACACCTACCAGTTTGTTATAGGGACCTTCCACCCCTGTCTTACCGTGACATATAGCACATTTGGACAGGTATATATTTTTTCCCTGCAGTACGCTACCGGAGCCTTTGCCCAAACCGCGCCCGGCAGGATTCACATCTATATCGAGTGAGTCTATTTCCTTCGCCGAGGCTACTCTTCCAAAACCAAATGTAGAAGGCCATTCTTCCTCGGAATGGATGGTACTGCTTCCTGCATCGCTTCGGCCACATTGTATTAATGGCAGCGATACAAAAAGTATACAGGCTATACGAAGTAAGTATTGATAGCCTGTATACCGTTGGGTGGTGGTTGTCACAGATTTATCTTAAACTATATATCGATACTGTCAATACTTTCCCGCGACAAGATTTCCCTCTGAAAGTATATATTTCCGGTCGACACGATCCAGTACTACATGAATGGAATCCTGGTCTTCGTTTACACCTTTCAGAATCACATGCTTGCCATCGGTTGTCTCATACGTTAGCACCATACGGTTACGCTTGTCGTATTTTTTACCGCTTTCGGCAAATTCGCGATCTCTTCTTGCCGAGGCAGCACGGGTATCTATAAAATCCACTTCGTTGCCGATGTGTGCCCATGCTGAAGGACTGATCCAGTTGTCATCATAAATTCCTCCTTTACGATTCGCGGGGCCAGAAATTCTTTTCTCAGGTGGTGCACCGTTGCCCGGCCCGTCACCTCCGGCACCGGCTACTATATTTCTGCGATCAGGTTGTGCTTTATACTTATCCTGCAGGTATAAAACATTTTCAACCGTATCAGCAAAGTAATGGAACACACGTCTTCCTCCGGCCGTACCCGTTAGCTCGAATGTTCGGTTGATATCACGTTGCGGATCACCCCCGCCATTGGACAAGTCGAGCGGAGCTGGTTTATTTACTTTAAATGTTAATGAAGTCCAATTCTCGAAGGTAGCTTCCTGCCAGCGCACTGTGTCCTGTGGTGAATATGGAATTTCCTTCCCATTAAGTTTAAACTCCGTCACGTTATAATACCCACGGAGTTCAGTTATACCTTTGGTTGATGGTTGTTTATAGGGGTCGTATAAAAAGTTAATCCATTGCAAATAGAAAAGCAATACCAGGAATATACCGATGGTGGCAACTTTGAGACTTACTCGTACAATTTGTTGCCACGGCTTTGCAAATGCCGGATAAAAACTAAACACATGGCCTGGCTTCTCCTGTATAAATACCCGGTATAAAGCCGGCACATAATGCCCGATCAGGAATGCAGAAAGCAGTACGAAATAAGAACTATATACGTGCACACCACCATCATACGCAAAGTTCACATATACTATATCTCCCAGTGCCCCGAATAACAGTACTGCGCCCAGCAATGTAGTCTTGCGAAAGAACAGCAAAGTGCCTGCACCAATTTCCACAATACCGGCAAACACCTGGTACCACGGCACAATACCAATGGACAGCCAGTAAATTTTCTGTGCAGTGAAATCGCCGAAGTCAGTATTTAACAAACCGTGCGAAGGATAGGGCATTTGGACAGGTAACAGTTTTGTAAAACCGAAACCGATAATACCGATGCCGGCACGGTAACGTACCACAGCGCGCAGCCAGTAATAAAGTAAATTATACTGTTGTGGCGCTGGCTTTCTTCTTTTGTCTATTACGGTCCAGATCAAGCCACCCGCTATACTAAAGAGCAATGTGATGATCCAGTTGGCATATCCCTGCAATGCATTACCCAATATCGTATTTCCGAAAAAGTTCAGCCCGGAGCCAAACCGCGCGATGTCATATAGATCACGATAGTGCAGGTTTGTCCAATCGATATTGATCACATGTTTATACCATTCTATATTATTCGGTATACAAATACTGATAAAGAATATAAATGCGATACGGAAACCAATAAGTTGCCATGTCTTCCATTTTGCCGTGGTGTTTTCTTCCTGCGATGTTACGGAAGAATCAGCACCCTCTATCGTTAGATTTTTAATAGCCATAGTTCGCGAATGGTTATAGTTTTAATCCCCTTCTTCTGCCCTGCTTGGCAGCTTCTTCCAGCAAGTACTTTTTATCGAGTCGGTGCAGTACAATACATACTGAATCTGATTTAGCATCTATACCTTCAAGAATAATTTTATCCTGATCAGGACGCTCAAAGTGTAACTGATACTGATCTGCTGCATGGTGTGGATTGCGATTCTTTAACGTCAGCGTTTGCTTGGCTGAGTCAACGGTATAGGTATAGTAATGTCTTCCGGCCATTCCGGAGAATTCGTATACACGATCTTCATTACGCTGAAAAATCTCTTCCGTTGTAGCCGTGAGTGTCTCCACCTGCGCATTGGAACGAACGCTTAGTGTTGACCATTTTTCAAAGACTACATCTTTCCAGCGTATCGGATCTGCCGGAGCATGCGGACGCACTTCGTTGTTGATTCTAAACTCTGCAACGGTATAGATACCCGCCACTCCAGGCAACCCAGGGTTATCCGGAAATTGATAGGGCCCTTGTTTATAACTCGCATACGTCTTATAGCCGTAGAAGAAAACAAACACAAACACGAAAACACTTTTTGCAATGATCCGTACGTTCCTGATGGTCTCATTGGAAAAGACAGGTTTGAAACGAGCCGGAAGTGTATATTTCTCGAATGAAGTCAACGTGAGCAGCCGGGGCAAATCATACGCCAGCAGAAACAACGCAAAAGTTACCAGCAACAGACTATACACATACTCGCCACCTTCGTATGCCAGGTTAGACATAACAACGTTTCCTGTAAAGGGTATAATAATGAATGCACCGATCGATGCCGTTTTACGATATAGCAAGAGCAATGCTGCTGATAGCTCAACAAGACCGAGGAACGATTCATACCCCGGAACAATACCCGTGCTCAATGAGAATACTTTCCAATGCGCTATATCACCATAGTTAGTATTGAGATTACTGAGCGATGGCTCCGGCATTTGCAATGGAAAGAATTTGATAAACCCGTATACCAGCAATGCGGCAGCAAGGCGATAACGCAATATAACGCGCAGTGCATAATACAATTTGTTATACTCGGTAGTCTTCTTATCCAGCACCGTCCAAGCTGTTGCAGCTGCAACGGCCAGGCTACCCGCAAGGACCCAGTCCCAAAGCACCGGTACATCTGAAACAAAACGCGGAGTATAGCGCGCCAGGTAAAAGAAGTTACTGAAGTGCAGCGAAGACCAATCCAGCGCCAGTATATCGCGGTAGTACTTCCAGTCGAGCGGCAGGATCTGAATCAGGAAGTAAACAAAGAAGAATCGGAACACGACACGTTCATAGGGCTTCCATGACGTAGCACCATCTTCCGCCAGTGTATCGTTACTGACGGTGAATGCCTGCCGCCCTGTTTTACCAGGTACAGTAGCGATCGGAGTTTCCAGAAATTCCATATACCATCATTTAAAGTTTATCAATATCCTTCGTTTTGTTTAACGACATCCCCGTCAACCAGAATCTGGTCGGCCGGTATCGGCAATACTAATCTGAATGTCTCCGTCACATTCAGCACTTCATCTGCGCGATCGGTTCTTACAAGATCAAACCAGCGATGCGGCTCCAGCGCAAACTCTATTCTCCGCTCATTCTCGATCGCCAATAAAATTTCATCTTGTGTCGCGGCTTCACTTGGAGCAACGTCTGCCCTGCTGCGCACCGCGTTCAGGTCTGCAAGCGCATCTTCCAGTTTACTTTGCTTCGCACGAGCTTCCGCGCGGATCAGGTATAGTTCTGCTATGCGAATGATATAGGATGGATCGGATGCCGGTGTGCGATAGTATAGATTTCCGTACCAGCGATTCTGATTGTCTTTCGCTACGAGTGCACTGCGTGTCCCTCCTATAGCAGCATTGTTGAGCAACGCCACGAGTGCATCGTTCGGAGCCCACTGGCGTGTACCTCCGTTGGTTTGTGGCTGCCATTGGTTACGATGATTGTTTACCTCGGTAGTACCGTTGTAAAATATTTCAAATACAGATTCTTCCGTACCGCGTGCATTCGAAGCGAAGAATGCATTGAAGGGTTTCACCAATTTATAGTTTGCAACAGCAATAACTTTGCTGGCATACGTTTCTGCCTGTACATAATCGCGTTGGTATAAATAGTAACGCGCTTTCAATGCCCACGCTGTTCTTCGTGTAGGACGATAGCGATCGGTTGTCTCCGAAAGCAATGACTCCGCCAATTCCAGGTCGGCCTTTACATGAGCATATACTTCTTCAACTGTACTCTTAGGGACATTGGCGTTTTCTCCGGCAACGGTGGTTGGTGAGGTTACCAGCGGAACACCACCCCATGTTCTTGCCAAATCAAAGTATGCAAGCGCACGAACGAAGTAAGCTTCTCCTAAATATTGATTCCGCTGTGCATCAGTAAGTGTAGCATCAACAATACCGGGCAGTGCAGCGATCAGGTTGTTGGCGCGGTTAACGGTACGATATATAGCATTCCATGCAGCACTGATCGTAGCGTTGTCTGCATTTACTTTATGATTGATAAACTCCTGCACCTGCGATTGCGATCCGGTCCATTGTATATTATCACCTGACAAATATCCAATCGACTGAAAGGACGTGCCATAATATCCGGCATCTCCCAATCCACTATATAATCCGCGCAAGGCAGATTCCGCAGAAGCCTTGTTCACAATAACGTCATCCGTTGTTGACAAAGAGTCCTTCGGCTTTATCTCCAGAAAATCATCGCAGGATGTCGTCACGGAAACAAACACCACCAGCAATAACAAAGTATATATCTTCGTTGACATAAATCTAATTTTCAATTTTCTAATTTTTTAATCTTCCAATCTTCAAATCTTCAAATCTTAAATACTAAAGCGACACATTCACCCCGAACTGCACACTTCGCGGCTGAGGCGGAGTGCCCAGATCTATACCCTGCTCGTTCTGGTTACTGCTGGACGCTGACTCCGGGTCAAGACCGGTATAGTTGGTAAGCAGCCACAAGTTGCTGCCTGCTACATATAGCCGCACCGAACCGAGATTGAGCCTCTGTACCACTGATGCAGGAAGTGTATAGCCGAGCGTGAGTGAACGCAGACGCAGGAACGAACCATCTTCGAGCCAACGACTTCCTCCGTCACGATAATTGTTTACGTTGACACCGTCAGGACGCGGAACATCGGTAACATCGCCCGGTTGCTGCCAGCGATTTACATTGTGCTTGAAGATGACACGCGCAGCATCGCGGGCACCACCGCCTTCTCCGAAGAAACGATTGTGATTATATACTTCATTTCCATACTGGAATGAGAAGAACACCGAGAGATCGAAACCTTTATAGGTAACATTGTTGGTTATACCTCCGAAGAAGTCGGGCCAGATGCTGCCGTAGATCTGTCGGTCCTCGGTTGTGATCTTGTTGTCTTTTACAACTTCATCGTAGATAACATTTCCGGTCTGCGGATCTACACCGCGCTCTTTATATACCCAGAATGAATATAGCGGGTGTCCTTCCTGTTGCAGAATGAGATCACGACTACCATACTTGAGCGGATTCTCAAGTTTTTCAATGTTGTTTACGTTGCGTGATATATTAATGCCGGTTGACCAGGTAAAATCTTTTCGTACTATATTTTGGGTAGTGAGTGCAAATTCAAAACCGTTGTTGCTGATCTCGGCACCATTCTTCCAGTAGCTTGCAAAACCTGTCTTCGAAGGTAATGCAACCTGCAAGAGTCCGTTCGTAGTATATTTCCGGTATAGATTGAATTCAAATGAAATGCGATCACCCAGTAAACCTACATCCACACCAACGTTGAACTGCCGCGTTGTCTCCCACTTCAGATCGGGATTCGCCAACTGCTGCGGTGCTATACCGGGACTGCTTTGATACGGTGCACTGCCCGACCACAATCCCTGAGCAGCAAAGTTTCCAATACCATTCTGATTCCCGATAATACCAAAGCTTGTACGAAACTTCAGATCGCTGATCACATCAACATCCTGCAGAAAATTTTCCTGCTTCACACGCCACGCTGCACCAACCGATGGAAAGTATCCCCATTTGTTATCAGCACCAAAGCGCGATGAACCATCGGCACGTATACTCACATCGATGAGGTAACGATCATCGAAACCATAATTTACTTTCGCAAAGAACGAAGCGAGATTACTCTTTGTCCAGCTCTCGGTGCTGGTAGAGCTTGCTGCCGCAGATATAGTCTTGAGATCATTGCTCGCGAAACCTCTTCCTTCGGCATACGTCCTGGTGAGCACATCGCTTTGCAACGTATTGCCTACCAGCACACCGAATGCATGCTTACCTATTTCTTTTTTATAGGACAGCGTCTGTTCATTCAGCAGCGATGAGAACTGGCTCACACTTGAAGTTGCGTAACCACCCTGTGCCCCCAGCAATGTATAGGTATTCCAGTATTCACTTTCATCATAGTTATTATAGTCTATACCAAAGCTGGTACGAAATGTTAATCCGGGAAGTAACTCAGCCTGAGCATACAGATTACCGATATAACGAAGACTGATCGACCCTACATCGTAGTTGTCCATCAATAAGGTTACGTTATCAAAACCGGCACGTCCTACGAGTACACCTTGCTCGTTGTAAGGAGATAAATACGTTGGTGTATGAAGGGCCGCCTGGAGTATACCGCCCTGGGGACCGTCACCGGCACGGCCTTGATTACGATCTGAATGTGTCAGTATATTACTCACACCAACCTGTACACGGTCGTTTATTTTCTGATCCAGATTTACCTTGAATGTTGTGCGGGCAAACTCGATCGGTTTTAAAATAGATTCCTGTTTGTTATAGCCTGCACCTATATAATACTTGGTATTGACGGTTCCTCCTGTAAGCGACACATCGTAGTTTTGAAGTGTAGCGGTACGAAACACTTCGCTGAGACGATCGTATGTCTGTTGTTCTTCCGGAAGACCACGTCCTCCTTCTGATACAGGACGAAACGGTCTGTTCGCGAAGGTACGATTCAGAGAAGGATCATCTTGTCCTGTATTGACCCACCATTCGTTTACGAGCTCTGCGTGTTCCGGTCCCGTTGTAAGTTCCCACAGCTTCTGCGCCTTTGCCCAGCCATACGATGCATTGAAATTTATAGTAGGCTTCTGTTCATACTGACCACGCTTTGTTGTAATGATGATAACACCATTCGCACCGCGTGATCCATAGAGTGCCGTAGCCTCTGCATCTTTCAGTACTTCTATACTCTCGATGTCAGCAGGATTGATATCCGCGATAGGTGATGTAGATTTCCCCCCGGTGCTGATGGTTTGCAAGCTGTTGCTGTTGATGAAGACACCGTCTACTACATATAGCGGATCGTTATCTGCGTTGATCGAGGTTGCTCCGCGAACGCGAACATTTACAGTCTCACCCGGCACACCCGTGTTACTCGAGATCTGCACACCGGAAACTTTACCTTGCAATTGCGCATCGAAGCTTCCTGCCGGGATCGATTTGATCTCACCTGGATTTACCTTGGCGATGGAGCCGATCAGATCTTTACGTTCCTGTGTTCCATATCCTACAATTACAACTTCATCCAGTATACCATCGGTCTTCAGAAATACTTCGAGAGACTCACCCAGCAGTTCGTAGATCTCTACTTCCTGTTGTTTATAGCCTACCAGGTTTACCTGAATGGAGAAAGGAAAATTACGCACAGACGGCAATGCAAACTCTCCGTTTGCATCGGTGACAGAAACATTGGATGTTCCCTTGATCGCGACTGTTGCTCCCGGAACCGGTGAACCTGAGTCGTCTTTCACAATACCCTTTATAGGTTCCTGCGCCAGCAATGTATGGGACGAAGCGAGAATAAAGAATATACCGAGTATAAATCTTTTCATGAATAATATAGTTTGTAGCGTGTATAGTTGAATAGCAAGGAGATCAGCTACCTGCCATGCATCTGTATACTGACCACCATTTCAGTACCAGATGCACAGACAAGTGCTGTAAAGTCATAGATATAGCACCCGGGGTTATATAGAACAACCCGGTGAATGTGCCATGTATATATATAGTATTAGTGACTACAGAAATGGTTGCCACTAAATATCCCGCGGGCAAAAGCCGAGAGAAATTCCGTAAAGTGTGTAGTTGAGTTGTTCATCATCCATCAATTTTATTATTCTCATTTCCTGCTTACGCGGGAATGAGACAGGGTAAGCACCTTGCTGGTGAAGCAGGTTGCTAGAAGGTCAACGAGCCTGGTCTCTTGCTTCTTCTTAATAAAATCAATTCTGGTGGATAACTGATTTCGATAACGCGGGAGCAAACATACAACAATATCTATTAAGTCAATAGAGTTTATAGCTTTTTATAAATATTTTTTAACTTGAAGCCCGGAAGCTTTGTCACTGTCCTCGTACCACCAACCGAGTCATCGGCGTACAGGCCTACCGTTATAAGTTGTCCTCCCACCATTAGGACAATACTTTAATATATAAATCTGAACAACGTTGTTCAGTGCCATGACTATAGTGTGTTTCATTTGAGCACGCTGTTGAAAACATTGGCTGCTTAAAAAATTATTCTTTCCATCAAAGAACAATGCTCCGCATGAAGACAAAGAAGTTTAAAGTATTCTTTCCAGACGATCCTGTCCAATACTCCACATTAGCTATACAGAATTTTGAATATGCTGATCCGATACAACAGATTTCGCGCGAGTTCATAAAAGCAGAAGCTGCATTGCAACGAGACCTGCTCGTATACCAGGGCATTCCATTAAGCACATCACTCCTAACCGAGATTCTTCCCCAACGCGCGCGCGAAGCCTGGACACGAAGATATACCGAGCTCTCTATGCTTTCGATCCCCGACAATGCAATTGCCCTGTTGGACACATTCTCCAAAGACAGACAAGAGTATTTACTTCGCGACCTCGTTCTTACTCACGATCAACTTACGGGTTTAATACTGAGAGCCGGTCAGCATGGATATACCTATAGTCAATATCGTGTGGAGACAAATTTACCGGGCTCTACCGTATCCAGCACTCCGAAGCAGATCAAGATCATCAAGATGCTGGACAGGGGAAGACAATGGCATAGTTTCGTTATTCAATATATAAGTCCGAATGCACGGGAGAGCTATCGGGGTACCATGGAGCCTTCACTCTATTATATATCAAGCGCATGGCAACTCACGCGGATCAGTGTCATCAACGATCTGAATGCATTTGATTACGATGTATCGGAACTCATACCGATAACGTTGGACCTGGCAAAAATGGCGATCTGATCACTCTAAAACAGCATTCTTTCAGGACTGAGGCCGTAATTATAGTATATAAACATTAAGTCTATTGATTTAGTAGATTAATCGTTTATATTTGCATCAAACCAGATGTAACCCCATGAAATCTGTAATAAAGACGATCCTCGTTTTAGGTATACTATTGTCTAAACACGAAATACATGCACAGGACTCTCCTGTCTATGCACGGAATTCCTCTCCTGCTTCGGACAAAAATGCAACGCCACAAAAAGTAGTGGTTATCACCGGGGCGCGTTTTACCTATGCACTTGTACAGCGATGGATTGATGAATACAATAAAGTAAATCCCAATAACCAGATCATTATTGAATCGCGCGGTTCCAACGACCCGCTCAAGTATGATATTCTTGCAGAGGTTTATGAACATGACGAGCCCTTCCGGAAAAATCGCGAATATATACATTTAGCACGCTACGCAGTATTTCCGGTGGCGACAGCAGGCTCATCATTCGCGAAGCGTTACCAGGAAAAGGGATTAACCAAAGACCAGATCATACAGGTTTTCTTTCACGATATATTCTCGGACAAAGATAAGCGCAAGGCGATTGTCGAACCCTATAGTGTATATACGAGATTACAGAAAGCCGGTGCTCCCATTGTATTTGCACGTTACTTCGGTTTTGAACAGAAAGATGTAAAAGGCAACTCGGTAGCAGGAGCCGATACACATTTACTTAAAGCGCTTCTGCGCGACTCGGTTGGCGTAACGTATCTTCCGCTCCCTGTTATCTATGATGCTTCAACACGAAAACCTACAGCAGGAATTTCTGTTTTGCCCATCGACCTGAATGACAATGGTAAAGTAAACGATGACGAGAAATTCTATAAAACACTGGATGACGTTATCAGCAATATCGAGACAAAACCGGCAGCAGAAATAAAGAATACACCGGTTGAATACCTGCACCTCTCCGTTGATAAAAAGAATGCGAGCCAGGAAGCGATTGACTTTTTACTCTGGGTAAATGAACACGGTCAGGAATATCTTCACGAATTCGGCTATCTCGCACCTGAACCAAAGCGTTTTGAGAAAGATGCATTCAAAGCCTTTGCATCTTCACGAAGCACGCTGAAGTAACAACATTCAAAATATACTATATAAACAGCAGAAGGAATTGCGTGATATATAGTCAAGAACGTACCACCACCATGTTATAAATCCAACCCACAAACCAAACAAAACGTATCATGATTCGAAATGTACTGTTTACAGCAACACTTGTGTTGCTCAACCTTACTGTGGCGTTCGCTCAGAATGCTATAACGGGTGTCGTCAAGGATAACCAGGAAGCGCCTATTGTTGGAGCAACTGTAGCGGTGAAAGGAACTAACAACGCTACCGTGACCGATGCCAATGGACAGTTCAGCATTACACCCGGAAAAGATCTTCCGGTTACGCTGCGCATCAGTTCCACCGGCTATAGCGCCAAAGATATACAGATCTATGAACTTACCGGCGAAGACCTCGAGGTAACGTTGCTGGATGACAATTTACTCTCGGAAGTAGTAGTTACTGCAAGACGCAGAAGTGAAACGGCACAGGAAGTTCCTATACCTATATCCGTTATCGGTGGAGAACGAGCTGAAGATGCAGGTGCCTTCAATGTAAACCGTGTAAAAGAACTCGTACCTACAGTGCAATTATATTCTTCCAACCCGCGCAACACTACGTTGAACATTCGTGGTCTTGGTTCTACTTTCGGACTTACCAACGATGGTATAGATCCGGGTGTAGGATTCTATGTAGATGGTGTATACTATGCGCGACCAGCAGCCACTACGTTGGATTTCATAGACATCGAACAGATCGAAGTACTGCGTGGTCCGCAGGGAACACTCTTTGGTAAAAACACTACGGCTGGTGCCTTCAACGTTACTACGCGTGCCCCAAGCTTTACTCCCGGTCTTAATGTGGAAGTGAGCTATGGTAACTATGGTTTTGTACAGGCGAAAAGTTCTATCACGGGACCGATCAGTAAAAAACTCGCAGCACGTGTATCATTCTCCGGTACACAGCGCGATGGTGTACTCTATAACGTTGCTACGCAAAAACATATAAACGATCTGAACAACCTGGGCTTCCGTGCCCAACTGTTATACAAGCCTACTGAAAATCTCAAGATCACATTGACGGGCGATGATACGCGCCAGCATCCGGAAGGTTACGCGCAGGTATTTGCCGGTGTAGCACCTACACAACGGGCTGCCTACCGGCAGTTTGAACAGATCATTGCCGATCTGAATTACCAGCTGCCAAGCCGTAATCCATTCGATCGCAAGATCGATCATGATACTCCGTGGAGATCGGGAAACGAACTCGGTGGTGTATCGCTCAACATCGATGCTAAGATTGGCTCCGGTACGTTAACTTCAACAACGGCATGGCGTTACTGGAACTGGGACCCTTCAAACGATCGTGACTTTACAGGTTTACCGGTGTTGAGTCTGTCACAGGCTACATCGCGTCATGAACAATGGACACAGGAAATCCGATATGCGGGTGAATTGTCTTCAAGTCTGAGTGGTGTGGTTGGTGTATTCTTCATCCGCCAGGATTTGAATACTGATCCCGTACACATCGAAGAATCCGGTGCTGCACAATGGCGCTTCTCACAAAACTCTACGAGCGACCTTTGGAAAACACCGGGCCTGCTGGATGGCTACGGTATAAAAACAACGTCAACACTTGAGACAACAGGTGCTGCTATATTTGCACAAGCCGACTGGGCTATCACGAAGCAATTGCACGTACTGCCGGGACTCCGCTATAACTACGATAAAAAAGAAGTTGACTATAGCCGTGTAACGTATGGCGGTCTTCAAACCGATGACCCTGCATTGATCGCCTTGAAACGTGTAGTATATACCGACCAGGCATTTCAGGCTGACGTTGATGAATCAAATGTATCCGGTCAATTAACCGTGTCCTATAAACCAGCTTCAAACATCAACACGTTTACTACATTCTCTACCAGCTATAAACCCGTTGGAGTTAACCTTGGCGGATTACCAACTGCAAACGGAGAAGTGCTCACGGACCTGGCGCAGATCAAACCGGAATATGTAAAACATTTCGAGATCGGTATAAAAACTTCGCCAACACCTGCATCAACACTTAATTTAGTTTTCCATCATACCAACGTAGAAGATTTTCAAACACAGGTGCAGACTGCTGAAGTTGGTGTAAACCGCGGCTACCTGGCTAATGCAGAAGAAGTACGCGTGCTCGGAGTTGAACTCGATGCAAGTACACGCATCGGCAGAAACCTGTCGCTATATGCAGCGCTTGCCTATACCGATGGTGAATATGTATCGTTCACCAATGCCCCTGTGCCGCTTGAAGAAACCGGATCGGCCAGTGCCTTCAAAGATATATCGGGCAGTGAGCTGCCGGGTATTTCCAAATGGGCAGGTACCTTCAGTGCAGAGCTGGTATCAAATCCCGTAACAATTCTGAGCGAAGAAAGTAAAGTGTTCTTTGCCTTCGATACATACTATCGTTCATCGTTCTCATCCAGTCCTTCACCATCAGCATACCTCAATATAGACAGCTACGCGCTGGTAAATGCACGACTTGGTTTCAGAGCTACCAACGGTATTTCATTCTTTGTATGGGGCCGCAACCTCTTTGACAAAGATTACTTTGAACAATTATTACCAGCTGCCGGAAACGCAGGTCACTATGCGGGTGTACTGGGCGATCCACGTACGTACGGTGTCACCTTGCGCTATACCTACCAATAAAAACCGATACTTGGGCAATATGTATATTTAGTACAAAGGCTTGCTCGGTGAGCAAGCCTTTGCTTTGTGAATGTATATATAGTATAATTTTTAGTCAGCAGCGTCACCTTGTTTAACCGGAACTGTGAAGTGAAATGCAGTGCTGTCCTCCGGAGTAGACTCAACCCAGATCTTCCCTCCCATCTGCTCAACAAACTCCCGAACCATCGGTAAACCCAAACCTGAGCCTGTTTCGCCTTGCGTGCCTTTTGTACTGTTGGTTTTGCCCCATTCAAACAATGTCCCGATACGTTCGGGCCGTATACCCATACCGTTGTCACGAACGGTTATCAGTGCTTTCGAACCATTCATCGCCGAAAAAACCTGTATGCGTCCCTGACTGGTAAATTTGTTAGCATTTACAATGAGGTTACGCAAAATGAATTCAAATATATTCCGGTTTACGACAACGGTATGCGCCGGATCTATATGTATATGCAATTCGTTACCTTTCTCCGCTGCAACACTTTTCAACGCATCGGTAACACCTGCTACCAGCTCGTAAAGATTAAACGTTTCGTGAGCAGCCTGTTTTCCGTCCAGGTGGTTCTTCGCCCAATGCAAGAGGTTATTCAGCAGATTGTCGGTTGTGTCAACCATCATACGCATGCGCGGAAAAATCTCATTCAGGTCTTCCGGACTAAGTTTATATTTCTCCACCATCAACAGAAGACCGTTGAGTGAATTAATGGGACCGCGAAGATCGTGACCAATGATGCTGAGCAATTTCTGTTGCATGGCATGCATTCTCGTCAAGAGTATATTTTTGCGTCTGAGTTCAAATAGTTTCAATACCTGGTTTCGCAATACGCGCAAGGCCTGGTTTTGTTCATTGCTTAAGTCGCGCGGTCGTGTATCAATTACACAAATCGTTCCCAGGTTGAAGCCTTCCGGAGTTGTAAGAGGCAGGCCGGCATAGAAGCGTATATCCGGACTTCCGGTTACCAATGGATTTTTGCTGAACCGCCTGTCCAATGTAGCATCGTTTACGATGGTGATCCCAGGCTGAAGTATAGCATGCGCACAGAACGCTACATCGCGTGGAGTTTCACGATTCTCCAGTCCTACCTGTGCCTTGAACCATTGGCGGTTCTCATCAATAAGGGTAATGGTGGAAATAGGCGTCTGGCAAATAAAAGATGCCAGTGAGACAATCTCATCAAATTCTTTTTCCGATTCGCTATCCAGCAGTTCATACTCCCGTAAAGCCTGAAGTCGCTCCTGCTCATTAGCTGGTATACCTGGGATTTGCATCTTTCTTGTCGACACGGATCATACCGCTTACAAAAGTTACTAAAAAAGAAATAAGATGCCACGCTATTTATCAGTAATTATATACCATCAAGACACGGCACGTGCACGATGAACATTATAAGACCTGTCTGATCAGTTTCCGATAAAACCATGATTCGCCTCTGTTCCCATGCCAATTCACCGTGTTAACAAAGTTGCAATGGAATTGTTTAACATCAAGAAATTTATTTTTAACCCTGCATATAGCCTAAAACTGGCTTCACAGGTATTTTATACTTCGCTATATCTTGCGTAACGACTGTAGCCGGTGCCATCAGCCATGCGTTCCAGCACAACGGTCACTCCGATCGCAAGGCTCCTATCGGATTACTTAATGCCGCCCTTAACGATTGGAAACTGATCGTAAAAAGTGTAACCACGATTGCGCCCAGCCATGCTGCCGCATAAATCTGCCATGATATCGTAATGCGATAATCGTATTGCATGAGCCAATCCGTCATAAAGTAAAGCGAGAACGGAACTGATACGATGCATGCGATCATCACCAGCACAATAAAATCTTTGGACAGCAACTGCCATAGCTGCGGTGTAGATGCCCCGAGAATTTTCCGTATGCCGATCTCCTTCGTACGCTGCGATGCTACAAAAGATGCGAGTCCAAACAGACCGAGACAACTGATAAATATAGCGAGCACTGTTGAGACCATTGCCAGGTTGCCAATGCGTTTCTCTTCACTGAACTTCTTGCCAAACTCCTGGTCGGCAAACATATACTCTACTGCATTTTCAGGATCGTATTTTTTAAAGATGGGTGTTATCTTATTAAGTGCTTCGACAGCATTCGCATCGGCACGCAGTTTCATATTTACCTGGTTGAATTGTACCCAGTCTATACGATTGGACTCAAGAAAAAAGATCATCGGCTCTACTGAGTTATAAGGCGATTGCGTCACCAGGTCTTCCACGATACCAATAATCTTCCATTCGCCATTATTGCCCCACTTCATAGTTTCTCCCAGCGGTTCTTTCATGCCGAGGTATTTTGCTGCTGCTTCATTAATGATAAAACCAGATGAGTCGCTGGCTATATCTCTTGAAAAGTCCCGACCCGCTTTTACCTTCCAGCCTATAGTTTTACCAAACTCGTGTGTTACACCGGTGGTAACGAACTCTTCTGTGCGGTTCGGATCTTTACCATACCAGTCAAAACCACTGTTGGTTGTAAATGTAGCCGTGATAGCACTTTCAGATGCAGCTACTTCCTCTACCATACCCGTCTTCAATAATTCATCGCGCAGAACATCGTAGTGTTTCATCACTACCGCATCGCGTATAGGAACCGCTACAATTCCATTTATACTATATCCGATCGGTCTGCTCTGCGCAAACTGTATTTGTTTAAAAATGATAACAGTACTTACAATCAATGT
>CBIHOZ010000121.1:0-21045 GCA_966211525.1 uncultured Chitinophaga sp. | reverse complement strand
AATGGTTTGTCACGGATTCAGAGTTGTGGGTCGTGCGGCTTCAACACCTGAATCGTCTATGCTGCACATTGGCTTTCGGTGTGCAAAAGACGCACTATAGTATATATATATGATATTCTGCAAGGAGAGTATTATTTCTTGATCACCTTCATGGAAACGATGCTCTCCTTTCCTTTTAACTGAACCACATACGAGCCGCCCGGGAAATCTTTCATGGAGATAACGGCTGTGTACACACCATTCGCCTCCGTCTGTAAATCCGTTTTTACCACTTCCTGACCAAACACATCGACAACCGTAGCGGAAGTCAGCTTACGGGAAGCGGCCACCTCTATATATAGTTTATCACTTACCGGCACCGGATATACCCGTATACCGCGATCAGCTTCTTCCATTCCGGTAATAAAGAATTCCCGCATACCCGTCAGTGAACAACCTCCTTCCTGAACGGTAACAGAATATATACCAGACTCCACCGGAACATACGTTGATGCGGTGGCACCGTCTATAGCTTTGCCATCTTTATACCATTGAATGTTGCTGGTATAGTTTATTGTAAATTTACCATCTTGTTCGCTGACGATAACTTCCGGAGCAGGCTTATCGATCACAATTGTAAAACGCTGGTCACCTTTGGATGCTGGTGCATCGGTTATGGTAAACGGATACGTGTCTCGTTCCGAAACAAATATATTCTGATTCAGGTAATGATCTTCCAGAATAACAGAGGCATCGCCTTCAAACGAACTCATGTTGCTAAACTTTAATTGATATGCTCCGGGTTTTACATCGGCAACATCTAGATTAACACGCGTGTTACACAACAATGCCGGCAGCGAATTGATTGCCAGTCGTTCCTGATTTTCAGTAAGAGACGAAAGGTTGAACGATCCGTTCTTTAATTTCCATGCGTCCGCAAAGTCATCAAATTGTTTGGTGGCATCGTTCCGAAAGTGTATCGCTGTCTCATCTTCGAATTTGCCATCAGATAATTTTATATACAACAGGTTTTCGGTTGATGCTGTGCGGAAGAATGTAGTCGACTGGCCCGGAGCTTTTATATTTTCGCGGGTACTTAATACGGGGCTGGCCCCGGTAGCTTTTACCCAGAATGCTTGTCCCATCGCTATATAGCGTGAACCGCCATTCACACTAACAGCTCCATTCCATGACGCATATTGCAGGGCATCTCCCCCATTGTCCGCTATATATATAGTACCGCCAATGTTGGTCTTTGTCCACCCGGTGGCAGCATTCCAGTCAATAACAGAAGGATATGGATTGCCTACAAGATTCCATCCATCGTTGGCAACTGTACCAGACGATGTGAAAGATACCGGGATCGAAATATTTCCCTGGTTGGCAACACCGCGTATATCCCACACCGGTGATAGCAGGTAATTACCCCGAACAAATATAGTATATCCCCTGCCCGGCTGCAGCGTTTCTGTATTAACGGCATCGGGGAAGTCTATATATCCATCATTAAAATCGGAAGAACCACTTCCGTTAACATCGGTGATAACCGATTCATTGTATGCAAACATCGACTGGTTCGTCAAGCAACCCTTACAATCTGTGGCTCCTACGAATGAACCGGTTACCGGAATCTCTTCCTGTATATCCGCTACGGTACCACCTTGTACCGGCGATGATATATACCGGTATATGCGCGTATTGTTCCATCCTTCAATCGACATATAGCGCTGCACAGTAATATTACCTGCAACCTGTGCACCGGCCGGCAGTGGTGCTATAGCAGCATCGATCACGGGTTCGTCTCCGGATGATATCAATGTAAAAGTGGCTGTATCCAGCGACCCATCGGCATCCAGTCTGGCGCCCGCAGCTAGTGTTAATATACCATGTAGCTGGTGCCTCGACTCTACGCTTACTCCGGCATTCAATGCCGTATTAGTAACGTGAATATTATTGAACCCTATAGAAGAACTTCCATTGATGAGCTGTGGTGAACCGGCAGTTGAACCAGAAAATTTCACAATGCCACTGTTGTGTTCAAATGATCCGGCATCGAGTGTAAAATTACTTTTCAGATCAAGCGTATCACTGCTAGATAAAAATGCAGTACCATTAATATGTAAATCTCCATTGACATGAATCGGAACCGATCCACCTATAAATGCACCGCCTGCGAACGTGGCCTCTTCCGCAACGTTTATACGTTGTGCACCTTGCGTGATCGTTCCGGTATAGGCAGGGTTAACCGTAAGCGAAGCTATATTTACAGTAGCATCGATGGTACAGGGCCCATCGTTAGCGCCATCGAACACAACGGCATCGACACTGGACGGAACTGTTGCGCCACCTTGTCCACCGGGAGAAACGGACCAGCTCGAACGATTACTCCAATTGGACAATGCTGATGCAACCCAATACCGGTTAACCGGTGAAGTTGAGAGTGTCCACCAGGCAAACAGATCAGCGTTGCCGAGATTACTGAGGGTTACTGTATTGGTCGTTGTGTTTATAGCAGGCGATGCAGAAAAATCTGTCCATGTACTCAGTGTGCTGTTCCATCGTTCCGGACGAAGTGCAGCTTCTTCAATGGTATTCCCGACAGCACTGTGCTCGCTGTCACGATACGTAAATGTCAGTGAAGTAAGTGTCGGTCGTGTTGTATATGCCTGAGCATTGATCTGCCAGAACCGATCGATGGCAAATGCAGAATGATCAGTACCGGATGAACCATTGAAATTAGTTATACCCGTAGGCAGGCTGGCGGCATTATTCCAATTAGCGGTGCGATAGGTTGAAAATAAAAAATAGCCACTGCCGGATGCCCCGGTGGGAGTAAACGTTACAGGTATATACTCATTGTTATATCCCCACGGTATAGTATAGTTTCCGGTTGCTGTACCGATATACCATTTTATAACATTGTTCTCGCCTTCACTGATGATATAGCCGCTGTTCCGTGTAATGGCGTTGGCATCAGAGTTCTGTATAACAAGCGTTGCACCTTGTGCTATGGTAATATTGGCACCATTCAAAACGAGGCGTGCCTGTGCGTGCAGATCCGGTATATCGATCAGCAACAGCAACGTCATTACTAGAACTGCGGGTTTCAAATCTGTATATCGCATAACTTCCTTGGATTTCCGTACTACAATAAAAAATTCGCTATATATAGCAAACACCATATATAGTATATAAACAGGAAACAAAACTGTAAAAGACTGCTCACCAAACGAACAATCCAGTACCGGGTAGGCTGTACCGAAATTACAATTTTATGATTCTAAAAAAAATCATCAACAGTATATCTCGTACATTATTTTATTGTTTCAGACAAATGTTTAAACACTACTAGGTAGTAAGCGTGCCTATTAAATCAATACGCATGCTGTAGCCGATGTTACACGACTCGTTACTTATAAAAATCAGCTTTTCCCTGATGGATACAACGTCATAGCTATGCATTTTTGACTTTGGACAGCTGTTTCTTTAAACGTTGTCATATGAACGATCAACATCAAACCCACTTTGGCTATGAAAAAGCTATTACTTATTATCATGCTGCACATCGGAGTATATGTTGCTACACAGGCACAAAGTATTGGTATTAATGCAACAGGAGCTGACCCTGCATCATCCGCGATGCTGGACGTTTCTTCTACGAATTCAGGATTGCTTATACCTCGCATAGCCTTAACAGCTACCAACGCAGCTACTCCGGTCACATCGCCGGCTACGAGCTTACTGGTATATAATACTGCTACCGCAGGCACTGCTCCCAACAATGTAGTTCCCGGATATTATTTCTGGAATGGAAGTGCGTGGGTATTACTGGTTGCATCGTCTACAAATGGTAACGTTGGTATTCGAAATGTAAGTCCTACGCAGGCGCTGGATGTAACGGGTAACGTTCGCTTTAGCGGAGCATTAATGCCGAATAACGCTGCTGGTACATCCGGGTTTATATTACAATCCAACGGCGCGAATAACGCGCCTACCTGGGTAACACCCACATCGGTTGCTCAAACTACGAGCTGGCTGCAGAATGGCAATGCGGTAACTTCCATGCAATCGCTCGGCACAACAACGAACTTTGCGCTTCCTTTTATTACCAACAACGCGGAGCGCATGCGACTTACGACAACCGGAAATTTAGGTATAGGATCAAGTACATTTGACGGAACCAATCCGGAAAAATTACTGGTGGATGCCGGCACGACAACTTCCTATAATTTAATGACCGGCCGCGGCAGCATTGACAACTATCTTCAGATAAATGTAAAGAATAATTCGGGCGGAGGAAGTGCCAGCTCAGACCTGGTAGCAACCGCCAACAACGGTACGGAGGCTATTAATTATATAGACATGGGCATAAACTCCGGTGGCTATAGTAACACTTCATTGCCTGTGCTCGCGGGCGCCAATACGGCTTATCTTTATGCTACCGGTGCCGATTTTGTTATTGGCAACGGCACGGCTACCCGCCCGCTCCGTTTCTTTACCGGTGGCTTTACCGCTGCCAACGAACGCCTTCGCATTGACGGAACAGGAAGAGTTGGTATAGGAAATACAAGTCCCGCAGAAATACTGGATGTAACGGGCAACGTTCGTTTTACAGGCGCACTGTTACCGGCAGGCAGTGCTGGTACATCAGGACAGATTTTGCAATCCAACGGTACCAATACCGCTCCAAGCTGGGTTGCACCCGCAACCATTGTGGGTACTTCCACATGGATTCTGGATGGAAACAACGTAGCGGCTGCACGCCCGCTTGGGACAACATCAAATTTTGATTTACCCTTCATCACCAACAACACGGAAAAAATGCGCATTACTGCTGCGGGTAGCATCGGTATAGGCACGAGCACTGTAACAGATGAAAAAGTACTGGTCGATGCGGGTACAACCATCCAGACAGCTATTAGTGCTGTAGGTACATTAAATGACTTTCTTGAAATAAACGTTCAGAATTTTTCGAACGGAGCCCTGGCCAGTTCAGACGTAGTAGCGACCGCCAATAACGGAACGGAAAATTCGGTATATATAGATATGGGTATAAACAGTGCCGGGTATAACAACGGTAACAGTAACATTCTTAACGGTGCGAACCTTGCGTATTTATACTCCAACGCCAATGATCTCAAGATCGGTAATGGTACACCAGGCAGAGACCTTGTGTTGTTTACCAACCCGGTGGGCGGCATATTAGGAACTAATACAGCAAACGGTCTTGAACGCATACGCATCACCGCAGCCGGCTTCGTAGGTATAGGAACAAATAACCCGGCCCACTTGCTGCACCTCGGCACGAACGATGCCGTTAAACCTGGTGGTGGAACGTGGGCATCTCCTTCCGACAGAAGACTAAAAAAAGATATTGCTGATTTTACAGACGGAATGAACGTGCTGACGAAGATCAAGCCGGTATCATTCCGCTATAATGGAATGGCTGGCATGCCGGATGATGGCAAGCAATATATAGGGATCATTGCGCAGGACATGCAACAAGCTGCGCCCTATACGATCGACACCTTTACTGATAGCGAAACGAAGATCGATTATCTGAAATACGATCCGAATGCTGTAACGTATATTCTTATTAACGCAGTAAAAGAACAACAGGCTAAAATCTAAAAATTACAGAAACAGATTGACGAACAAAACAAACGACTTACAGCACTGGAGAACAAACTAAAATAGAGCGCTCAAAACAGTATATATACTATTATATATAATATACAGAGTAGTTACTTCCAAAAGAGTAGTTATTCACATAGCATGCCCGTGAGCAGATATAGCTCTGCTTTGCTATTGGTTAACTCTTCGTACATCTTCCAGCGCATCTCATGATAATCGCGCAGCTGCTCGAATTCATAGAGCAGCAACGCGGATTTTTGTGCGCGCATCAGTGCGATGAGTTTTTCCTGCTGGTATATCAATTCCATAATCTGGTTTATGGACAATGACTTTTTTTCAATGGTTGCGAGTAGCTGCATAATCTCCTCCGTAGCCACGTCCAGAATAGAAGCTTCCTCTTGCCGGGCCAGTTGTAAACGATAAGCGTCTCGTTTCCTCTCGGCCTTTCCTATATTTGAAATCTTCAACGGTATAGACACCATCGCGGTAATGGCGTTGTACGCAGGCGAAGGAGCTCCCGGGTTCGTACTCTGTGTAATAAAATTATTCCCCAACGTGAAAGATATATCCGGAGTGCGATTGCTGGCCGCGAGTGCGATTTCTTTGTGTACCAGATCCAGCATGGCTTTGTTTGATGAAATCTTATAGTGTTGGTCGATGGCAATCTCTTCGCCGGTATTACTATCAGACCACACACAGGTGTCCGGAGCTACCAGTTGTGTTTGGTAAACGTGCTGTACCAGTGCCTGCAATTCTTCCAGTATACCTATATAGTTTTCACGAAGATTGTTTAAAAGGATTTCATTCTCGTATTGCACCAATTGTCTCTTTATAGCCTGCGTGCTGTCCAACACGATTACTTCCTGAATATTGTTTATATGTTGCTCCAGTTCCCGTATCTGTTGTTCCAGCATCCAGCATTCCTGAAACGCCAGCAATGCATCACGCTTGAATGTATTTACGAATACGGTATGCTCTTCGCGGGCCACCGCAATCTGCTGCTTTGCATAGTTCACACGGTGCATGCGTTTTCTTCCCATCTCCACCGTGTGTTCTATACCTATAAATAACTGTTGCGGCATATTGATACCGCTTATATCACCAGAAGCATTTCCGAAGCCCAGCACCGGATCAGGCGATACGCGTGCAATCTCAACATTAAATTGTGCCAGCGTTATGTCATCCGTCTGGCGGATAATTTCCGGATGCACAGAAACTGCATTCAGAAAATCTTCAACCGTAAGGTATGTATAGGATTGTGCGCTGAGTATACCAACCTTGAGACAGAGTATACAGACAATAATATAGTACCGCATCACCGTAAAGCCTGACTTAATATTATCAATGAAGAAGTATTGCCTGATTGCATATATAGTATACAATCAGGCGATGAACCGTGGTAGCTAAAAGTAGATTAGAATTCCGTAAACTCATTGTCGCTTACAACATCGCTGAGCTTCAAGTCAAAACCGTTGCCTGCATTACGAGACACTGATTTACTTTCCGCTACTTTACTCTTTCCAGATGTTGCTATACCATTACCAGCACGTATAATTTTTGAAGACGCCATCGTTCCTATATTGAAATAACCTATTGCGTTCTTCAATTCTTCCGCCAGCGTGTTAAGCTCTTCGGCATTCGAAGACATTTCTTCTGCAGCCGATGCATTACTTTGCGTAACCGTTGATAATTGCTGGATCGCTTTATTAACCTGGTTCGCTCCCTGACTTTGTTCCGTGCTGGCCGATGCAATTTCCTGAACAAGCTCTGCGGTACGATTTATATCGGGCAAGGTACTGGTGAGCATATCTTTTGAGTCCTTCGCCATCTTTACGGTGCGCGCAGATATCTCGTTGATCTCGGCAGCGGCACGCTGACTTCTCTCGGCAAGCTTGCGTACTTCGGCCGCTACTACGGCAAAACCTTTTCCATGTTCACCGGCACGTGCTGCTTCAACGGCTGCGTTAAGTGCAAGCAGGTCAGTCTTCGAAGCAATCTCTTCGATGATCGTGATCTTCTCGGCAATGGTGGTTATCGCATCGACTGTTTCTGATACAGACACGTTGCTTACCTTGATATCATTTGCTGCTTTGTTCGCGATCTTTTCGGTCTCTTGTGAATTATTCGTATTCTGTTCGATGTTCGCGATCATTTGTTCCATGGATGCAGATACTTCTTCGGAAGCACTCGCCTGCTCCTGCGCTCCCTGCGACATCTGCTGGGAAGCCGCGGCAACCTGGTGACTGGCTGTGGATACACTAGCCGCACCGTTGTAAATAGTAGTAGTAATGTTACGAAGATTATTTACCATCGCTTCAAGTGCATTGTCCAGGTCTCCGCCTTTATTGGTCATCGCGTTAAAGTCCATGGTGAGATCGCCTTTCGATACCTGCTTGGCTATATCCACACTGCCGCGAAGTTTCTCAAGCATGGTTTTAAGTTCCTCCAGCATCTCTCCTATTTCATCGCGCTTTACAATATTTATCTCTGTGGAGAAATCTCCGTGTGCTACTTTGCGGATAGCCGTTTTCGCCACTGACAACGATGATGCTATATCTTTTAACAGCCACGCAGCAACCGCTGCGCCAATGATAACAGCAACAGCAATGAGTATAAACATGGTGCGGACAGCACTCGCATACATTTCATCGGTTGTGATCCTGTCTTGTGCAAGTTTGCCTTCGATGCCTCTCTCAATTTCGCTAAGTATAGCATCTGATTCATTGTCCAATCTCTCTACGTCTCCTTCCGACAGCGCTTCTGCTGTTATCTTGCCTCTTTTTCTCGCAATATCCATTACCTGCAAATGCAATGTATAGAAGTTATTGTACTGCATTTGCAAGCGATCGAACAGCGCTTTATCTGTACCGTTGAGTGTACCACCCAATTCCGTCAATAGCGATTCAAGTTTATTCTCAATCTTGCCAGCCTCCAGCAGTATAATTTTATTCATTTCTTCGGTCTCCGCAGCAATCATCGCCCTTTCCGTATTCTTCAGATCTATAAGCAAAAGCTTGAACCGGTATATACGGTCAAGCTGGTTTTTTGCATTCGAGGTCATGAAGCTGTTTTTCAGTTCATCGGCTGTTGACAATACTTTTGAGAAACCTGCCTCGGCTTCGTTCTCTGACAGTATGGCGGCACGTATCTCTGTATTCTCTAACGACAGTTGTATCACGGTTTCTCCTACAGACAGAAACTCACCTACTTTCGCTTTCAGGTTTGTTATTTTTTGTATCGACTCACCGTCACTGATCTTTTCAAGTTCTGCCATGGTGTTGTTCAGTTCTTCAGTGAACCCCTCGATCGAGCGCTTCAATGCGTTCATGCCTTGCTCATCTTCCGCAAGAATTAGTTTCTTCTGATCGCGGCTTATCTCCGTAAGGTTTACTTCAACATCACCAATCAATTGCAACTGCACAGCGCTCTTATCGGTAATCTCATTCAGCTTATCACTTATATCGCTGATGCGCAGATACGATATAACAAAAATTACTCCCATCAAAACCAGCAATACACTAAATGCTGCGATGAGTTTTACTCGAATTGTAAAGTTATTGATCATGAAAAGTATATTTAATTCACAGGTAAATCGAACGACTCTATTTCACCGATCGGGAAAAGAGTCGATACATTCAGTATCATGGTAATGTCTCCCTGGTCGTTAACAATACCCGACAGGGATGATGCGTTGTTGTATTGAATACATGCAGGGTCTTGGATGGCCTGCGGGTTAATCGCTACAACCTCACGCGCTATATCTACGGTGGCACCAATCAGCAATTGTTTATCAGCGGCATCTTTTATATTCAGCACCAGTATGCGGTTGCTGGATGTTAATTCAACAGGAGGCAAACCGAGTTTTTGTCGCGTGTCGATCAGCGGAAGAGTTTTTCCTCGCAGGTTAATGATACCCAACATATAGGCCGGTACATGCGGAAGCTTTGTTACTTGTCCTACTTCAATTACCTCCTGTACGTGTGCTACGTGTACGGCAAACTTATCGTTGCCAATCACAAATGTGAGATAAGAATTTGATGCTACACCAGGGATCATCGTATACACCGTATTGTCTTTCGTATGTAAGATTTATAACTTTTAAAGCTGCAATTTTATCGACTACAGATTTATAACGTATTCCGTATAATTACTGCATCGTGTCATTTTAAACACGGAAGGAAGCGTCCGTATTTCTACCTATATTTAGCAGAAGAGGCTATTTCAAAATCCTATATACTATATATTATGGTATACAACAGAATGTACACGTAACGTTACATCGGATATATCTTATTCATCGCAGGATTCGCTCATTTCATCTACAAAGTGTCACAAAGTGATTACACAAAACAAATTATCGCAGTCGATAAAATACTTACCCTAAATATGCCTTGTTTCGCGTTGTATGAATTGCACATCCGTGTACACAAATACACACACGATGAACAACAAACAACCGAAATCATCTTCATGTAATACAAAAGCCTGAAGCGTTACTATTTTATGTGAGACAAATTTTTCAAGATGAACTATATATACCAGGCAGAACTTCATCGGACAGAAGTGATATATACCGGATTGTCCGTAAAAAAGAAAAGACCAAACATCCCGTCTGGATATTTGGTCTTTCTTAACCCAAATTGTACTTAACCTTACCTGTCTATGCACAGGTGAGAACTGCGACAAATCTACAGCAAAGTATTTTCTTACAAACTCAAAAGATTACACAGAACTGCATCCGTATTTTTACAGAAGTCAATAAGTTAGTTGCTCGCTTTCAACATGAACCTATACCAGCATCTGTCCACTTATATTCTGACAGATAACATCGACATCATTTTTCATGTAAGTAACCGATATATAGTCTTCAAAGATATTGTTAACTGCTGGCAAAGCGCCATCACAAATCCGAATCCAACCAACCTCTCGTTTACACCTGAAACTGATTTGGTGACGTTTGAACCCACCACTGGTTTACGTTCTGCTCACCCCAAAAAAGATATTGTGTATTATCAGGCTTACGTTCCATAAGATTATTTTACTTTGCAAAACCCAGATCGTACCACATTGAATAGCAGTAATGTTTTAATTATCGATGACGAAGAGAACCTGCGCAAGCTATGGGCTCGCGTAGTAGAGCTTGAAGGATACACGGTATACCAGGCCGCTTCTATAAAAGAAGGTATACGGGTGCTGGACAAAGAGAACATCAACATTGTTGTCTCTGACGTTAAATTGCCGGATGGAAACGGTGTTGAACTTGTAAGCAGGATCAAACAAGATTACCCGGTTGCCGAGGTAATCGTACTGACCGCGTACGGCACCATAGAAGACGGTGTCAAAGCCATCAAAAACGGAGCCTTCGATTACCTTACCAAGAGTGAACACCCTGAAAAAATAATTCCGCTGCTAAGCAAAGCTTCCGAAAAGGCGTTGCTCCGACAGAAAGTATATAACCTGGAATCGAAACTTCAACAACGTTTTGGATTTGATAATATACTTGGTCAGAACAAATTGTTATTGCAAAGTATAGAACTCTCCCGAAAGGTATCTGCCACCAACACAACGGTACTGCTACTGGGTGAAACCGGCACCGGCAAGGAAGTATTTGCCCAGGCTATACATTATGAAAGTCCGCGAAAAGCAAAATCATTTGTAGCCGTTAATTGCAGCGCCTTTCCGAAAGATCTTCTGGAAAGCGAATTATTCGGCCATGCAGAAGGTGCATTTACAGGCGCCACCAAATCGAAGAAGGGATATATAGAAGAGGCGCACGAAGGAACACTCTTTCTCGATGAGATCGGAGAGATGCATATAGATCTTCAGGCAAAATTACTACGCGTTCTTGAGACAGGCGAATTTTACCGCGTGGGCGAAAGCAAAGTGCGACAGGTAAATGTGCGCTTCATTGCTGCCACCAATCGTAATCTTGAAAAAGAATCGGAGGCCGGAAATTTCAGAAGCGATTTATTTTACCGGCTATCGGTATTTACCATATCGCTGCCACCACTGCGCGAACGAAAGGATGACATCCGGAAATTATCAGAATACTTTATTAATCACTTCTCTGTAAAGACCAACACATCAGCTCCGACCATGTCGCCTGCATTTCTGAAATCATTGCAGGAACATCCTTGGAAAGGTAATATCCGCGAATTAAAAAATGTTATCGAGCGATGCGTTATTCTGAATGATCAACCTGTACTCGATGCCGACATCTTACCTTATGATTTCAACCTTCATGACCATGCATTGACCGGGGGAAGCATGGATCTTGCCTCTGCCGAGAAAAAACATATCCAGAAAGTGCTGGCATATACCAAAGGAAACAAAACACAAACGGCCAAATTGCTCGGCATCGGCCTCACCACGCTCTACCAGAAAATCAAGGACTATAATCTTTCATAGAAGAATCATAGTTGAATCGCATTTAATATACCCTCCGCTTTCGGAAGGGTATTTTTTTGCACACGCAGACCCTTCCAATTTTGAAAGACCCTTCGGATTCCGAAGGGTCTTTTTATTTCATGTATCCGCAAAATACTGATTACAAGTATTTTCTATAACAGGCACACAGGTTGCCAACAGCCAGCTAACATTAAATTATATATCCATGATCACTTTCGTACTTATCGCATCGGGGCTTTTGTGCTTCGTCATCTTTTTTAAAGCCATTGATTACTTCGAAAAAATCTAACGCATATGGTTGTCCTGTTCATTCTATCCATCCTGGTATTTATATACCTGTGCTACGTACTTGTAAAACCTGAAAAATTCTAGACTTATGAATACTGAAATCGTCAGTGTTATTTTTATACTGCTGGTCACTTTTGCACTGGCTATACCGCTCGGTAAATATATAGCCCGGGTATATGCCGGTGAGAAAACACTTCTGGATGCCGTTTTCAACCCGATTGAAAAACTGTTCTACCGCATCAGTGGCATTAACGTTACCCACGAGATGACTTGGAAGCAACACCTCGTTGCCCTCCTTACCATAAATATAGTTTGGTTTCTCTATGGTATGCTGATCCTGATGAACCAGGGCTGGCTTCCGCTCAACCCGGATGGTAACGCATCCATGTCTGCTGACCTGGCGTTTAACACTACCGTAAGTTTTGTTACCAATACAAACCTGCAACACTACTCAGGAGAATCCGGTGTTTCTTATTTCGGTCAGATTACACTGATGCTATACCAGTTTATCAGTGCCGGTGCGGGTATGGCAGTCGCTGCTGTTTTATTCAATGCCTTGCGCGAGCGTACCACCAGCAAGCTTGGTAACTTCTATGATTACTTTGTTAAATCATGTACGCGCATTCTGCTGCCAGTATCATTTATAGTGGCTGTTATCCTGGTGTTCAATGGAACGCCCATGACTTTTGAAGGTAAAGATACGATCACAACGCTTCAGGGTGATACGGTGCAAGTATCACGCGGACCCGCTGCAGCGATGATCGCCATTAAACAGGTTGGAACAAACGGTGGTGGATTCTTTGGTGTGAACTCTGCGCATCCGTTCGAAAATCCAAACTATATTACCAACATCGTTGAGACAGTCTCCATTCCACTCATCTCGATAGCACTGGTATTTGCATTAGGGTATTACCTGAAACGCAAGCGGCTCGCCTGGATGATCTTCGCAGTAATGACAGCAGGATTTCTCCTGTTCCTCATTCCCACTATATATCTTGAGATGAATGGCAATCCTGCGATAGCATCGATGGGTATAGATCAGTCTGCCGGAAGTATGGAAGGAAAAGAAGTACGTTTTGGCAGTGCCGCCTCTGCATTGTGGGCCATCGTTACAACGTGTACTTCGAATGGATCTGTTAATGCGATGCACGATAGTCTCACGCCCCTCTCGGGTATGTTTACCATGCTGGGTATGCAGATCAATGCTTTCTACGGGGGCAAAGGCGTAGGGCTTCTCAACTTTTACATCTTCATCATTATTGCAGTTTTCATTTCCGGACTCATGGTTGGACGAACGCCCGAATTTCTCGGAAAGAAAATTGAAGTGCGTGAAATGAAAATAGCGATGATCGTGTTTCTGCTTCATCCTTTTTTGATCCTTGGAGCAACGGCATTATCATCCTATATATTCTATAGCAACCCCGACTATGGATGGCTTAACAATCCCGGTTATCACGGTTTCTCTGAAATGCTATACGAGTATACTTCGTCATCCGCCAACAACGGCAGTGGCTTTGAGGGATTAGGAGACAACACACCGTGGTGGAATATCTCGTGCGGAATTATTATGCTGCTGGCACGTTTCATCCCGATCATCGGACCGATTGCCATAGCCGGTATACTCGCAGAAAAGAAATATATACCTGAAAGTTCCGGAACGCTCCAGGCCGACACAGCAACATTTGGCATTATGACGTTTGCCGTGATCGCCATCCTTGTAGCCTTGTCATTCTTTACAGCCCTGGCACTGGGGCCTATAGCAGAGTATTTCAGCATGGTTAAATAATCCGGCTACAGTCCGAAAAGTATACTACAACATTTTAATATATATCTATATGTCTGCACGAGAAAGAAAGACACCGCTGTTTCAACGCGAGCTTGTAAACGAAGCATTGAAGCAGTCCTTTATAAAACTAAATCCAAAAATATTATTCAAGAACCCGGTCATGTTTACGGTGGAGATTGGTACAGCCGTTATGTTCGTGGTTTGTATCTGGATACTGACGGGCGAAACTTCACAGGGAAGCTTCCTCTATAACTTTATTGTATTCCTTGTCCTGTTACTCACTGTATTGTTTGCAAACTTTGCCGAAGGTATAGCAGAAGCACGTGGCAAAGCACAAGCTGATTCGCTGCGAAAGACACGCGAAGAAACTCCTGCGAAAGTGATTGCCGATAATGGTGTTATCACTACACGATCCTCCAGTCAGTTACGCAAGGGCGATGTATTCATTTGTGAAGCCGGTGATATTATACCGGCCGATGGAGAGATCATAGAAGGTATAGCGACTATTGATGAAAGCGCCATCACCGGTGAGTCTGCCCCCGTAATTCGCGAATCGGGCGGTGACAAGTCATCCGTAACAGGCGGTACAAAAGTTTTATCCGACCGGATAAAAGTAATTGTAACTTCCAAACCCGGCGAAAGCTTTCTTGACAAGATGATTGCCCTGGTAGAAAATGCATCACGTCAGAAAACACCGAATGAGACAGCACTCACCATCTTACTCGCAGCATTTACCTTAATCTTCATCATTGTTTGTGTAACGCTGCAACCTTTCTCGCTCTATGCAAATACACCCATTACCATCGCAGCATTTATAGCGCTGTTCGTTTGCCTGATACCAACCACTATCGGAGGACTACTGTCTGCCATTGGTATAGCTGGTATGGATCGTGCATTGCGAGCCAACGTAATTACGAAATCCGGAAAAGCTGTTGAGACAGCTGGTGACCTGGACACGATCTTGCTGGACAAGACCGGTACCATTACCATTGGAAACCGCAAGGCTACTAACTTCTATCCTGCCAACGGTATACCGGAAGATGATCTCATTGAATGTGCCACGATTGCATCGCTTGCTGATGAGACTCCGGAGGGTAAATCCATCATTGAACTTGCTGCGGGCAAAGGATTCAAACATCCTGCTGCATTGGGAAGTATAGCAGACCTCACGTTTGGATTACCACAGTCACGCATCATCAAGTTCTCCGCGGAGACTCGTACTTCGGGTATAGATCTTGAAGACCGTAGTATACGCAAAGGTGCTTATGATGCGATCCGGAAACTGGTTGAAAAAGCAGGTAATATATTTCCGGCGGATACAAAACATACTGTTGACAGGATCTCTTCCAACGGTGGCACACCATTGGTTGTCTCTGTAAACAACAAAGTAATGGGCGCGATCGAACTACAGGACATCATTAAACCCGGTATACGCGAACGCTTTGAGCGCTTGCGCAAGATGGGAGTAAAAACCGTAATGGTTACAGGCGACAATCCGTTAACCGCTAAATATATAGCACAGAAAGCCGGTGTTGATGACTTTATAGCCGAAGCTAAGCCCGAAGATAAAATGGAGTATATCAAGGCCGAACAGGCCAGCGGTAAACTTGTAGCGATGATGGGCGATGGCACCAACGATGCTCCGGCACTGGCACAAGCTGATGTAGGTGTCGCCATGAACAGCGGTACTGCTGCTGCAAAGGAAGCAGGCAACATGGTTGATCTCGATAACGATCCTACCAAGTTAATTGAAGTGGTGGAGATTGGTAAGCAATTACTCATGACGCGCGGTACACTCACCACCTTCAGTATAGCGAACGATGTAGCAAAATACTTCGCCATTGTTCCGGCACTGTTCATCACTTCGATTCCTGCCTTGCAAAGTATAAATATCATGCAACTGGCGAGTCCGGAGAGTGCTATACTTTCCGCAATCATCTTCAACGCGATAATTATACCATTGCTGATACCACTTGCGCTGCGCGGTGTTGCCTATAAACCTATTGGTGCCGCAGCATTACTTCGCAGAAACCTGCTCATCTACGGTCTGGGCGGTATACTCGTTCCCTTCCTAGGAATAAAACTTATTGACATTGTAGTATCAACGATCTTATAACGTATATGAAAAATCACATTTTGCCAGCCACTCTATTAACGCTTTGCTGTATTGTTTTCTTCTGTGGTATATATACAGCCGCTGTGTGGGGCATTGCACAGTTCGCTCCCAACCACGGTAAAGGAGAAACGATAACGTATGGAGACAATCGCTATGGTTTTGAAAAAATAGGACAGTCGTTTACAGCTGATGAGTATTTCTGGTCGCGTCCATCTGCCGTAAATTATAATGCAGCAGGATCCGGCGGAAGCAACAAAGGTCCATCTAATCCGGATTACCTCGCACAGGTACAGGCACGTATTGATACTTTCCTTGTGCACAATCCTACTATAAAAAAAGAACAGATACCGGCTGAACTTGTAACGGCTTCAGGTAGTGGGCTCGATCCTCACCTTTCTCCACAGGCTGTTCGCGTACAGGTAGCCCGAATTGCGCGTGTACGAAATATAGATGACGGGAAACTTATAGCACTGATCGATCACTATACAGATAAGCCGATGTTCGGACCGGAAACGGTGAATGTACTTAGTCTTAATATCGCGCTCGACAAATTGAAGCACGTTAGTCGTTAATCGTTAATCGTTATACGTTAATTGTTAATCGTGAACAACCACAGAAACGGATAACGACTAACGGATAACGTGTAACGGATAACGAACAAGAAACAACACACTATGAAACACTATATCCTATTCACTATATATTTACTATCCTTCTTCACAACGGTTGCCCAGGAAGAAAAAGCCGCTTCACCTTTCACAGTAAGTGGCTACATTGAAACTTACTATCTATACGATTTTAATAAACCGCAGAATAATACACGTCCGGGGTTTATATATTCCTTTAACCGTCACAATGAAGTAAACCTGAACATCGGAATGATAAAAGGTTCTTATAATACGGACCATGTTCGGGCGAACCTTGCTTTGATGACGGGTACATACGCCAATGCAAACCTGGCGGCAGAACCGGGCGTTCTTAAAAATATATACGAAGCGAATGCCGGTATCAAATTGTCTGCAAAAAAGAATCTATGGATCGATGCCGGTATATTTGGATCGCACATCGGCTTTGAAAGTGCCATTGGTAAAGATTGCTGGAACCTGACGCGAAGTATATTAGCCGATAATACTCCGTACTATGAAGCCGGGGCTAAACTTTCCTATACATCAGGCAACGGTAAGTGGTTCTTATCCGGTTTACTCTTGAATGGCTGGCAACGCATACAACGTGTGGACGGAAATTCATTGCCATCATTCGGAACACAAATCACCTTCAAACCTTCCGCTTCTGTAACACTTAACAGCAGCGCATTTATAGGCACCGATAAACCTGACAGCGCCAGACTGATGCGCTACTTTCATAACTTCTATGGTATATTTCAGGTAAGTAAAAAAGTTGGCGTTACAGTTGGTTTTGATTATGGTGCCGAAGAAAAATCACCGGAGTCATCAGCCACCAATGCCTGGTACGCTCCCGTGTTGATTGTACGGTATACGGCCGGCAACAACGTGGCGCTTGCCCTACGAGGTGAATATTACAGCGATGAGAACGGAGTCATTATAGCCACCGGCACTCCCCATGGTTTCAAAACTACCGGGTTGTCATTTACTGTAGATTACCAGGTACACGAAGCTATACTTTGGCGAACAGAAGTGCGTACCTTCGCCAGTAAAGACCGTGTGTTTGAGAGAGAAAGTAAACCCGTAAAAGACAATACCTTTATCGGCACATCCCTTTGCGTAAGTTTCTGATCTATGGAAGAGAAAGAAAAATCAGTTGAGCATTTTCTTAATCTTATTCGCAAATCAAAACGCGGCAAGTTCAAGATATATATCGGCATGAGTGCGGGTGTTGGTAAAACATTTCGCATGCTGCAGGAAGCGCACAGTCTTTTAAAGAACGGTGTAGATATAACGATTGGCTTTATCGAAACACATAATCGCAAGGAAACCGCTGCGCTCACCAGCGGTCTTCCTGTGATCGGACGAAAAAATATTTTCTATAAAGGCAAAGAGCTGGAAGAAATGGATACACAAGCCATCATCAATCAGCATCCCGAAGTGGTCATTGTCGATGAGCTGGCGCATAGTAATATACCGGGTTGTAAAAATGAAAAGCGGTGGCAGGATGTAACGGAAATACTGGAAGCCGGCATCAGTGTGATCAGCGCTATTAACATCCAGCATATTGAAAGTATAAATAGAGAGGTATATACCATCACGGGTATAGAGGTGAGCGAACGTGTTCCTGACAAAATCCTGCAAATGGCCGATGAAGTTGTAAACATTGACCTGACTGCCGATGAGTTGATCGTACGCCTGAAAGAAGGAAAAATATACCCACCCGACAAAATTGATCGGGCACTGAACAACTTCTTTCAGCCCGAAAAAATTTTACAGTTACGTGAGCTTGCGTTGAAAGAAGTTGCCTCGCAGGTAGAGCGTAAAGTAGATACGGAAGTAACCGTTGATGTGAGACTCCGGCACGAACGCTTCCTCGCCTGCATCAGCTCCAACGATGAGATTGCACGCATGATCATCCGTAAAACAGCACGACTCGCGAGCTACTATAATTCCAAATGGTATGTACTCTATGTGCAAACACCACGCGAAGATACCAACCGCATCAAGCTCTCGGTGCAACGACACCTGATCAACAATTTTAAACTGGCCACAGAGCTGGGTGCCGAGGTATTACAGGTAAAGAACAAAAATATAACATCCACTATTGTAAAGATTGTAGAAGAAAAACAGATCACCACCGTTTGCATTGGTAAACCACACTTTCACCTGTGGCAGGTTATTTTGAAAACCAATACATTTAACCAGCTTTTAAATAAACTATCAAACTCCGAGACCGACCTTATCATTCTGTCATGAGTATAAAAACGAAAGTAGCGCTGGGAGTAGCATTCCTGTTTGCCGTGATTCTTGCTATTGGCGGTATAGGCCTATACTACCTGCATGAACTGTCGCGGGCCACGCAGAATATCATACGCAACAACTATGAAACACTTGAGTATACCCAAAATATACTGAAGCTTGCGAATGGCGATTACCCGGGCTCCATCGATTCAATTGAAGTAAATTTACTGCGACAGGAAGCCAACATCACCGAGCCCAACGAACAGGACGCCACACTACAACTACGCACCGCCTTTGAACGATACCGCGCCAACCCTTCAGACAGTATGGCGACCCGGGCAATGCAAATCGCTGCCCTGAATATTCACGAAATAAACATGACTGCCATTGTCAGGAAAAATATAGTGGCGCAGGAAACGGCTACACGTGCATCAACTTACGTGGTGATTACACTGTCTATATTCGCAATTGTAGCGTTTACGTTCATCGTAAATTTTCCGGGATATATAGCCAATCCCATTGTGCAGCTTACCAACAGTATTAAATCCATTGCCGACAAGAATTATGAAGAGCGGCTCCACTTCGACCGGCATGATGAATTTGAAGAACTTGCACAGGCATTCAATCAAATGGCAGAGAAGCTGGATGAATATGAACACAGCAATTTAGCGCGCGCTATATTTGAAAAAAGGCGGATTGAGACAATCATCAACCTGATGCGTGACCCGGTGATTGGACTTGATGAATACAAAAAAGTAATTTTCGCCAACGATCAGGCGCTTGTACTTTTAAATATAGGTAAAGATCAGTTGGTAGGCCGGTATGCCCCGGATGTTGCCCTTGAAAATGATCTGCTGCGTAACCTGATCCGCGAAAGCAATACAAAGAACAATGAAAGCAACCTGATCAAGATAGTAGTATCAGGCAAGGAGAATTACTTCGCAAAAGAAACGATTATTGTTCGCTATACTCCTACCGGAGAAAAAAATATAGCACTGATCGGACAGGTACTCTTGTTGAAGAACGTAACGCCATTCAAAGAGCTCGACCTGGCCAAGACAAATTTTATAGCGACTATATCGCATGAACTGAAAACTCCGATCGCATCGCTGCAAATGTGCACAAAGCTTCTGCTCGACAATCGTGTAGGGCAGCTAAACGATGAACAGCAAAATCTGACTGTAACGATGCGCGATGAAATTACGCGGCTCTCAAAAATCACGCACGAACTATTAGACCTTGCGCAAGTGGAGACGGGCAATATACGGCTCTCGATAAAATCCGTTAATCCGGCAGAACTTCTTCATACTGCAAAAGAATCTGTCAATACGCAGGCACAACGAAAACATATAGTCATAAACATCGAGGCACAAGAAAACATGTCGCCTATACAGGCAGACGCAGATAAAACGACTTGGGTACTCACAAACTTTCTTACCAATGCGATTCGTCATAGTGACGAGCATGGAAAGATTATTATACGTTGTTACGAGCACGAAAATGCCACACGCTTTTCGGTGCAGGATTTTGGCAGCGGTATAGATCCTGCCTATATGAATCGCCTGTTCGAAAAATTCTTTCAGGCTCCCGGAACAACCAGCGGCTCCGGGTTAGGCCTTGCCATATCGAAGGAAATTATAGAATCACAGAAGGGAAAGATCTCTGCTGAAAGCGTGCCCGGAAAGGGCTCAACTTTTTCATTCGAGTTACCTCGCATCGCCTGACACTATAAATAAAAAACTCACCAGCGTTTGCACGATCATAAACGCTGATGAGTAATAGATCGCCTCCTATATATTACAACTGGAAATTAACACCACCGAGCAACATCATAGCGGTTGCATCGCCATGGTAATATTCACGACTTTTATCAGCCAGCAGGTTTCGTCCATTCACAAAGATAGTTACTTGCTTAACCGGTGAATAAGCTAATCGCGCCTGCAACAGAAGTTTACCTTCAATATGTT